>NZ_JAUNSF010000061.1 GCF_030539355.1 Sutterella sp.
TACAAGCCGTTAGGGGAGTCTCCTCGCTTCCCTAACGGCCATAGAGTTACAGCTTAATCCTACGCGAAGTTCCTTCTTCCAGCCTGAACCCGCCTGAGCCCTCCTCTTCCCCTGTGCCTCCGCTCATATCCTGTCACGGCTTTTTCACGGGAGACTCCTAAACTCCCCCTTCAAGCCGGTTCGCCTCGCCGCCTCCCCGACCAAGTGTCTTCGCTGCGCTCAGAAAAGTCGTTTCCGAAGTGCCGGCAGACCGCGCAGGAGAGTCCTGGTGCCTTGGGCCCCGGAAGACTTCCATGACCGGAGGTGTGCGCTTGTCCCCGGGAAGGGAAGAACCGGGCGGGGACCGGTATGCCGCTCGCGGGAGCTCGCCCCGGCCTTGCCGTGCCCGGGGATCTCCCGCCGGCGCTGCGCGCCGGCCTGTTATGTACGGCGGCAGCCCGGGTCCGGCAGCCGAACGCTTTGGCCTTTCGGGAGGCGCGAGGCAAAGCCGACGGCCGGATCGCGCGCCTCGGAACCGGACATTGAATAGAATTTTCCTGCGCTCCCAACCTTCTTCTGACTTGAGGAACCCCAGCACCATGCCACTCGCGCTCCCGGAACTTGTCTTCTCCCAGCCCGCCCGATGGAACACGCGGGAAGAGACCCGTGCGCAGATCAAGCGGCTCTTCGCCGCGCAGTTCGAGGATCCCTTCGGCATCGACATCGATGACGATGCCCCGGAGCTCGAGCCGCCCGAGGGAGCCGCGGTCCTGATCCTGCCGCTCTCGGGAGAGGCGCTGCCGCAGTCGATGGAGGATGCCTTCGCCGCGCTCCTCCCTGAGCCCACCCGGGCGAGGCTCAAGCGTTTCGCACATCCCGTCCGCCGGCAGCAGAGCCTGCTCGGCCGCGTGCTCGCGCAGCGGCTGGCCAACGATGCATCCGATGCAGTCAACGGTTCCTTCTTCCTGCGCGAGCAGCCTCCCGAGGGGCCGCGTCTCGCGGACTTCGAGGGCAGGAGCGCGGGACGCTTCGCCATCGCGCATACGGAAGCCGGCATTGCAGTCAGTCTCTCGAAGCACCCGATGGGTCTTGATCTCGAAACCCGCCGTCGTCATCCGCGGCTCACCGACCTCGCGGAGTTCGCGCTCGGAAACGGCTTCTCCCGCGAGCTCGCCGCCCTCTTCGCCACCGACGAGGCAAAGGCCGAGGAAGCCTTCCTCGCCGCCTGGGGTGCAATCGAGTCCGCGCAGAAGATGAACGGCGAGGACCGCAAGTCGGCGGCAGCCTCCCCCGAGGACGACGAGCGCATGATGAAGTACGCCCGCGATCCCGAGGCCGAGGTCCGCTGGAACCGCGGCCTGGAGGCGGTGGATCCGGACGACAAGTCAATAGCCCTCGAGTTCCTCGACACACCTGCCGGTCTTCTGACGCTCCTCGGCGCGGAGAAGCCCCGCACAATCGAGCTCGTCACCGTACCGCCCGAGGAACTCCTCGCGGAGATGCAGGGCCACGTGCGCACCTTCCTCTGAGAAGGCTCCCTGCGGCCTTCACCGGGACTGAGAATCACTTTCACGGTTGATCCGACCTCCTTCCCTGCTGAACGAATAGTGCGGCTCCTATCGAAACGATAGGAGCCGTTTTGATTAGTTTAAATATCCCCTTGGAGGTATAGGTTCCTTTCGGACGGATTAAATTAAGGGTAAACCCTGACGGGTTATCCATTACCCGGGACATACCTATGAGGGAACGTATACGAAAGAACTAGTTCTTTTGGAAGGGAAAAACCTCCTTCTGACGTATTCCGCAGCGACCCCGACCTTGCTTAATCTGAAGTCAACAAGCGAGCGCGTGAACTCCAGAGAGGAGGCCCTCGCACAAGGACTTTAGTGTTCCCGAAAGCCCCAGGTCCGTGACACCTCCTCCGAAGAAAGGCAGTTCCAGCCCTAAAGCGCACCCGCTTCCGCCACAAGTCCACGGAAGGAGCCATATTCTCATGACGAACTACATCAAGGACCGCTACGGCCTTCTCATCAACGGCCAGTGGGTTGACGCCGAGGGCGGCAAGACCTTCGAGACGTACAACCCGGCCACGGGCGAGCGTCTTGCCACCTGCGCGGACGCCACGCCCAACGACATCGAGGCAGCCGTTCAGGCCGCCCGTGCCGCCCAGCCCGCCTGGGCCGCCAAGTCGGTTCAGGAGCGCGCCGCCATCCTTCTGAAGATCGCCGACCGCATCGATGAACGCGCGACCGAGCTCGCCACCGTCGAGACGCTCGACAACGGCAAGCCGATCCGCGAGACCACGCTCGTCGACGTTCCGCTCTCCTCCGACCACTTCCGCTACTTCGCCGGCTGCATCCGCGCCGACGAGGGCGAGGCCACGATGATCGACGAGAACACGCTCTCCATCATCCTCCGCGAGCCGATCGGTGTCGTGGGCCAGATCGTTCCCTGGAACTTCCCGCTCCTGATGGGTGCCTGGAAGATCGCCCCGGCCATCGCCGCCGGCAACGCCGTCGTGATCAAGAGCTCGTCCTCGACGCCGCTTTCGCTCAACGTCCTCGGCGAAATCCTCAACGAGTTCCTCCCGCCGGGCGTCGTCAACATCATCAGCGGCCGCGGCTCGGTCGCCGGCCAGGCGATGCTCGACAACCCGGGCTTTGACAAACTCGCCTTCACGGGCTCGACCGAGATCGGCCGTGACGTCGGTCTCGCCGCCGCGAAGCAGATCATCCCCGCCACGCTCGAGCTCGGCGGCAAGTCCGCGAACATCTACTTCGACGACTGCCAGCTCGACAAGGCGATCGAAGGCGCTCAGATCGGCATCCTCTTCAACCAGGGCCAGGTCTGCTGCGCGGGCTCCCGCATCTTCGTGCAGGAAGGCATCTACGACAAGTTCGTCGCCGCGCTCGCCGAGGCCTTCGAGAAGGTCAAGGTCGGCAATCCGCTCTGCATGGAAACGCAGATGGGCTCGCAGGTCAACGAGCGTCAGCTTGAGAAGATCCTCGGCTGGGTCGAGGAAGCCAAGAAGGAAGGTGCTCGCGTCCTCACGGGCGGCGAGCGCGCCGAGATCCCGGGCCAGAAGGGTGCCTTCATGAAGCCCACCCTCATCGTCGACTGCGTCAACACGATGAACGTCTGCCAGGAGGAGATCTTCGGGCCGGTCGCCTGCGTCGTGAAGTTCAAGGACGAGGCCGAGGTTCTGAAACTCGCCAACGAGTCCGAGTACGGCCTCGGCGGCGCTGTCTGGACGCGCGACATCAACCGTGCCTTCCGCGTCGCCCGCGGCGTGAAGACGGGCCGCATGTGGGTCAACACCTACAACGAACTGCCGGCTCACACCCCGTTCGGCGGCTACAAGAAGTCCGGCATCGGCCGCGAGACGCACAAGGTCATCCTTGAGCACTACTCGCAGATGAAGAACATCTACGTCAGCCTCTCCGAGCAGAAGCGCGGCTTCTTCTGATCCCCCGGGATCACTGAAAGCCTCAGGGTGCCTGAGAACCTGTAACCACTCAGACACCCTGCCCGTCCGGGGCAGCGAATTTTGTGAAACCTGCCCCGGACTCACAAACAGATTTATTCACAACCCGGCCGTTCCGGATTCTCTCGGCCGGGATTTTTTTGTCCTGAAGCCGCCCTCTCCCACCTCTGACTTTGTTCGCCGGGGACGGGAGCCCCTGCAGTTCCGGATCCGAAGACAGGTCGGCCTCCGGACTGGGCGGGATCGGCTATGACTCGCCCGGTGCGGAGGCCTGATTGGGTGACGAAGATTTCGCGGGAGAAGCTGGTCAGCGCTGCAGGGGATTCAGCCCCACGCCGTCCTGCCCTCTCTCGGGCGCGGCGGTCATGCCGCCGCCCATCTTCATCATCTTGTCGAGATCGCTCTCGGGCTTCGCCCCGACCGGATCAGGCGGAACGGCCGAGAGACCGCCCGCCTGCAGCGTCATCTCGATCTGGGCGGTGAGCGCGTCATAAACCTCGTTCCCCTCGGGGATCTGCTTCCTCAGGCGCTCGAAGTAGATCGCCGACTGCGCATAGTCCCCCTTCTCGAACGAGGCCGCGGCTCCGATCATCAAGCCCTTCTGGTGCCAGGGATCGATTTCGAGGGCCTTGGCGGCGATCTCGCCCGCGCGGACGAGCTGCGAGGGATCGATCGCGATCGTGATGTCGGCGAGCTCGGCCCAGGCGTTGGCGTTCTTCGGGTTCAGGCGCGTGACGTTCTCGTAGGCCATCTGTGCCTGCGAGAGGTTCCCCGTGGCGTTGTACTGCTCGGCGAGGATCTCCCAGGCCTCGAGGTTGTCACGGTTCTTCTGCACCGAGGCCTCAAGCGACTGCACGGTCTCGGCCATGTTGCGCTGGGAGTTCACGCGCTCGCGGGTCATGCGGACCTGTTCGATCGCCTTCTCGTCCAAGGCGGAGAAGTCACCGTACCAGAGGTACGCACCGATCGCAGTCGCCGGGATGATGATCGCGACGGCCGCGGCCGTGAGGAGCGGGAAGGATTCCGAGTCCTTCTTCGCGGCGGTCGTCTCCTCGGAGGCGGTCTCCTCGATCACGCGCAGCGCAAGTTCCTCCTCGCGCTCGCTGAACTCTTTTTGAGTGACCTTCCCTGCGGCAAGAAGCGTGCGGTTGCGCTCGTACTCGTCTTTGAGGCCAGCCAGGTTCTCCTCGGTCCTCTGCCACTCGCGCGTCGGGTCGGAACGGCCCGAGAGCAGACGCCAGGCGAAGAGTCCGATCACGGACGCCATCAGCAGGATGGCGAAGACGCAGAAAATAATTTCGTACTTCATTTCGTCTCTCCTGCATCAGCCGTCTGAGCGGCCGGGGCGCGGTACCTCGGATTCGGGACGATCTTCCCGGACTGCCAGAGGAGCTCTCCGCGCAAGAGGCGCTTCGCTTCCTCCAGAGCCTCGGGCGTGGCTTCCTTCCTGCGGGCGGCGCTCTGCGCACGGCGGTTCGCGGCGACACGGAGCATCCCCCAGAGCGCGAGGAGGAAGAAGACCGCGGGCCCGAGCCAGAGCAGATAGGTCTTGGCCTTGAAGGGCGGCTTGAAGAGCACGTAGTCGCCGTAGCGGTCGACCATGAAGCCGATGATCTCGTCATCGGTCTTGCCGGCCTTCACCTGCTCGGCGACCTCGCGGCGGAGGTCAATGGCGAGCTGGGCGTTCGACTCGGCGATCGTCTCGTTCGCGCAGACCAAGCACCTCAGCTGCGTGCTGATCTCATAGACGCGGGGGTTCGCCTCGGGATCGAACTCCGAGGGACGGGCCTCCTTCGGGGCGAGCGCCGCGAAATCCGGGGCCCCGCCCTGCTGCGCAAGACCGGCGGCATCCATGAAGGCCGAGGCCGAGCGGGACTTCTCGGTCGCGATGACGGAGCCCATCTTGGGAGCATCCTCGGCGGCCGAGGCGGGAGCGGCGACGGTGATCCCGGTGAGGAGGATCCCGAGGGCGGCGGCGCCCACAAGGAATTTATTCATCTCAAGCATTTCAGTCCTCCCTCGTCTTCCTGCGGCGCTCGAGGCAGGCGAGCAGCCCGCCCAGGCTCATGAAGAGCGTGCCGATCCAGATCAGCAGCACGAGCGGCTTCACATAGGCGCGGACCACCCAGCCGTTGCCGTCCGTCGTGGGGGTGGCGAGCGACACATAGACGTCCTCGTGCGGACGGTGCATGATCGCGGCCTCGGTCATCGACATGTTGGTGACCGAGTCGTAGTTGCGCTTCTCGGGCTCGAGGAGCTGGATCTCCGAGCCGGTCGCGGCATCGAGCACCGAGATCGAGCCCTTGGCGGCCGTGTAGTTGGGACCGCGGTACTCGACCCAGCCGTTGTAGCGGAAGGTCACGTCGCGGACGGTGACCTGGTCGCCCGGGTTCATCGTCACGTTGCGCTCGACCTGGAACTCCGTCACGGTGACGGCGCCGAGGATGAGCATCGCGAGACCGATGTGGGCGAGATGCATGCCCCACCACGGCAATGTCTGACCGAAGACGCTGCGCTTCTGCGCACGGGCCGTGCGAGCGTAGCGCACCCAGTCGGTGATGGCGCCGAAGAGAATCCACCAGGCGAGGAAGGCACCCAGGGCCGTCACCCAATCCCAGCGGCCGAGGATGAAGGGCGTGGCGATGCCAGCCACGACCGCGAGGATGAAGGCAGGGGCGAGAAAGCGGCCGAGCTTCGCCGGGTCATGCTGACGCCAGGCGCAGACCGCGCCCATGGGAAGGATGAGCGAGAGCGGGACCATCGAGGAGCCGAAGACCGAGTCAAAGTACGGACCGCCCACGGTGATCTTGCCGCCGCCCACGGCGTCAAGGAACAAGGGATAGAGGGTGCCGAGAAGGACGATCGCCATGCCGACCACGAGGAGCAGGTTGTTGCTCATCAGGAGCGACTCCCTCGAGCACCACGAGAAGGTCGAGACCGTGCCGACGGAGCTCGCGCGCCACGCGAAGAGCAGGAACGAGATGCCGATCACGATCGAGAGGAAGATCAGGATGAACATGCCGCGCGTCGGATCGCTCGCGAAGGCATGGACGGACGTCAGCACGCCCGAGCGGACGAGGAAGGTGCCCAAGAGTGAAAGCGAGAACGTCAGGATCGCGAGGAACACCGTCCAGATCTTGAACGCACCGCGCTTTTCCGTGACGGCGAGCGAGTGCATCAGGGCCGTGCCCGTGAGCCACGGCATGAAGGACGAGTTCTCCACCGGATCCCAGGCCCACCAGCCGCCCCAGCCGAGCTCGTAGTAGCTCCAGTAGGAGCCGAGCGAGATACCCAGCGTCAAAAGCACCCACGACACGGTGGTCCAGGGACGCATCCAGCGGGCCCAGGCGACGTCCAGACGCCCCCCGAGGAGCGCCGCGACGGCGAAGGCAAACGGAACCGCGAAGCCGACGTAGCCTAAGTAGAGGAGCGGCGGATGGAAGATCATCCCCGGGTCCTGCAGGAGCGGGTTCAGGTCAGCGCCCTGCTCCGCCGGAGGAAAGAGCCTCAGGAACGGATTCGAGGTCGTGAGGATGAAGAGATAGAGACCGAAGGCGACGAGGAAAAGGGTGCCGAGGATGCGGGCGAGCACCTTCTCGGGGAGCCTTCTCGCCGAGATCGCCACCGCGAGGATCCACCAGGTTAGAGTCGACACCCAGAAGAGGATCGAGCCCTCGTGCGAGCCCCAGACGGCCGCGAGCTTGTATTCCCAGGGGAGCGCGTCGTTCGAGTTGCGGGCGACGTTGAGGATTGAGAAGTCGCTCGTCACGAACCCGTACGCCAGCGCGCCGATCGCGATGGTGCCGGTGAGCGCGAGCGAGACGGCCGCGGCCGGTCCCGTGCGCATCCAGCTGCGCAGGTCTGTCTGCGCACCGGCGAGCGTCAGAACGCCGCCGAGCGCGCTGATGACGAGCGCCACAACAAGGGCGAAATGCCCGATTTCCGCTGTCACGTCTGTGATCTCCTTCTCCCCGGAATCCTTTCCTTCGCTTTTGACTCACGGGGCGCGGTGCATAAAAAACGTCGCCCGGCTCCCGCGCTTGCCTTGCAGGATCCTCAGAGGACCCTTCCGGTGCGCGGCGCAGGACGGCGCTCTTCTTTTGCCCGTTTCACCGGCCGGGAAGTCTCCCGGCCGCTCTCAGGCTTTCAAGATTGAATTACTTCGCGGGAACATCCTTCACGTCGGCGCGGAGGATCTGCTCGTGAATGAAGCCCTGGACCTTGCGCTGCATGAGGAGGTGACGGAGGTCTTCCTTGCGGTCCTCGAACTTCGGGAAGAGCTCGGCCGGACGGATGTCCTCGACCTTGACGATGTGGAAGCCGGCGGGCGACTGAACGGGGGCCTTGGCGGTCTCGCCCTTCTTGAGGCCGCGGATGGCGTTGGCGAGTTCCATCGTGTAGACGGAGGGCGACTGCCAGTCGAGGATGCCGCCCACGTCCTTGGAGCCCTCGTCGAGCGACTTCTCGGCGGCGGTCTTGGCGAACGAGGCACCCTTGTTGATCTGCTCAAGGAGCGTCTTGGCCTCGGCCTCGGTCTTCACGAGGATGTGGCGGACGCGGTACTCCTCAGGACCCCAGCGGTCGGCCTCCTGCTTGTACTGGGCCTCAAGGTCCTTTTCCGTGACGGGGTTCTTCTTCAGGAAGTCACGCACGGCGTGGTTCTCGAGAACCATGTTCGTCGCGCGGCGGATGTCACCCTCGACCTCGGGGAGCTTGTCGAGACCCTGCTTGCGGGCATAGGCGCCCATGACGGTCTGCTCGATCATCATCTGGCGGATCTCCTCCTCGATCTGAGGATTGGCGATCATCTCATGCGGGTTGGGGTTGCTCGAGATGGCCTCGGCGGCGAGCGCCTCCTGCTGGGCCTTGGTGATGAGCTCGCCGTTGACGGTGAAGTCCTTGAACTCGGCCATGGCGGCGCCGGAGGCAAGGGCAAGCGCGAGGGCGGCGGCGATCGTAGTCTTGAGCATTTTTCTCTCTGATCCTTCTCTGGTAGAACATCCCCCGCCCTCCCCGTCTGAGGTCTCGTCAAGGGTCCCGGCGGACTGATCTGCTCCTCTTGGCTTCATGGTGAGAAGCGTGAAGAGAGACACTCCCGGCCGGCGACGGGTGCGGCGGACTGAATGCCCGGATTTATACCCGGGCAATATTTCGCCAACCTTACCGTCCGCGGGAGGTGCCATTGAGCGGAGGCGGCTTGATTCCGTGGAATGTGCCTCCTGTGACCTGAGCGGGGGCTGTCAGCGAACTGTCTGCCGGGGACGATGGCTGCGGAGGTGCAGACAGGGTGGAGGTGAAGAACGAGAAGGGGCCGAAGCGCACTGCGCCCCGGAGCTGTGGGGTTCCGGGGCGCGGGGTTGGTCGTGTTTCGGCGGGATCAGGGAGATGTGAGTGAGCGTTCAGCTCCATTTGCCGAGCAGCGCCACGAGGAGGTTGGTCCAGGTGTCGTAGAGCGTGACGAGCGCGCGTTCGTCAAAATCGACGGCTGGCTTGACTGCCGTGCCTTCGATGGCACCGCCCACGAGGAAGTACCCTGCCCTGCCGCCCTGCTTCTGCACGCGGCGCATCAAGAGCGTGCCGTCGTCCGAACCGTTCACGGGCCAGGACGGGATAACGCGGTCGCAGTTGCGGGCGCGGCGGGCGCAGACGGTGATCATCTGCGCCAGGCTCGCGTCCGGGGTGAAATCGATCGCTTCGCCCACGATCCTGTGACGGCACTCGACGCCGAAGCTCATCGCCGCGCCCTGGGCACGCATCAGTGCCTCGGCCGCGAGGTCGCGGTTAACCTCGCCGTTTTCGCCGCGGACCTCGATCTCCATCCAGGCGTGGGACGGAACGACGTTTCGGCCTTCGCCGGCGTGGAGCTGACCGACGTTCACACGGGTCATGCCTTCCTCGTGACGAGGGAGCGCCATGATGTTGATGGCTGCGTTCGCAGCTGCAAGGAGTGCGTTGCGGCCGGTCTGCGGGTGGGAGCCGGCGTGCGAGGCGCGGCCCGTGAACTCGAAGTCCATCTTCGTAGTGGAGAGGAGCTTCGTGGGCGACGCAACAACCGTGCCGCTCTCCAGATCCGGCTCGATGTGACCGCAGAAAAGCACGTCGATGCCTTTCAGCACGCCTGACTGCAGGATGGGGTAGGCGCCGCGGGAGCCCTCCTCCGCCGGCTGGCAGATGAAGAGAATGCGGCCGGTGAGCCTTTCGGAGTTCGCTTGGATGAACTTGGCGAGCGAAATCGCCACCGCCTGATGACCGTCATGACCGCAGGCATGCATCATGCCGCGACGCATGGACGAGAACCCCTCGCGGTACGGGAGATGGGCCTCGTTCTCAGGTTCCTCAACGGCAAGTGCATCCAGCTCAATACGTATGGCAACTGTACGTCCGGGACGGCCCGTGTCCCAGCGGGCGATAAGGCCGGGGTACTCGCCCATCTTGGTGATCATGTCCTGAGGGACGCCGCTCTGGAGCGCATAGAGGCGCCCTGCCTCAACGAGCTCGGGATTACGGGCTCGCACGTACTTGGGCGAGATGAACTCAGGTCCGTAGGTGAGCGAGAAGCCGGCGGCAGCGAAGGCTCGCGCGAGGCGTGCCGTCGCAATGAACTCGGACCAGCCGAGCTCGGGCGTGCGGTGGATCTCGCGGCGGAGCTTGGAAAGATCCTCGACCGTGACAGGATCGGCCCAGCCCGGCATCAGCTGGGAGCGGGATGCGGACGGGATGATGGAACTGTCGGAGGTGAAGGTCATTTCAAGGGAATGAGAGGGCATGTCTGACGACGAAGGGTTGACTGCCGCGCCCGGGGACTGCTGCGGACAAGAAAACTACGGGGATTTACTTAATTTTAGGCGCATCCAATTCTATCAGGCTCATAGACAGACGCTGATTTGAGGCAGTTCACACCCTGAACATGCGTATAAGTGCGGATGCTGACGAGTAAAAGGCGCGAAGGCCCCGACATGACTGGCAGGGCCTTCACTCTCAAGTGGCTTCAGGAGCGCTTATTCCACCGTCACGCTCTTGGCGAGGTTGCGGGGCTTGTCCACGTCCGTTCCGCGGCAGATGGCCGCGTGGTAGGAGAGGAGCTGGAGCGGAATCACGTGAAGGATCGGCGAGAGCATGCCGATGTGCTCCGGGAGACGGATCACGTGCGTGCGATCATCCGTGGTGATGTTCGTGTCGGCGTCGGCGAAGACGTAGAGCTCACCGCCGCGGGCGCGGACTTCCTGGAGGTTGCTCTTCAGCTTCTCGACGAGGCGGTCGTTCGGCGCGACGGCGATGACGGGCATCGACTCGTCGACGAGCGCGAGCGGGCCATGCTTGAGTTCACCGGCCGGGTAGGACTCGGCGTGGATGTAGCTGATCTCTTTGAGCTTCAGCGCGCCTTCCTGGGCGATCGGGAAGTGAACGCCGCGGCCGAGGAAGAGCGCGTGGCTCTTCATCGTGAAGCGCTCGGCCCAGGCGATCACCTGCGGCTCAAGAGCAAGCACGGCGGAAAGCGCCGCAGGCAGGTGACGGAGCTTCTTGAGTTCCTCAGCTTCCTGAGCTTCAGTGATACGCCCATTGACCTTTGCAAGGGTAAGGGTGAGAAGGTAAAGCGCGGCAAGCTGCGTCGTGAAGGCCTTGGTGGACGCCACACCGATCTCGACGCCCGCACGTGTGATGTAGGCGAGCTTGCTCTCGCGCACCATCGCCGAAGTCGAGACGTTGCAGATCGTTAGCGTACGGGTCATGCCGAGCTCATCACGCGCATGGCGCAATGCTGCAAGCGTATCAGCGGTTTCGCCCGACTGGGAGATCGTCACGACGAGGCTGTCGGGATCGGGCACCGAGATGCGGTAGCGGTACTCGCTCGCGATCTCGACGTCGCAGTGGATGCCGGCGATCGCCTCGATCCAGTACTTCGCGGTGCTCGCCGCGTAGTAGGAGGTGCCGCAGGCGAGGAAGAGCACGCGGGAGACGCCCTTGAAGATCTCCTCGGCGCCTTCGCCGAAGAGGCGCGGCGTGATGCCGACGACGCCCTCGAGCGTGTCGCCGATGGCGCGCGGCTGCTCGAAGATCTCCTTCTGCATGTAGTGGCGGTAGGGACCGAGGTCGATGGCGCCCGAGTAGGCCTGCACGATGCGCACGGCGCGCTCGGCGGGCACGAAGACGCGGCCGCTGCGCTCGTAGACGTCGTAGTGGTCCGGGGTGATGTCGCAGACGTCGCCTTCGTTGAGGTAAACGATGCGGTCGGTGACGCCGGCGACGGCCATGGCGTCGCTGGCGGCGAGCATCTCGCCGTCGCCCACGCCGAGCACGAGGGGCGAGCCCTGGCGGGCGAGCACGATGTGGTGCGGCTCGTCACGGCAGATGACCGCGATGGCGTAGCTGCCGCGCAGCTCGAGGATCGATTCCTGAACGGCCTTCAGGAGATCGCCGTGATAGTTCGAGTGCACGAGGTGCGCGATGACCTCCGTGTCGGTCTGGCTGTAGAAGACGTAGCCCTGGCCCTTGAGGCGCTCGCGGATCTCCTCGTAGTTCTCGATGATGCCGTTGTGCACGAGGCCGATCGTGTCGCGCGAGAAGTGCGGATGCGCGTTGCAGACCTCGGGGGCGCCGTGCGTGGCCCAGCGGGTGTGGGCGATGCCGGTGACGGCGTTGAGACCGGCCTTGTCGGCCTCCTCGGCGAGCTGCGCGACGCGTGCGGTGCTGCGTGCGCGCTTCAGTCCGTCCTCGTCAACGGTGGCGATGCCGCAGGAGTCATACCCGCGGTACTCAAGACGACGAAGCCCCTCAAGGAGCAACGGCACGACATTGCGGCTGCTGGCCGCGGCGACGATTCCACACATAGGCCTTTCTCTTCTCTCTCGTGGATCTTGAAAACGGTTACGCCCGGGCTTCGATGCCGTCCGGGCGTTGGAATGGGAACTTGGGATTATTTCTTGAGCTTGACGGGGCGCGTCCAGCCTTCGATCGTGGTCTGGCGGACGCGGGCGAGCGTGAGCTTTCCGGCGGGCGCCCTGCGCGAGATGGTCGACCCGGCGCCGATGGTGGCTCCGTCCTCCACCTCGACCGGGGCGACGAACTGCGTGCCCGAGCCGATGAAGCAGTCGTTGCCGATCTTCGTGCGGAACTTGTTCACGCCGTCGTAGTTGCAGGTGATCGTTCCGGCGCCGATGTTGGTCCCCGCGCCGATCTCCGCGTCACCGATGTAGGTGAGGTGGTTGATCTTGGTGCCGAGGCCCACCTGGGACTTCTTCACCTCGACGAAGTTGCCGATGTGGTTGTCGCCGGCCAAGTCCGCGCCCGGGCGCAGACGCGAGTACGGTCCGATGCGGCCGCCCTTGCCGACCTTCGCGCCCTCGATGTGGCAGAAGGGCAGGAGCACCGTGTCCTCGGCGATCTCGGCGTCGCGGATGACGCAGTTCGCGCCGATCTTCACGCCGTCGGCGAGCTTCACCTTGCCCTCGAAGACGCAGTTCACGTCGATCTCGACGTCGCGGCCGCACTCAAGCGACCCGCGGATGTCGATGCGGGCGGGATCGATCAGGGTGACGCCGGCCTCGAGGAGGCGCTGGGCCTGCGCACGCTGCCAGACGCGCTCGAGCGCGGCGAGCTGAACCTTGGAGTTGACGCCCTCGACCTCCCAGACGTGGTCCGGCTGGACGGTCGTGATGCGGCAGCCCTCGCCCGCGGCGAGGCCGATCACGTCGGTGAGGTAGTACTCGCCCTGGGCGTTGCCGGCCGTGAGGCTCGAGAGCCATTTCTCCAGCTTCGCCGTCGGCAGGCACATGATGCCGGTGTTCACCTCGCGCACGAGCTTCTGCTCAGGCGTCGCGTCCTTCTCCTCGACGATCGCGCAGACGTTGCCGGTCGAATCGCGCAGGATGCGGCCGTAGCCCGTGGGGTTGTCGAGATTGACGGTGAGGAGCACGAGGTCGCTCGAGGCAGCCTCGGCGTTGATGCGGTCAAGCGTCACGCGGGAGAGAAGCGGCACGTCGCCGAGGCACACGATCGTCTTCGGGTCGGCGGGATTGAGCGCGGGGAGCGCCTGGCGGAGCGCATGGCCCGTGCCGAGCTGCGGCTCCTGGAGCGCAAAGGTGACGCCCTCGGCGCCTGCGAGATGCTCCTTCACGGCATCGGCGCCGTGGCCGACCACGACAACGCGGGGAGATTCAGAGAGACCCTCCGTGGCTGCAAGCACATGGTCAAGCATGGGGCGTCCGGCGATGGGCTGGAGCACCTTGGGCAGACGCGAGCGCATGCGCTTTCCCATGCCTGCGGCGAGTATGACGACGTTCATGATTAATTTAATAGTCTATTATAAGTAGAGTATAAGATATAGATAAAATGAACGTAAATCCAAAATATAATAAAAGAATTTAAGTAAAAGCGATGTATCAGAAAACATCAGCATCGCAGATTACTTACGCATTTAATTTATATCTGAAGAAATACGAAGTCATAAATTCAATCAGTTCACTTTCTCCAGACCATCTTATTAACAATTCCAGTATAACTTTGAATGATTTTAATGACTTTAGTACTTACATTTTCATCAATGTAATCAGGAACTGGAAGTCCATAGTCTGACGAATCATTAAGAAGAACCGCTGTATCTATAGCCTGAAGCAAACTCTTCTCATCAATACCAGCGAGAACAAAACAAGCCTTATCTAACGCCTCAGGACGTTCAGTACTAGTGCGAATACAAACTGCAGGGAACGATTCATCAATCGAAGTAAAGAAACTTGATTCCTCAGGAAGTGTACCAGAATCAGAAACTACAGCGTAGGCATTCATTTGAATATTATTATAATCATGGAAGCCCAACGGTTCATGCTGAATTACTCTGCTATCAAGTTTAAAACCAGAGGCAGCCAATCGATTGCGTGATCTCGGATGGCAAGAATACAATATTGGCATATCATATTTTTCTGCAATCCGATTGATAGCAGAAAATAGCGAAATGAAATTCTTTTCAGTATCAATATTTTCCTCTCGGTGAGCAGACAATAAGAAATATTTCTTCTTCTGCAGCCCGAGTTTATTGAGAATATCTGAAGCTCTGATTTCCGCTAAATTAGCACGCAATACTTCCGCCATAGGACTGCCTGTCACATACACTCGCTCCTTAGGCAGACCACATTCATGCAGATACTTCCGAGCATGTTCGCTGTACGCAAGATTGACATCAGAAATGATATCAACGATGCGTCGATTAGTTTCCTCAGGTAAACACTCATCCTTACAGCGGTTACCTGCTTCCATATGGAAGATTGGAATATGAAGTCGTTTAGCAGGAATCGCTGACAAACAGGAATTTGTATCACCAAGAATGAGCAAAGCATCCGGTTTAATTGCAGCCATCAATTTGTAGGAACAATTTATAATATTTCCTACGGTGGCACCGAGGTCATTGCCTACGGCATTCATATATACTTCAGGAGGATTAATTTTTAAATTTTCAAAAAAAATCCCATTAAGATTATAATCAAAATTCTGACCCGTATGAGCCAAAATCGTATCAAAATAATTACGCGCCTTATTAATAACTGCCGAAAGACGGATGATTTCTGGTCTAGTTCCAACAATAATTAAAAGTTTTAACTTACCATTATTGTTAAACTTTACATCAGAGTAATCAAATTTAATTTCAGACATAAAATAGATATAAATCAAACAGGTTCAAAAAAAGTATCAGGTCTGATAGGATTAAAAATCTCATTACAAGTCATCACAGTAACAAGATTTTCACTATCAGATAAATTAATTATATTGTGCGTCCAACCAGGAATCATTTGAACTGCTTCAATCTTATCTCCACTAACTTCAAAATCCACCTGTTCACCAGTATTGATGTTTCTTTCCTGAATGAGTGCATGACCAGAAACAACAATGAACCACTCCCATTTAGAGTTATGCCAATGCTGCCCTTTAGTTACTCCGGGTTTACTAATATTTACGCTGACTTGACCACAATCCAAAGTATGAAGTAATTCAGTAAAACTTCCGCGATCATCTATATTCATTTTAAGCGGAAATTTAAATTTATCTTTTGGAAGGTAGGTAAGATAAAGGCTATAAAGTTTTTTAGCAAAGCTACCAGATGGAATTTTTGGAATCAAAAGTGTTGTAGGAACGGTTTTAAATTCATTGAGAAAATCAATTATTTCACCTAAAGAAACATCGTGAGTATCAGGAATATAACAGAATTTACCATCGTTACATTCAATCGGTTTTACACCATCATAATTACAATGTTTTTCCTTACCTTCTAAAAGGTCAAACATCCCTTCCACCAAATCATCAATATAGAGCAATTCGACTCTGGAACTGCGATCATTTACAGTGAAAGGTAAGTCATTAGCAATCGCATTACAAAATGTAGATACAGCTGAATTGTAATTCGGGCGACTGTGACCCATTAAATTGGGAAATCGATAAACAGCGACTTTAACACAGTTTTCCTTTCCGTATTCAAAAAAAAGGTTTTCTCCAGCAAGTTTACTCTTGCCGTAGTCAGAATTATTATATCGACCGACCAGTGATGCTTGTATTGAAGATGCAAGCATCACTGGTGCTTTATTATTAAATTTTTTAAGAGTAGCCAATAAGGTAGATGCAAAACCAAAATTACCAGCAAAAAATTCTGAATTATTTTTTGGACGATTTACTCCTGCCAAGTTGAAAACAAAATCACATTGACTGCAATAGAGATTTAAATCATCGATTTTGGAGTCTTTATCAAATTCAAAGATTTGATCAATTTTTAAATTAGGTCTGGTTCGATTTTTATTATCTCTTAAATTTTTTAAATTTGCAACCAAAGCGGTTCCAACCATTCCTTTGGAACCAGTCACTAAAATTTTCATATAGACCTCGGCACTTTTTTATTTATTTTCTGCTAGAGCATTTTGAACGTAGTCCGTTGTCAAAATTTTCTGAACAGTTCCATCTACATCCAAACGATGTGTATTGTGACTTGTATAAGCGTCGCTCGCCATCGTATGAACTTGTCCATCCACAAAGAACTTGTCGTAATTTAGATCACGACCATCAGGAAGAACTCTATAGTAATTACCCATATCGATACTACGCATGCATTCTTCATTCGTCATCAAGGTTTCGAACAGTTTTTCTCCATGACGGGTACCAATAACACGAGTACCGGTATCGCCGAATAACCTCTGAACAGCCTTAGCCAAATCGCCAATAGTACTGGCATCAGACTTTTGAACAAAGAGATCTCCAGGTTCACCATGTTCGAACGCAAACATCACCAAGGCAACAGCTTCATCAAGATTCATGAGGAATCTTGTCATACTCGGGTCAGTGATGGTCACAGGATTCCCAGCTCGAATCTGATCAATGAAAAGTGGAATGACTGAGCCTCTAGAGCACATCACATTACCGTAGCGAGTACAACAAATAGTAGTTTTACCGGCAGCAACTCGAGCATTAGCCCCAATAACTTTTTCCATCATAGCTTTGGAAATTCCCATTGCATTAATGGGATAAGCGGCTTTGTCTGTTGATAGACATACAATTTTTTCGACCCCTGCAGATATAGCCGCATGAAGAACATTATCTGTACCAATAATATTTGTTTCAACGGCTTGCATGGGAAAAAATTCACAAGATGGAACCTGTTTTAAAGCTGCAGCATGAAAAATATAATTGACGCCTTGAACTGCATCTTCAACAGATCGCATATTACGGACATCACCAATATAAAACTTCACTTTCGAAGCGTGTTCAGGATGATTTGCTTGTAATTCATGACGCATATCATCCTGTTTCTTTTCATCACGTGAAAAGATTCTTATTTCAGATAAATTACTATCTAAAAAATGTTTTAGAACTGTGGAACCAAACGAACCAGTTCCACCCGTAATCATTAAAACCTTATTATCAAATAAAGAAAAATTAGTCATAGTTTAAACTAAATAATATAATAGAAATATTTTAAATCAATCAACATACGACGGTACACGAGCACCGTCGTATTTGATTGATATATTGAGTTAATATTTAAAAATTAAAAATAGAATGAAGCAAAACAATAACAAACATATAATCGAGACGGTTACTCCTGTTTTTATATCTTTTTCAATATTAATATTAGTTTGACAATTATTGTGAAGATTAGAAGGTCCACCTTCAACAATACCTTTAGAACTTAATACTGAACCTATTGTACCAAAAAAACATTTTAAATCCATCAAAAACCCAAATTTCTCGACATATTCCCCATCAAACCGT
This sequence comes from Sutterella sp., assembly GCF_030539355.1. GTDB lineage: Bacteria > Pseudomonadota > Gammaproteobacteria > Burkholderiales > Burkholderiaceae_F > Sutterella. Next base: position 17,708 of record NZ_JAUNSF010000061.1, read on the forward strand.
GCTTTTTCTACGATTTGCAATTCATCCCTTCCATTAATTTGAGCCCATCCAGTCAAACCTGGTAAAATTTTATTAGCACCATATTTATCTCTTTCTTCAATTAAATCGATTTGATTCCATAATGCTGGCCTTGGGCCCACGATGCTCATATCTCCGATTATAATATTTATTATTTGAGGGATTTCATCCAAACTAGTTTTTCGCAAAAAAGCACCA
>NZ_JAUNSF010000062.1 GCF_030539355.1 Sutterella sp.
TGGCACTGGCCGCAGTAGTTCTCGCTCTCGGAGTGGCCGACGTGGCAGTTGACGCAGTCGAGCTTGTCGCCGTAGTGGGGCGACGTGTGCGGGTTGTGGGGCTTCACGTCCTTCGTCTTCTCGACCAACTTGTCGGTCGGGTGGCAGGCGACGCAGGTCGCGGTCGTGGGCATCTCGTCCGTCTTCGGGTGGCAGGCGGTGCAGGGCATCTTCAGGGCGTTCACGTGATCGTCGGCGAAGCCCTTGGCCTCGGCGCCGCAGGAGAGCACGGCGGAGGCGATGGCAAGGAGGAGCAGGGTCTTTTTCATGGGTCTGCGAGGTAAAAACTGAGGCGGGGCGGAGAGGAGTGCCTCCCCGCCCCGTCTGGAAAACCTGAGGTTTTCATCGGTTCGTTCTCCCGCTCTGATCCGCAGTCCGGGCCGGCGGCGGAGGGGCGGGAGGAACCTTAGGGCGCCTTGGATCAGGCCTTGGCAGCCTGCTGGCCGGCGATGCGGCCGTTCACGAGGCAGTCAAGGATGGCGCAGGAGCCGAGACGGACGGCGCCGTGCACGCCCGAGGTGGCCTCACCGGCGGCGTAGAGGCCGGCGATGGGCTTGCCGTCGGAGATGTCGATCACCTGGCAGTTGATGTCGGTGACGAGACCGCCCATGCAGTGATGGACCTTCGGCTCATCTCGGAGGCGTACCAGGGGCCTTCGACGAGCGGAACCTGCTCGTTGTTGATGTAGCGGCCGAAGTCCGGATCGTTCTTCGCCTTGACGGCGTCGTTGAAGCGGGCGACGGTCTTCTGCAGCTCGTTGGCGGGGATGCTGTAGTCGGCGGCGATATCGTTGAGCGACTTGTACTCCTTCACGATGCCCTGCTCGAGGAGCTTGGCGAGCGTGCCGGGACGGGCGACGTCATAGGCCTTGGTGTTGGCCTTGGTGCAGATCGAGACGGCGCGGAAGCCGTTCGTCTGCTCGACCATGATGGCGTCGGCGCGGACCTTGCGGTTGGCGAGTTCGTTCACGAAGCGCTTGCCGGAGGTGGAGACCCAGAGGCCGTACTCGGCGGCGGCGGACTGCGAGAAGGTCCAGCCGATGCCCATACCCTTTTCCTTCGGGTTGTTCCACGGCGTGCACTGGATCCAGTCGTTCTGGATCTGGGCGCAGCCGATGCGGCTCGTCTCACGCCAGAGCTCGGCGGTGGCGCCCGGCTGGTTGGTGGAGTCGAGCTTCGCGGAGAGCTTCGGATCCTGCATCAGACGATAGTTGATGTCCTGGGAGAAGCCGCCGTAGCAGAGGACGATGGCCTTCGAGGCGCGGATGAACTTCGTGCGGCCGGAGTCAGCCTTCGGGAAGCGGTAGCCTTCCTGGACCTCGGCGCCGATCACGCGGCCGGCGTCATCGCGGAAGAGGTGCTTGACGTAGGTGCGGGTGCGGACCTTGACGCCGAGCTTCTCGAGCTTCTCAAGCTCCTTCGAGACGATGCCGGAGCCCGAGCCGTTCTTCGTGAAGACGTAGCGCGGAACGCTGTGGCCGCCTTCCTGGCCGATGGCGTCCGGGTTGTACTCAACGCCGAGTTCCTTCACCGTCCACTCGTAGTTCGAGAGGGCGTTGTCGGCGACGAGCTTCACCTTCTCGGGCTCGTTGAGGTAAAGGCCGGCGACGAGCATGTCCTTCGCGAGCAGCTCGGGCGAGTCCTTGATGCCGTGCTTCTTCTGCTGCGGGCAGCCGGTGGCGGTCAGGATGCCGCCGTTGATGATCGAGTTGCCGCCGGGCATGCTCATCTTCTCGAGCACGATCACGTTGGCACCGGCCTGCTTCGCTTCGATCGCGGCCGCGAGGCCGGCGAAGCCCGAGCCGATGACGATCACGTCAACGGTCTCGTCCCACTTGGCGGGCTGCTTGACGGCGCCGGCGGCGTGCGCGGTGCCGAAGAGGGCGGCGGCGCCCATCGCGACGGAGCCCTTGAGAAGCGAGCGGCGATTGAGTTCGGTCATTTTCTATTCTCTCCTTGAATGGAATGTTCTGACCCGTCCGCGCCGGGAGGCCGGTCGTGCCTCGGTTGATCGGGCGGCGGGATTCAGTCTGCTGGGGGCGGGTGGTCTGCGCCATCGGGGAGGCACCGGCCGCCCCGCTCCTGATGGAACGCATTCTGCGTCCGGGCACCTCCTAGGAGGTTTGCGAAAAGTTCAATGCATGCGTTTTCGAGCTTGGGCCGCAAAGAGGCCCGCGGCTAGACTTCCGGGCATGATGAAACTGCGTACAAGTCCCCGCGCGCGTTATATGCGCAGCGCTCGCGGCGATCCTCATTCCGCTCTCCGCCCGGGGCGCCGACGGCCTTTCCTCGGCCACCTCGGCCTTTCCGGCCGTCGCCGAGCTGGTGGTCGGCCAGTCCGAGGTGCGGATCGGCTTCCTCGCCTATTCCCCTCCCTGGTACGACGGCGCCTTCGTCGACGAGTCGGTCCGCTATCTCTCGTGGCGCAGCCCGAGGATCCGCTTCACGGTGAGCTACCTCTCGCAGCCCGAGCTCGAGGCCGCGATCGGGGAGGGCAGGGTGGACGCCGTCGTCGCGCCCGCCTCCTTCCTCGCGCTCATCACGAAGCGGCCGCTCCACGAGCTCGCGACCATCGTCTCGGACGCGGCCGCGGACTCCAACCGCTCGGTGGCGGCGACGGTGATCGTGCGCCGCGACCGCGAGGACATCAGAACGCTCGCGGATCTCAGGGGGAGGAGCGTCGCGACCGTCACCGCCGAGCCGTCGCCGGGGCTTCTCGAGGTCGAGCGCGAGGTCGCCCGGCTCGGGCACGATCCGGAGAAGTTCTTCGGATCGATACAGACGGTGACGCGTCTGCGCATGAAGGAGGTCCTCAACGCCGTGATGTCGGGAAAAGCCGACGCGGGCATCCTGCGAAGCTGCTTCCTCGAGGACCTCTGGCGGGCCGGCAACCGCACGTTCGAGAAGCAGCTCAAGGTCCTCGACAACCGTGAGGAGCCCGGGTTCGCCTGCAGTCACTCGACGCCGTTCTATCCGGGCTGGATCTTCGCGGGCACCGAGACTCTCACGCAGGAGGCTGCCCGCGCGATCACGGCGACGCTCCTCACGAAGCCCGCGAACGCCTGGGGACAGCACTGGACTGTGTCCACCAACGCCTCGAGCTACACGGACCTCTTCCGGACGCTTCGCATCGGTCCCTACGCCTATCTGCGCGAGTGGACGGTCGAGCGCATCTGGGAGGAGTGGCGCCCGCTCATCGTGCTCGTCTTCCTCGCGCTCGCGGGCGTCCTCACCCACGGCGTGGTGCTTGAGAAACTCGTGCGCCGCCGCACGCGGGAGCTCGAGCGCATGCACGCCGAGCAGCAGGCCGCGGACCGCCAGGCCCGCGAGATGACCGAGCGCCTCGATCAGCTCCAGCGCGCGGGCGCCGTGGGACAGATCTCCTCGATCGTCGCGCATGAGATGAAGCAGCCGCTCGCCGTGATCCAGAACCTTTCGCGCGGGACGCTCCGCATGATCGAGGACGAGCCGGAGACCCTCGACGAGCTCTCCCGGGCGATCGAATCGATCAACGACGAGGCCGTGCGCGCGGCCGCGATCGTGGACCGCGTGCGCGGCTACAGCCAGGGGCGCTCGAACCGTCAGACGGTCGACTTCCCCGCCGCGGTGCGCGAGGCCGTGGGGCAGTTCCGCGCGACGCGCCGCGGCAGGCTCGCCCTGATCGATGTCGGGAACCTCGAGGAGGGCGCCGTGCGGATCGATCCGCTCGACCTCAAGCTCATCATCGTCAACCTGCTCGCCAATGCCGCGGAGGCGTGCCGCAATCAGCCGAAGCCCCGCGTCAAGGTGAGTCTCAAGCGGCTTCCTGCGCAGGAGCACGCGCCCGAGATGATGGAGTTCACGGTTGCGGACAACGGGCCGCGGCTCACGGACGAAGCGTTCGCCGCGCTCGGCCGGGCGGCGCTCAAGTCAACGAAGTCCGACGGCCTCGGTCTCGGCCTCATGATCGTCCGCTCGCTCGCGGAGAACTGCGTCGGACGGCTCACGTTCGAGCGCGCGGGCGCCGAGGGTCTCGCCGCCGTGGTGACCCTTCCCGTGGAGAGTGGCGGCACCGAAACGATTGACAAAGAGAACACACTGGGAGAGAAAGAATGACGCCGGTTCAGAAGGAAGAGAGTCCGCTCATCCGCATCGTGGATGACGAGGAACGCATGCGCGAGTCGCTCGCCTTCATGCTGCGGCAGGAGGGGTTCGAATGCGTGATGTACGCGAGCGCGGAGGAGTTCCTGCGCATGGACGCGCCGTCGCGCCCCGGGTGCCTGCTGCTTGACGTGCAGATGGACGGCATGACGGGGCTCGAGCTTCAGGAGGAGATGAACAGGAGGGGCATGACGCTCCCCGTGGTCTTTCTCTCCGCCCACGGCGACCTCGACATGGCCGTGGACACGATGCGCCGCGGCGCCTGCGCGTTCATTCAGAAGACCGCGGACCGCTCGCGCCTGATGGACGCGATCGTGAGCGCGGTGGAGCGCTCGGCCCTTCCCTCGCGCAATCCCGGCGAGGAGATCGCCCGCTGGAATTCCTTGACGGAGCGCGAGCGGGATGTGGCGAAGCTTATCGCCCAGGGGCTGCTCAACCGCGAGGTCGGCGAGCGTCTCGGTGGGATCGCGGTGAAGACCGTGCAGGTTCACCGCGGGGAGGTCTGCCGCAAGCTCGGCGTGAAGGGCGCCTCGGGCATCGCCAAGGCCGTGAGAAGCGTCGAGCGGATTTTGTCGGAGAAGCAGGAATGACGACGCAGTCACGCAGAAGCTTTCTCACCGGGGCGGCCGCCGCCGGTCTCGGGCTCCTCTCCGGAAAGGAGGCGCTCGCGCTCTATGACACGCCCTTCGGCGGCGCGCCCGCGGACGATCCGAATCTGCCCACCATGACCACCGACATCGTGGTCGTGGGCGCCGGCGCCGCGGGCCATGCCGCGGCCGTCGAGGCGAGGAAGGCCGGGTCGGCCGTGATCATCGTCGAGAAGATGGGCAGCATCGGCGGCAACTCCGCGATCTCCCAGGGCCTGATGTCGGTGCCGGGCACGCCCGCGCAGAAGGCGCTCGGGATCGAGGACAGCCCGGAGCTTTTCATCCGCGACATGATGGCCGTGAGCTACTGCGGGCATCCCGGCCACACGGCGATGCTCGCGCGCGAGGCGCTCCCCACGTACGAATGGACGGTGAGCGAACTCGGCGTCAGGTGGCGCAGGAACCGCGTCGAGCAGGAGATCGAGCAGAGCGTGCCGCGGGCCGTGGCGGTCGAGAGCGGCAGCGGCAACGGCCTGATGATTCCTCTGCACGAACGCGCGCGTGCGCTCGGCACGGAGTTCGCGCTCAACGAGCAGGTCGTGAGGCTGATCGGCGACATGTACGACGGCATCAAGGGGGTTCTCGTCCGCAACACCCGCACGGGCTCGATGCGCCGCATCCTTGCGAGGCGCGGCGTGATCCTCGCCGCGGGCGGGTTCGGCGCGGACGTCGTCTTCAGGCAGTTCTGCAATCCGAGGCTCTCGGAGCGCGTCGGCACGACGACGCAGCCCGGGAGCACGAGCGAGATGCTCCGCGAGGCGGCGCGCATCGGCGCCTGGGTGATCCACCTGCACTACATCTCGTGCATTCCGGACGCGAATCCCGACGAGAAGGGCTGGGGCATCTCGTGGCAGTTCTCGCGCTACTGCGCGGGCGCGCAGGGGCTCTGGGTGGTTCGGCAGACGGGAGAGCGGTTCACCAATGAGATGGGCTCGGGCGTCGACCGCACGAACGCCGTCTTTGACGTGCTGCGCGCCGGCAATGAGGTGATCGCGGTCTCGGACGCCCGCGCGGTTCGCCATCCGCGCTCCTCGATCTTCAGCGAGGAGCAGGTCGAGGCGCTTGTCGCCCGCGGCTATGTGATGCGTTTTCCCACGCTCGAGGCGCTCGCCGCGGAGCTGGAGATTCCGCTTGAGAGAATCCGGTAGGAAATAGACGAATACAGCGGAGCGGTGCGCGGGCGGGCGGCGTACGATCGAATGGGGCGTCCGATCGCGGCGCTCGCCGAGCCGATGGAGGAGGGGCCGTGGTATGCCGCGCCCCTCACCGCGAAGGTGCTCCTCTGCTCGGGCGGGCTTGCCACGGATCTGAGGGCGCGCGTGCTCTCCGTCGTGGACGACCGGCCGATTCCGGGGCTCTTCGCCGCGGGCGAGCTCACGGGCGGACTCCACGGCATCGGCTACCTCGGCTCCTGCGGCCTGCTTGACGCGCTCGTCTTCGGGCGCATCGCCGGCCGCGAGGCCGCGGGTCCCCTGCGCAGGGCCGCCGCCGACGGCGTTTCGGCGGACTCCCGGGTCTCGCCCATCAAACCCATCTGAGTACTGCTTCGAAAAGGATTCAAATGTTCATCACCTGCCACATGATCGCCTCCCTTGACGGCCGCCTCCTCCCTGCGCGCTGGAGCGAGCCCGCCGAGCCTTATGACGTCTCCGGGGTCTACGAGGCCGCCGCCTCGAAGCTTGAGGGCGAGGGCTGGATCGTCGGGCGCACGACGATCTCGGAGTACTGCGAGGAGATCCGCACGGCGGAGCCGGCGCCGCTGCGCGCCGAGGGCGAGCCCGTCCCGGAAGGCTTCACGGGCGACCGCGGCGGCAGACTCATCGCCGTCGCCTTTGACCCGAAGGGAAAGCTCCGCCCGGGGCTCTCGACGCTCCCCACCGGCGAGCACCTCGTGCTCGTGCTCTCGCCGCGCGTGGCGGAGAGCCATCTCGCGGAGCTCCGCTCCCAGGGCGTCTCCTACGTCTTCGAGGGCGCCGAGGGTGACGAGGCCGCGCGCATGGCCGCGGCCCTCGACGCGATCGAGGCGCGCTTCGGCGTGAAGCACCTGCTCCTCGAGGGCGGCGGCATCATCAACGGCGCGTTCCTCAAGGCCGGGCTCATCGACGCGATCTCGGTCCTTGTCTGCCCCGCGCTTGACGCGCTCCACTCCGCCCCGTCGATCTTCGGCTACGTCGGAGCCCCCGACGAGCGCCCCGCCGAGAACGTGCGGCTCGCGCTCACCTCGAGCGAGACGATGGCGGGCGGCGTCGTATGGCTGCGCTACCGCGTTGAGAATCTCTGATTTCCGTTAAAAATCAAAGAATAAAGCAAGCGCCCGCGGGTGATGAGCCTGCGGGCGCTTCTTTGCAGGGCTCCCTCGGAAGGAGAGCCCCGGGTGACGAAGGATTACTTCAGCTCGGCGTGCGAGAACTCGAAGCCGCCGTCGGGCAGCGTGTAGAAGCCTTCGAGGTTCTTCGCGCGGGCGGCGATGGAGTGGTCAACCGTGAGGAACACCCACGGGGCGTCCGCCCAGATGATCTTCTGCGCCTCGGAGTAGATCTTCGCCTTCTCGGCGCGGTCCGTGGTCTTCAGAGCGGCCTGCAGCGCCTCGTCAAGCTTCGGGTTGCTGTAGTAGCCGAAGTTCGAGTTGGCGGGCGGGAAGCTCGAGGTGGCCAGAAGCGGACGGAGCACCCAGTCGAGCTCGCCCGTGGAGCTCGACCAGCCCCAGACGAACATCTGCGTCGTGCTCTTCTCGGGGCCGACGGACTGAACGAGCTGCACGCGCTGGCCGGCCTCGAGGGCGCGGACCTGAAGCTTCACGCCGATGCGGGCGTACTGCTGCTGCAGGAACTGAAGCATCTTCTGGTTCGCCGACGAGTTGCTCGCGGCCCAGAGGTTGGCGGAGAAGCCGTTCGGGTAGCCCGCCTCGGCGAGGAGCTGCTTGGCCTTCGCGGGGTCATAGGGCCAGGCGCCGTACTGCTCGGCGAAGTCGATGCCGACCGGGGCGGGACCCGTGGCCGGACCGGCGTAGCCCTTGTAGAGGACCTTCACCATGGCGTTCTTGTCGAGGCCGTAGTTGAGGGCCTGGCGGACGCGCAGGTCATTGAAGGGCTTCTTCGTGACGTTGAGGTAGATCTGGCGCTGGATGATGGTCGGCATCGTCTCGACGACGAGCTTCTCATCTTCCTTCAGGCGCGCGGCATGCTCGGGCGGCACGACGTCGCAGAACTGCGACTCGCCCGTGCGGAGCATCGCCACGCGCGTGGCGTCCTCGAGAACCGGACGCCAGGTGATGCCGTCAAGCTTGGGCAGCCCCTTCTGCCAGTAGTTCGGGTTCTTCTTGACGACGAGGTACTCGGCCGGGTTGTACTTCTCGATCAGGTAGGGGCCCGTGCCGCAGGGATTGAAGGCGATGTCCTTCTTGCTCATGCCGAGGATCTTCGGGCACATCATCACGCCGCTCGGGTGGGCGAGCTGGTTGATGAAGGCCGAGAACGGCTCCTTGAGGCGGAACTTCGCCGTGTACTCGTCGACCACGTCAACGCCGGCGATGTTGCGGTAGAGCTGGTAGCGGGTGAGGCGGTTCTCGGGGTTGAGGACGCGCTCGAAGTTGGCCTTGACGGCCGCGGCGTTGAAGGGCTCGCCGTCGCTGAACTGGATGCCCTTCTTGAGGCGGATCGTGTACTCGAGGCCGTCGGGCGAGACGTCATAGCCCTCGGCGAGGACGTTGACGAGCTTCATGTCCTTGTCAAAGCCGAAGAGGCCTTCGTAGAAGCTCTTGGCGACGTTCTGCGAGATCGTGTCGCTCGCGTCATACGGGTCGAGCGTCGTGAAGGCGGCGTAGACGCTCACCGTGATCTCGGCGGCGAGCGCCGACTGGGCCGCGAGGGCGCCGATGCCCGCGAGGGAAAGGGCGAGGGCGGCTTTCTTGAAACTGGTCATGAGAGGGATCCTCCGTGTTTTCTGGGACTGTTCGCCAGGGCGGACGCCTCAAGCGGGGAGACGCTTCCGACGCATCTTCCCCGGAGGCTGCCCTTTTCAGGCATGCAACATTTCCAATGTAAGCGAGGCGGCCAAAAAAATCGCCCCGGATGCGTGATGCACCCGGGGCGAGGCAAGTAATGCAGGGATTACTGCTTAGGCCTTCTTCGTCTCGACCTGTTCGAGCGGACCTTCATCGGCATCGGCCGTGCGGCGCTCGACCTTGCGGCCCGGCCCGAAGATGGGCTCATAGACAGCCTCGGACGGATGCGCGGTGTGGACCTGCACGAGCGGGCCCTCGTCAGCGTCGGCCTCGCGGCGCTCGACCTTGCGGCCCGGCCCGAAGATGGGCTCGTAGACCGCCGCGGACGGGTGCGCCGTGTGGACCTGCACCAGACCGGCCTTCTCGAGGTTCTCCTCGAGGCCCTCGGCGATCGCGAGCTCGGCCGCGGGAGCGGCTTCCTCGGGGACGGCCTCCTCGGCGACAGCCTCGGGAGCCTCCTCGGCCGTCACGGTCTCGGCGGCGGGCTCGGCAGCCTCAGCAACTTCGACGGGGGCGGCCTCGACGGGCGCCTCCTCGGCGACCGGGGCGGCGGCAGGCTTCGTCTCGACCTGCTCGAGCACCTCAGGCTCGGGAGCGGCGACAGGCTCGGCCTTCACCTCGGGAGCCGGAGCGGCCTCGGCGGGCTTCTCCTCGACAAGCGTGAAGATGTCGGGGATCTCGTCGGCGGGCTCGGCCTTCTTCTTCGTCTCGACCTGCTCGAGCGGAGCCTCGGGCTGCTGCTCGGCGCGCGGCTTGCGGCGGCGCGAACGGCGGCGTTCACCCTCGTGCGCGGCGGGCTGCTCGGCACCGTTGAAGGCGCCGATCACGGCCTCGGAGACGGCGGAGTGCCTGGTCTCGATCTGCACGAGCTCCTCGCTCGCGGGCTGCCAGTCGATCTCAGGCTTCGCGACGACGGGCTTTTCGGCCTCGTCCTTCGCCTCGGCCTGATCCTCAGTCGTCACCGCGACGGGCTTGGGGCTGATCTCAGCCTGGGCCTCGGCAGCCGGAGCCTCGGCAGGAGCGGCCTCCTCGGCGGCCTTCTCCTCAGCCTTCGCCTCGGTCTTCTCCTCGGCGGCGGCGGGGGCTTCATCAGCCTTCACCTCAGCCGGGGCGGCCTCGGCAGCCTCGGAGCCTTCGGCGGCGGCGTTCTCCGCGGCCTCGGCGGTCTCGGCACCCTCGGCGCCGCGGTTCGTGCGGCGGCGGCGGCGCGGACGGCGGCGGCGGGCGCCTTCACCGGCCTCTTCCTCAGCGGCGGCGGGAGCGGCACCCTCGGGCGCGGCCTGAGCCTCGGTCTGGACGTCAGCGGTCTGAGCCTCGGCGGCCTCGGGAGCCTTCTGCTCGGCCGCGGCGGGAGCCTCGGCGGCCGGAGCCTGAGCCTCGGCGGCGGCAGCGGTCACGGCCGTCTCGGGCGTCTGGGCCTGCTGCTGCTCCTCCTCGGCCGGACGGCGGCGGGAGCGGCGCTCCTCGTCCGGGGCGTCGGTCTCGGGACGGCTCTGCTGCTGCTGAGCCTCGGCCTGGGGCTTGCGTTCCTCACGGTCCGCACGCACCTGACGGTCGCCACGGCCGCGACGGCCGCGGTTCTCCTGCTTCTCGGCCTTCTCGGACTTCTGCTCGTCCTTCGCCTCGGAGCGCTCGGAACGGTCGGAGCGGCCGCGTCCGCCGCGCGAGCTGCGGCGGTCACCGCGTCCGCCGCGGGTGCGGCGGCGCTCTTCCTTCTTTTCCTCGGGCTTCTTCGGCTCGGCGGCCTTCTTCTTCTCCTCCTCAGCCTTCTTCTCTTCCTCGGACGGGCCGAAGAGGAGGTTGATGATGCGCGTGAAGAAGCTCTTCTTCTCGGTCACCGGGAGAAGCTGCTTGGCGCGGCCGGTCTCGGGCGCCTTCTCCTCCTCGGCCTCCTGATGGACCGGGGCGGGCTCGCGCTCGATGAGGTTCTTGATCACGGGAACCTGCTTCGGACGGGTCGGACGCTCCTCCTGCGACTTCTGCGCATACGGATCGTCGGCGGTCGTCTCGATCTCCTCGGCGAGGTTGAAGCTCGGCGCCATGTTCTCGAGGCGCTCGTCATCCTGGCGGATGCGCTCGATGTGATAGTGCGGCGTCTCGAGCGAGGTGTTCGGCACGAGGATGATGGGCACCTTGTGACGGGCCTCGAGCTTGGTGATGTCGTTGCGCTTCTCGTTGAGCAGGAACGTGGCGACGTCGACCGGCACCTGGGCCTGGACGGCGCCCGTGCCTTCCTTCATCGCCTCTTCCTGGAGGATGCGCAGGACCTGGATCGCGCAGGACTCGGTGTCGCGGATCACGCCGACGCCGTTGCAGCGCGGGCAGGTGACGTGGCTGCCCTCGGAGAGCGAGGGACGCAGACGCTGGCGCGAGAGCTCCATCAGGCCGAAGCGGCTGATCTTCGCGGTCTGGACGCGGGCGCGGTCATAGCGGATGGCGTCCTTGAGACGCTGCTCGACGGCGCGCTGGTTCTTCTGCTCGGCCATGTCGATGAAGTCGATCACGATCAGGCCGCCCAAGTCACGCAGGCGCATCTGGCGGGCGACTTCGTCGGCGGCCTCGCAGTTGGTGCGGAAGGCCGTGTCCTCGATGTCGGCGCCGCGCGTGGCGCGCGCGGAGTTCACGTCGATGGCGACGAGCGCCTCGGTGTGGTCGATGACGATCGCGCCGCCCGAGGGAAGCGGAACCGTGCGGGAGTAGGCCGTCTCGATCTGCTGCTCGATCTGGAAGCGCGTGAAGAGCGGGATGTCATCGCGGTAGCGCTTGACGCGGTCGACCATGTCCGGCATCACGTGGGCCATGAACTGGCGGGCCTGCTCGTAAATGTCGTCCGTGTCGACGAGGATCTCGCCGATCTCGGGCTGGAAGTAGTCGCGGATGGCGCGCACGACGAGGTTGGATTCCTCGACGATCAGGAAGGGGCCCGGGTTGACGCGCTTGCCGTTGCGGCCGTTCTGGCTCTGCTCGTTGGTGATGCGGCGGACCTTGCGGCCGTCCTGCTCGGTGACGTGCTCGTACTGCGGACGGGCGGCGTCAACGATCGCCTCCCAGAGCTTCAGGAGGTAGTTGAGGTCCCACTGGAGCTCCTCGGTCGTGCGGCCGATGCCGGCCGTGCGGGCGATCGTGGACATGCCGTTCGGCAGGTCAAGCTTGTCCATCGCCTCGCGCAGCTCCTGGCGCTCCTCGCCCTCGATGCGGCGGGAGACGCCGCCCGCGCGGGGGTTGTTCGGCATCAGCACGAGGTAGCGGCCCGCGAGGCTGATGAAGGTCGTGAGCGCGGCGCCCTTGTTGCCGCGTTCCTCCTTCTCGACCTGGACGATGAGCTCCTGGCCCTCGCGGATCGCCTCCTTGATCGTCGCCATGCGGACGTCGACGCCCTCGGCGAAGTAGGAGCGGGAGATCTCCTTGAACGGCAGGAAGCCGTGGCGCTCCTCGCCGTAGTCGACGAAGCACGCCTCGAGCGACGGCTCGATGCGCGTGACAACGCCCATGTAGATGTTCGACTTGCGGGCCTCGCGCCCGGCGGTCTCGATGTCAATGTCGATCAGCTTCTGACCGTCCACGATGCCGACGCGCGTTTCCTCGGGGTGCGTGGCATTGAATAGCATGCGCTTCATTTGGAAGTGACTCCTTCTCGGGCGCCCGTCAGAGCCGCGGGCGCGGACGGACCGCTTTCCGGGCAAGGCGGGGAGCCGCGCCGTCCTTCAGAAGGACAGGGCGCTCGGCGCATGATCGTTCCTTTCCTGCGGGCTTCCGCGCTGTCATACGGAGCTCGGTCCCGGTTTCCCTGCTTTCCCTTCCTTGACTGGAGGAGGAGCAGGACCGGGGCGAGGAGGCGGAGCTTCCGAGGAAGCTCAAGGCTCCGCCCGTGTCCGTTTTCAGCGACCGGAACTCAATGAAAATCAAAGGAAATCTTGATTTTCACCGCTCCGGCCGCAGACGGACACGCCGCCATCCGGCAGGTGTGTCGCGCGGGACTGCCCGCCGGTTGGATGAGCCCCGCGGGCTCCCGGCGACGGCATCCCGGCGCTCTGGGGAGAGTCACGGCTTCACGTCTTCACCGCCCGCGGGTTCCGGATGGAGGAACGCCTGAGGGCGGGATCTCGTGAAGGGCTCAATCCCTCACAGTCCGCCGGCATTTTGCTGCCTGACCATTCGCACTTTCCGGAAAGCCGGGGAGGGACGTCGGCGGGCCTGGGAAGAGGGGTCCCTCAGGGGATCCCCGACGGGAGAGGCCGGAGAGACGCATCACGGATGCGCTCACGGGGCGGACTGCATGACGGGGCCCGACCGCCGGACTTGCTCGACGAGGAAAGGCGGGTCCGGGGCGGAGATCCTTCTTCCGAAGCCTTCGGGCCGAGCTCAACCTGTCTGGGAGCTCTCGTAAGTGAAAAACCCGGGAGGAAGAGAGGAGATGTCTCACACGCCGTGGGACTCACGCAATCCGGCCTGAAGCCCTCGCGTTCGGTTCCGTCCGCGGTCTGCACCGGAACTCCTCCGGAGCGCCGCCTGCCTTTCCCCGGAATCCTCAAGGGATGTCTCCGGGCGGCCGGACGTCCGTCCGACCTCAGAGAGGTGCGGATGGCGAACGATAAACTTTGCCTGGTTGCGGCATCGGACCGAACACCCCGGAACGCGAGCCTTGATCCCTCTGAAAAGGGAGGCTGCAGCGTCCCCGGATGCACTGTCCGAGCTCCTGACGCCGCCCCCGTACGGCCCCGCACCCGACGTTCCGGCCGGCAGGCCAGAGCGGACGCAGGGGATCCGAAAGCGTCGCCAAACTAAAAAAACTCTGCCTCCGCTGCCTCGGGCGGCATCCTTTCCGAATCGGCGGGTGACCGGTCCGCTGAGGACCGGAACTGAAGTTCCTCTCCGAAAAGGCCCGCGCTGGAAGCTGCGGAACAAATCCTTGTCGAGGCGTGAGAAAATGCGCTTCGCCGCGGGATCGGCCGGCGCGCTCCGCCGTAGGCGAAGCCAAAAGAAGTTTCTGCGCGGGATTTCCCTTCTGCGGCACTGGGGAGCTCATCGGCTCGCCGCCTCAATCGCTGCGGCGGGAAGCTCTTTCGAGGATCCTCATCACAGCAATAGCGTGGGATTATAGTCGATGGCCGAAAGTCCAAAGAACGAAATAGTTACTATTCCTTCCGCGCGTCTGCGCGCCCTGCCCGCGGACCGCGTGACGTACGTCGAGATCGGCGAGGACTCGGACGGCCAGCGCCTTGACAATTTCCTATTCCGCCTCGCGCGCGGTGTCCCTAAAGGTCATGTCTACCGCGTGATCCGCGCGGGCGAGGTCCGCGTGAGCAGGAAGCGCGCGAAAGCCGAGACGAAGCTCGTCCTCGGCGACGTCGTGCGCATCCCGCCGATGCGGGTGGCCGAGCGCGCCGCAGGCCCCGCCCCGGCGGCTCCGCTTGCCGAGGGGACGCTCCCCGTGCTCCACGAGGACCGGCACCTTCTCATCGTTCTCAAGCCCGCGGGCCTTGCGGCCCACGGGGGCTCGGGCATCTCGCACGGGCTCATCGAGCGGCTGCGCGCCACGCGGCCCGACGAGCCCTTCCTCGAGCTCTGCCACCGCCTCGACAAGGAGACGAGCGGCGCGATCATCATCGCAAAGACACGCAAGGCGCTCGTGCGCATGCATGACCTGATGAAGGAGGGCGGCGTCGAGAAGCACTACAGACTCCTCGTGAAGGGCGACTGGGTGAACGAGCGCCAGCACGTGAAGCATCCGCTCGAGCGGTACCTCCTCCCTTCGGGCGAGCGGCGCGTGCGCGTCTCCCCCGACGGCATGAGCGCCCACACGATCTTCACGGTGATCCGCCGCTTCGGCGCGGTGACGCTGCTCGACGCGGAACTCAAGACCGGCCGCACGCACCAGATCCGCGTGCACGCCGCGACCGAGGGTTTCCCGCTCGCAGGCGACGACAAGTACGGCGACTTCGCCTTCAACCGCGAGCTCACGCACGGGCTGCTCGGTGCGCCCCTGAAGCGCATGTTCCTGCACGCCTGGAACCTGAAATTCATCCATCCCGTCACGGACGAGCCGCTCGACATCGTCGCGCCGCTCCCGGCGGACCTCGCGGAGGTCGTCCGCGTTCTTGAAGCAAAAGGAAAGGAATGACAGCTCCCCTCAATCCCGCTGAGACCGAAGAGAAAGTCCCGCCCGTCGGGCCTTACAACATGGTCGTCTTCGACTGGGACGGCACGATTCTCGACACCACCGCCGCGATCGTGATCTCGATCCAGTACGCCGCGGAGAAGCTTGGGCTCCCCGTGCCCTCGACCTCGGTGTGCCGCTCGGTGATCGGGCTCGGCTGGCGTGACGCGATCCGGATCGTCGCCCCGACCTGTCCGCCCGAGGAGTTCCAGCAGTTCGGCGCCTTCTATGTGGAGCGCTACAAGCCCGAGGAGCCGAAGGTGCATCTCTTCGAAGGGATCCGCGCGCTCCTCGAGGACCTGCAGAAGAACGGCGTGACGCTTGCCATCGCGACGGGCAAGAGCCGCCGCGGTCTCAATCAGGTGCTCGAGCAGACCGGCATCGGCCCTCTCTTCTCCGAGACCGCCACCGCCGACGAGAACCCCTCGAAGCCCGACCCCGCGATGCTCGAGCGCATCGGACTCGCCACGGGCTTCACGCCTGAGGATACGATCATGGTGGGTGACACGACCCACGACCTCGGCATGGCCCGCGCCTGGGGCTGCCGTGCGATCGGCGTCACCTACGGCGCGATGACCCGCGAGATGCTTGCCGCGGAGCCTTCCGCGGCGATCGTCGCCTCCGTCGGGGAACTGAGGAAGGCGCTCGGTCTCGACTGACTCCAGACGCCTCCATCGAAGGTAAACATGAAGGGCAGGGCCGCCGCGTGCGGCACTGCCCTTTGTCTAATGCTTTTCACCGATGCCCCGTGAGCGCTCTCAACCGGAGCGGAAAACGCACTGCGCCGCGAGGCGCGGCGGATGCAATATGACTGTCTAAATGGAAACTGTGCGCATTTGCCCGGTTGAAGTGCGTGCAGCGAATCCCGGACCATAAAACCCACTTGCACCAGAAGGGAATACACCCATGTCCATGCAGAGACGTCAGTTCCTCGGCGCCGCCATCACCGGCGCTGTCACCGCTTCCATGATCTCCGGCTGCGCCACGAAGGCCGAGGCCACCGCCGCCGCGCCGGTCTTCGAGAAGCCCACCGCTGAGAAGCCCCTCATCGCCTGCTTCAACGAGAACCCGCTCGGCCTCTCCCCGGCCGCCCAGAAGGCCGTCGCCGAGTCCGCCGCCAAGTGCAACCGCTATCCCTTCGTGCGCGCCGAGGAGTTCCGCGCCATGGTCGCCAAGCAGATCGGCGGCAAGAAGGAGGAGATCGTCCTCTCGCAGGGCTCCGCCGAGGCGATCCGCGCCTCCGTCGAGGCCTATGTCAAGAAGCCGGGCGCCGCGCTTGTCGTCGCCGAGCTCTCCTACTCCGACGGTGAGATGGCCGCCACCCGCAACGGCATCCCCGTTGTGAAGGTCAAGATGGGCCCGAACTGGTCGATGGACATCCCCGCCATGCGCGAGGCCGCCGCCAAGGTCGCCAAGAAGGGCTTCGCCATCGTCTACTTCGTGAACCCGAACAATCCCACTTCGACGATCGCCGACTCCGAGGCCCTCTTCGACTGGATCCGCTCCAACCCGAAGAACACGATCTTCCTCGTTGACGAGGCCTACGGCGAGTTCGTCGACGACAAGAGCTTCCGCTCCACGATGGAGCTCGTCGCCGCCGGCCAGAAGAACGTCATCGTTCTGAAGACCTTCTCGAAGATCTACGCCATGGCCGGCCTCCGCCTCGGCTATGCCTACGCCGCTGCCGACACCGCCAAGCTCGTCCACGACCACATCGCCTACGACTTCTTCCAGAACGTCCCGGCGCTCGAGGCCGCCATCTCCGAGATGAACGACGCCGAGTTCCTGAAGCAGTCCCGCGACGAGAACGCCGAGAGCCGCAAGATCATGGAGGACCTCTTCAAGGAGCTCAACCTCGAGTACCTCCCGAGCCAGACGAACTTCTGCTTCTTCAACCTCAAGGCTCCGCTGAAGCAGTTCGCCGACGCCATGAAGGCCGAGCACATCATGGTCGGCCGTCCGTTCCCGCCGGCCACCGAGTGGTGCCGCATCTCCTACGTCCGTCCGGCCGAGATGCGCTACGTCGCCGACGTGATGCGCGGCCTTCGTGCGAAGGGCGTTCTCTGATCCGTCACTCAAAGCTGACTGACGCCTTCAGGTGAGCCCGCCCCGTATGGCACGGGGTGTGCTTCTCCTCTGAAGGACCGGGGCGGTGCCTTGGCACCGCCCTTCATTTTTTT
>NZ_JAUNSF010000063.1:0-1546 GCF_030539355.1 Sutterella sp.
CTCAGAAGTGGTATGTCAGGCAATACGCGTGAGCCGTGCGCGGCGCGTGCCCGTGCCCTTCGCCTCGGCGAAGGCGAGCACGTCGGTCGAGTGGGAGTCCTCCCACTGCCGGCGCACCTCGAGCGAGGGCGCGGCGCCGTAGACGAGGTCGCAGCAGACCTGGTCGAGCGCGACGGGGTCGGTGGAGGCGAAGATGCCGATGTCGCCGAGGTTCACCGCGCCGTGGTTCGTGCGTTCGTTCGGCTCGAAGGAATTGACGACGTTGATGAAGACCCAGCGGCCGGGCTTGGCGTCGAGCGCCGCGCGCACCGCGTCGGCCATGGCCATGGAGGTCTCCTGGTCGGAGGAGCGCTGGTAATAGCGCTCGTTCTCGCCGAGGCTGTGGATGATCGCCTTGCCCGAGAGGGACCCGAGCGCGATCGAGAGGTTCTTCATCGTGCCGCCGTAGCGCGGGAGGTAGTGCCCCTTGAAGCGCACCACCGAGATCACGTCGTCATAGTTCGCGAAGTGCGAGCCCGTGCGGGTGTACTTGAGGTAGTAGCCGTTCTTCACCGGGAGGTCCATGTCGCCGTCCCAGTCGAGGATGTCGACGGGCGCCACCTTGTCGAAGCCCTTCTCGCGGATGAGCTCCATGTGCTCGGCGTTCTCGCCGCGGCGCGACGTGAAGCAGTGCGTGTCGACGAGCGTGCCCTTCACGTGGTCGCAGAACGGCCCGAGGAAGGCGGGCTCGAGATGCGGGCCGCCCGCGGACTCGAACGAGATCTTCACCGCCACCTTGCCCGCGGCCTTCCTGCCCACGGCCTCGTAGACGCGGATCAGGGCTTCGGGCGAGACGTCGGTCGTGAAGAAGACCTCGGCGGCCTTCGTGTCGCCGGGGTCGGCGAGGTGCTCGAGGCGCATCGCCCAGGCGGGAAGTTCACCCTGAGCCGCGGCACGTGCGGCACCGGGGAGGGCCGTGAGCCCCATCGACGTGAGGACGGCGGAGATGGAGGTCGAGAGGAGGAAACTGCGTCGCTGCATGATGGGAGACCTTTCGGAGGAATTGAAGTGACGGTGTCCGGGGAGGGCAGAGACAACCCTCCCGGACCGAGTTTATGCGATATAAGCGCCTGCGCTCTCAGGAGCCCCTGACCGCGATGCCGTTCTGTTCGAGCCACGGGCGGATCGAGCCCGGCGAGCGGAGGCCGCCCCAGCCGTAGAGGTCGAGCCCCGGCAGGATCCTCGACTCGGGCAGAAGCCGCGTGATCTCGCGCTGGCTGTCGCCGAGCCCCGAGCCGCCGTTGGTGGCCCAGTGCAGGATCGTCTTGCCCTTGAGCGCGGCCTGCACGCCCTTGTCCTCGAGGAGCGTGTAGAACATCATCGGCATCTTGCCGCCCCAGATCGGGTGGCCGATCACGACGGTGTCATAGCCCGAGAGATCCGGGAGGCGCTTCAGCGCCGGGCGGGCGTCCGACTCGCGCTCCGGCACCGCGCGGTTCACGGTTTCCTGATACTCCGACGGGTAGGGCTCGGCGGGCTCGAGCAGGAAGACGTCGCACCCGGTGAG
>NZ_JAUNSF010000063.1:1646-16768 GCF_030539355.1 Sutterella sp.
CTGACTGATGACCGAAGAAATCCTCCAACTCGTCTGTGACTCCTTCTGGAAGATCCTGCTTCCGGGTCTCACCGTGACGATCCCGCTCACGATCGTGAGCTTCTCGATCGCGCTCGTGATCGCGACCGCCGTGGCGCTCGTGCAGTACCGCGGTGTGCCGGTGCTCAGGCACGTGATGCGCTTCTACATCTGGGTGATCCGCGGCACGCCCCTTCTCGTGCAGCTCTTCGTCGTCTTCTACGGCCTGCCGCACGCCGGCGTCCTCATCGACCCGTGGACGGCCGCGGTCATCGTCTTCTCGATCAACGAGGGCGCGTACTGCGCCGAGATCATCCGCGCCGCGATCGAGAGCGTCCCGACGGGGCAGATGGAGGCCGGTCTCACATCGGGCCTCTCCTGGACGCAGACGTTCTTTCGCATCGTGCTGCCGCAGGCGATGAGGACCGCGTTCCCGTCGCTCGGCAACTCGCTCATCTCGATGGTGAAGAACACGAGCCTCGCGGCGAACATCACCGTCACCGAAATGTTCATGACGACGCAGCGCATCGTCGCGCGCACCTACGAGCCGCTCGTGCTCTACATCGAGGTCGCGCTCATCTATCTCATCTTCTGCACCGTGCTCTCGAGGCTCGAGCGCGAGGGCGAGAAGCGTCTCAACTACTACGGGAGGCGCTGACAAATGGCTGAACCCTTCTTCCGCGCGACGGGCGTGAAAAAGTCCTTCGGCGAGACTGAGGTGCTCCGCGGCATCGACCTCGAGATGAACGAGGGCGAGGTGATGGCCCTGATCGGCCCCTCCGGGTCCGGCAAGACCACGCTGCTGCGCGCGCTCGACTACCTCGACCCCGCGCAGGCGGGCGGGATGGTGCTCGCGGGCGACCGCTGGGACCTCGCGCACGCGAGCTCCCGCGAGATCGCGCGGCTCCGTCAGCGCACCTCCTTCGTCTTCCAGAACTTCAATCTCTTCCTCAACTTCACGGCGCTCGAGAACGTCACGCTCGGCCTCACCGTGGGGCGCGGCATGGCTAAGAAAGAGGCGAGGGCGAAGGGCGAGGCGCTCCTCGAGAAGGTCGGCATGATCGACCACGCCGGCAAGTATCCGAGCGAGCTCTCGGGCGGCCAGCAGCAGCGCGTCGCGATCGCGCGCGCCCTCGCGCCCGACCCGGCGCTGATGTTCCTCGACGAGCCCACGTCGGCCCTCGATCCCGAGCGCACCAAGGAGATCCTCGAGCTGCTGCGCGTCCTCGCGCTCGAGGGGCGCACGATGATCATCGTCACGCACGAGCTCGCCTTCGCACGGGGGGTCTCGACGAAGACCGTCCTCATCGAGGACGGCCTCGTCGTCGAGCAGGCGCCGAGCCGCGAGTTCTTCGACAGCCCGCGGGAGGCCCGCACGAAGGCCTTCCTCGCCGGCTTCTCCGGCCTGCAGTGACACCCGAACACTTTTAAACTCCTGAAACCAGAACAAGAAACGCTTCCCTTTCGAAGAGGTATTGATCAATGACTGACTTCAAGCTCACCCGCCGCACGCTCGTCGCCGCGGCGCTCGCCGCCGGCGCGCTCTCCGCGGCCGGCACCGCGTTCGCCGCCGAGGATCTCCTTGAGCGCATCCAGAAGAAGGGCACGCTTACGATCGGCACCGAGGGCACCTGGGCGCCCTGGACCTACCACGACGAGAACGACCGCCTCACGGGCTTTGACGTGGAGCTCGGCCGCAAGCTCGCCGCGAAGCTCGGCGTCAAGGCCGACCTGGTCGAAGGCAAGTGGGACGGGCTCCTCGCGGGCATCCGCTCCGGCCGCTACGACATCATGATCAACGGCGTCGCGATGACCGCGGCCCGCCAGAAGGCCTTCCTCTTCTCGACCCCGTACGCCTTCAACCGCACGGTCGTGATCGTGAGGAAGGACAGCGACAGGATCCACTCGATGGCGGACCTCAAGGGCCTCACCACCGCCAACACCATCTCCTCGAACTACGCCGACATCGCCGAGCGCGCCGGCGCCAAGGTGATCGGCGTCGACGACCTCAACCAGACGCTCGAGCTCCTCTTCCAGGGCCGCATCGACGCGACGCTCAACGCCGAGGTCGTCTTCCGCAACTACATGAAGGTCCACCCGGACGCCGCCTTCAAGATCGCGGCCGTCGCCCCGCAGGCCACCCCGATCGCGATGCCGATGCCGATGGGCGCCGGTTCCGCCGCGCTGAAGGCGAAGGTCGACGCCGCGCTTGAGGAACTGCGTGCCTCGGGCGAGCTCGCCGAGCTCTCCAACCAGTTCTTCGGCGCGGACATCACGAAGCAGTGATCCCGCGTCTGATCCCCCGGATCTGAGGAAGAGGGCGGCTGTGCCTCACGGGTTTTCCGTGACCGCACGCCGCCCATTTGTTTCAGTCTTTCTCAGTCGCGCCGAAGGGCGCCCTCCGCGGGGCTATCCTTTCCTCTGAAGCCCGCAGTTTCACGAAGAAGAAGGATCCCTGAAAAAAGATGCCCCTCACGCGCCGCACACTCGTTCTCACCGCCCTTGCCGCGGCCCTGCCGGCCTCCATGGTCCGGGCCGCCGACCTCGACTATTCCGAGCTCCGCACGGACGGCGCCTGGCAGAGTCTGGCGCTGCAGGGAGCGCGCGGGCGTCTCATCGGCCGCGCCTGCGTCGCCTCGGACGAGCGCGACGGGCTCCTGACCATCGACATGCTCGATCCGGGCAACTACGCGCTCGGACTCAATGTCACGCTCTCAGAATACTCCGCCCGTCGCTGGCGCAGCCGCCGCGACCTGCTTCCCGTGGCGCTCCGCGTTGACCGGGGCACGATCTTCCGCGGCACGGCCGAGCGAAGCGCCGAGGAGCGCACGCTCTTCTACTCCTTCCGCGGCAGCTTCGGGAGCCGGTTCCTGCGCGAACTGCGCGCGGGCCGGGTGCTCCGCCTCCAGGTGAGCCTCAACGGCGAGGACATCGTCATCCGCTTTCCGCTCAACGGCTCGGCCAAGGCCCTCGACCGGGCGGCCGCGATCGTGGAGCGCTACGCGCCGAAGAAGACGCCGCAGCCCGCGCCCAGGACGAAGCCCGCCCCGAAGACTCAGCCGAGGCAGACGGAGGAATCCGAGACCATCCTCATCTAGCAGCTCTTTCTCCCGGAGACAGCCATGCCCGAATGCGTTCTGCAGAACATCGAAGGATCGGCAATGATCAGGGTTCCTCCCGAAGCGCTGTCGGTTCTCGGATGGCAGGCCGGCGACGTGCTTTCCTGCTCCGTCACGAGCGGGGGCGTCCTTCTGCACAAGGCGCGCGGCCGCAGGAAGATAAATCTCGATGATCTGCTCGACCAGTATGAAGCGGCCGCATCCGAACGGGCCGCCGGGGACCGCGAATGGCTCAATGCCCCTCCCTGCGGCAGGGAGCTGATCTGATCCAGCGAGGCAGTCCCGCCCGCATCGGCTCCGGCCGGGCGGGGAGAGGCCCCTCCCGGGAGAACCCTCGGGCGGACGGCGTATGCCGCTCCACTAGAATAGGGGCACTTACAAAAAACACCCGAACCTGCCGGGAGCGCGACCCGAAGCGCTCCCGCTTCCTTATGACGTCCTCTGAAAACTCCGCCGCCGACAATTCCCTGTTCACCCGTCCCGTTCTGCGTCCTTTCGAGCCCGACGACCTTGCCCGCATGAACGCCGCCTACGATCTCACCTGGGGCTGGGAGATCGATCCCGACCGCAGCGCCACGGAGCGCCGGGCGCTCGGCGAGGCTTACCAGATCGCGAATCTCCTGAAGAGCGACTTCATCCGCGTCGCCGCCCTCGAGGACGGCCGCGCAGGCGCCCTCATGTGCGCCCGCCTGGGGCTTCCCGAGACGGAGCCCGCGACGGACGGACTGCGGCGCGGGCTCACGCCCGCGATGCGCCGCGCCTACACGGAGATCCGCCGCGCACGCGAGATCGAGCTCGGCTCCTCCGGGCTCGGGCGCGACGTGCTCGAGTTCGAGGCGGGCATCACCGCCGTCAACAAGGGAATGCTCGCCGAGCTCATGAACCGCGAGGCCGCGGCGAAAGCCCCCGCAGAGCTCGTCTACCTGATCGCGCACCCGGACGCGCGCGGGCGCGGCTGCGCCTCGGCGCTCCTCAGGGCCTTCGAGGCCGAGTGCCGTGCGGCGGGGCACCCCAGAGCGATGCTCTTCACCGACGATCACTGCAACCGCGGCATCTACCTGCGCCGCGGCTGGGCGATCAGCGAGACCGACCGGTGGGACGCGGGCGGTGAGGCGGGCTCGATCGAGAGCTACCTCTTCACCAAGCGCTTCGCCTGAGCACCTCTGCAAAAGCACGGCCTCCCGGAGTCATGACGCTCCGGGAGGCCGCTCTCTCTCTCAGATTTCCCTCTCAGGACTTCAGCCGGCGAGCTTCGCGACGGCGGTCTCGAGCGCCTGATCCCAGCACATGAGGTCTGTCGGGATGTCGGGATTCTTGTAGACGTCGTGGATTGCGAAGGTGGGGGCGAAGGGCGCCACCGCCATGTACTCGAACTGCTTGTGCAGAGGCATCAGCACCTCCTCGATGCCGCGCCCGTCGAAGAACTCGCCGGGTTCGTCGAGCGCCTTTTTCGGCGCGTTCCAGGTGGTCGAGAGCCAGTAGCGCTTGCCCTGCAGGAACCCGCCCGTGCCGTACTTTTTCGAGGGATCCGTCCGGGTTCTGCCGTCCGTGCCGCAGACGTCCGGATGCGTGAGCACCTCGTCCTGCCAGCGGGTGTAGTGCCACGGCGTGCTCATGGCCCAGACGGGCGTCTGCACGAGAATGAGGTCGGCGGCCTTCACCTTCGCCACTTCCTCGTCAACCGTCCACGGGTCATTGAGGTCCGTCACCGTCACGGTGAAGCCAGCCCCTTCAAAGCGCTCCCGCGCGCGGCGCACGAGCTCGGCCGAGAGCTTCCCGTGCTTTTCCGTCACGCGGATGCCGGCGTTCACGATGAGTACATTTGTCATTTCCTGGAATCTCCGTCAGGGCAGCCTGCTGCCGATGTTCCCATAACCTTCAGGCATGAAGGTGGTGCCGTCCATGCCTTTTTCATGAGGGAAAAGTCTAGGGAAATTCAGGAAAAACAACAAATACTTTATGCTCATCTATGCCCATAGCTTCAGGGCATGGCAGGACGCCCGGCCAGCCGGGCACGGATGCTGCAGACGAAAAGAAACCCGACGTCAGCTCCCGGGATGGACCGAAGGGATAAAGCTGAGCGCCGGGCTGCAGACCGCTGGAGAAAGCGGTTTCCCGAAATCGCGCCGGAAAAGGAGAGTAGAAACCGACGCGGAGGGACCAAAGAGCACCAAAAGAATCTGGGATCCTTTGTTTGTCCCCCGGGAACGGAGAAGAAGCGGACCGTTCCCGGAAGAGGATTGTTTAATGAGGTCCCTCGGGCGGGGGAGGGATCAGACTCCCCCGCGAGGGCGCTCATCAGGAAGGAATTACGCTTCCTTGTAGCCCGTCACATAGCGGCCGGCCATGTAGCCGGAGGTGTGGGCGAAGCCGCAGGCGTTGCCGCCGCAGTAGAAGGCGCCGTGCACACCAGCGACCGTCTCGCCGGCGGCGTAGAAGCCCTCGACCGGCTTCATGTCCCAGCCGAGAACCTGGAACTGCTCGGTGACGCGCAGACCGCCGCAGGAGAGGTTGTTCCACGGGAACATGCGGATCATGCGCCACGGGCCCTGCTCGAGCTTGTACTGCTGGTCGGTGCGGCCGAACTGGTTGTCGGTCTTCGTCTCGACGGCCTGGTTCCAGGTGGCGAGCTGCTTCTTGAGACCCTCGAGGTTCACGCCGGACTTCTGGCAGAGTTCCTCGATCGAGTCGGCCTTCCAGAGGTTCTCACCCTTCTCGAACTCGGCGAGCACGCGCTCCTCGGTCCAGGACGGGAGACCCACGAGGGCGGAGAGCTTGATCTTGCCGAGCGTGCGCTGCCAGGTGGCCTCGTCGGCGAGCACGTAGTGGCAGCCGTCGGGGTTGCCGGCGAGCTTCGGCGTGACGTGGCAGATGCCCTCACGCTCGGTGACGAAGCGCGAGCCGTTCTTGTTGATCAGGATACCGCCCTGGCCGGTGATGAACCACCAGCGGCAGTACGGGCCGTTGCGGCCGTGCGTCACGATGCCGCACGGATAGGAGGCGATGTACTGCATGTGCGAGAGCGGGGTGCCGACGTCGCGGACCGCGATGCGCATCGCCTCGCCCGTGTTGCACGGGCCGCCGATCACGACGCCCTTGCCGGCGACGGACGGGACCCAGCTGTCGAGCGACTCCGGCGAGCCGGTGATGCCGCCGGTGGCCATGACGACGCCCATGCGGGCGCGGACGGTGACCTTGTTGTCGCCCGAGCCGCACTCAACGCCGATCACGCGGTTCGCCTCGGCGTCGAAGAAGAACTTCGAGAGGCCGCAGGAGTGATGGATCTTGAGGTTGCGGGCGGCGATTTCCTTCACGAGCACTTCGATGTAGTCACGGCCCTTGAAGGAGTCCTGGCGGTGCGCGCGGACGTTGCTGTGGCCGGCATAGGGCTCGAGATGGTGCTTGGCAAGACCGTGGTCCTCAAGCCAGTCGAACGCCTCGCCCGAGTGCTTCGTGAAGCCGTAGACCGGCTCCTTGAGGGACTGGTGCTCGCCGTAGGCGATGATGTCGTCGGCGAAGGCCTTCCAGTCGTCCTTGATCTTCGGATCGGCCTTCTGCATGCGGGAGCCGCAGGCGGTGAAGAGGCCGCCGCAGAGGTTCGTGCCGGTGTGGAAGGGGGAGAGGCCCTTGTCGAAGATCTCGACCTTGGCGCCGCGGTCAAAGGCCTGGCAGGCGGCCATCAGGGCCGCGCCGCCGGCGCCGAGCACCACGACGTCAGTTTCGATGTCCCACTTGGCGGGGATGTCCTGCTTCACGCTCGCGGCGTGAGCGGCCGGGACGGCGGCAGCGGCGGCGGAGGCAGCGGCGGCGCCGAGGAAGGAACGGCGAGAGAAATTCTTGGCGGTCATTTTATTCACTCCCCCTTCATCTTGATGTTGAAGTTGTGGCAGTCGTTGCACTCAAAGCGCGGCTGGGCGTGCATCGAGTGGCAGTTCGCGCAGTTCTGCTCACCGCGGTGGTTCATGTGGGGGTTCGGGTTCATCTTCGCGGTGCGCTCGGCAACCTTGCTGTACGAGCCGTGGCAGGCAAAGCAGGTCTCCTTGGCGGGGGCGGTCATGTCCTTCACGTGGCAGGTCGAGCAGGGCAGCGACGCGTGCGGGCCGTTGATCTTGGAAGGCATCGCGGCGGAGGCGGAGCCAGCCGAGGCGATGGCGAGCACGAGCGCGGCAGCGACGCCGCAGAATCCGGGCTTCAGGGTCATGATTGTCTTCTCTTTTCTCTGGTGGCCCCTGAGGCTCTGCCGTTTCCTTCAGCGCCGTCACGCATCCCGGAGAAAGTGCCTTTTCGGTGCCGCAGGGAGAAAACTGCTTGGGTCCGGAAAGGGCGGGGTGGTGAAGCGGGGCTTGGGGGAAGGTCGGCCCGCAGGGTCCGTTGGGATCGAAGGTCCGGCCGGAGGTCTCTGAGGCACCGCGGTAGAACCTTAACCGGTGACGCCTCAGGGATCTCCTGCCTGACTCTCTGAGAAGAATCTTAAAAATCGCTAAGAAATCCCTCTACCTCCCGCGGGAGGTAGTCGTGAGACGTAGGGGAACTACGACCGTCGGATGAGATCCGTTCTCATCCGACCTCCCCCGGATGCCCTGAGGGAGTAGGGCGGAGAAGAAGAGGCCGCCCGGGGAAGGGGTTTCCGCGGGCGGCCGTCCTGAAAAAGTATTTCTCGGAATTCCGGTGAGCCGGGTCAGCCCTCGCTGAAGGGACGGAAGCCGTTCCTGGCGAGCGCGACCTGCGCGGCGGCATGCCCCGCGAGGTCGCCGAAGACGAAGGCGTCGGCAAGGCCGCAGCCGCCGAGCTTCGTCGCCCCGTGCACGCCGCCCGTGGTCTCGCCGGCGGCGAAGAGGCCCGGGATGATCTTCCCCGATTCGGTGAGGACCTCCGCACGGGGAGTGATCGCCACGCCCCCGGAGGAATAGTGGAGCGAGAAGACCTCGCGCCCGTAGAAGAAGGGCGGCGTGTCGATCGTCCCGCCCGTCATCGGGATGCCGAAGTCGTCGTCCCAGTGCTTGGCGACCGACCGGTTGTAGCGAACGATCGTCTCCTCGAGCGCGGCGGCGTTGCAGCCGATGCCGCGCGCGAGCTCGGCGAGGCTCTCGGCGCGCATCACCGTGCCGTCGAGGAGCTTGAGGCCGAAGGTCGCGCCCTTCGCGCTCTTCACGTCCGTGACGGCCCACATCACGCCGTCGGGCTGGATGCTCATGGCATTGCGCACGGTGAGGAAGTCCGCGCCCTCGGAGACGAAGCGCTCGCCGCGGGCGTTGAGCCAGATCTCGGCGCCCACGTAGTCGATGAGGCGGCCGCCCGCGAAGGGGATGATCTCGAGCGCGTCCATGTCGCGCAGCCTCGCGCCGATCTCCGCGGCCATGAGGATGCCGTCGCCGGTGGAGCCGTCGAAGGCCTCGCCGCGGGCGCCCGCGGTGGTGCCCATCGTCGCCGGGATGTCGGGCCGGTAGCGGGCGATCATGGCGCGGTTCGCCGTGAAGCCGCCCGTCGCGAGCACGATCGAGGGCGCCCGGAAGAGAATTCTGCGTCCGTCGCCGTCATGGGCGAAGACGCCCATCGCCTCGCCCGTGTCGGCGAGCAGCAGCGACTCGGCGCGGGTGGAGAACCGCACCTCGACGCCGGCGGCGCGCACGCCGCGCATCAGCGCCTGCACGTAGTCGTAGCCCGACTGCGAGGCGCCCGAGTTCCAGCAGCGCGCCGAGGGCGCGCCCACGGCACGGAAGGGGACGTCGCACCAGGTGACGCCGAGCGCGGCGAGGCGCTCCTTGGCGGCCCAGGAGCCGCGGCAGACCACGTCGGCGAGCTCGACGTCGTTCCTGCCCGCGCCGGCGGCCATCATCTCCGCGCGCATGCCGAGGATGCCCGCCGGGCTCTCCTCGGCGGCGAACGACCCGGAGGCGAGCAGCGTGTGACCGCCCGCGATCCTAGCCTTCTCGAGGACGACGACCCGGGGAGGACGGCCGCTGATGCCGCGGGCGAGATCCTGCGCGGCGGCGAGCGCCGCCGAGAGGCCCGCGCCGCCCGAGCCCGCGATCACGACGTCGCAGCGCTCCTCGATCAGGGGGAGCTCCGTCGCCCAGGCGGGCTTCGAGGTGAACGCCTCGCGCACGGCAGCGAAAAAGTCCTCGTCGGCGAGGGCCGCGCCGGGCAGCCACGAAAGCGCCGCGCCGGCGGCTCCCGCGCCGAGAAGGCGCCGCCGTATCCGGTCCGTGGGTTTTCCGCTCATGGCTCCGCGCCTCCCGATTCAACGGCGTCGCCCGCGAGCCCGCACTCGCTCGCGAGCTTCCAGAGCTCGCCGGGCGAATGGACGCCGAGCTTCGCGAAGGCATTGGCGCGGTGCATCTTCACGGTCGAGACCTCAAGCCCGAGGTCGCGCGCGATCTCCTTGTTGGCGGCGTTCCTGAGCACCAGATCCACGACCTCGCGCTCGCGCGGCGTGAGCGACTCAAACCGCGCGCGGCGCTCGGCGACGGCGCGGTCAGCGGCCGTCCTCGCCGAGCTCGCGCTTGTGCACTGGGCGACCTTGGTGAGGAGCTGCATCGGGTCGACCGGCTTCTCGAGAAAGTCCACTGCGCCGAGCCGCATCGCATGCACGGCCATCGGGATCGAGCCGTGGGCGGAGAGGAAGAGGATCGGCACCGTCGAGCCGCGGCGGGTGAGCTCCGCCTGCACCTCGAGCCCGTCCATCCCGGGCATCTGCACGTCGAGCACGATGCAGCCGGGGCGCTTCAGATCGTCGTTCGCGAGGAAGGTCGGGCCGTCGGGATAGCGGGCCACCTCCCAGCCCATGCTCTCGAGGAGCAGGGCGCTCGAGGCGGCCAGGGCCTCGTCGTCATCCACGATGCGGATGAGCGGTCGGTCAGTCATCATGGTTCTCCTTTGGTCTTTCCTGCCTCTTCGGTCTCCCGGGCAGCCTGCGTCGCCCCGGTCCCGGGCTCTGAGGCGGCCGCCGTCTCCGGCGCCTTCACGGCGCTCTGCGGATCAAAGAGGTCAAAGCGCACCTCGGCCGAGAGCCCTCTGACGGGGAGGCGGGAGAGCGTGAGCCGTCCGCCGTTCTCTTCCACGAGGTTGCGCACGATGCCGAGGCCGATGCCGAGCCCGTCGGGCTTGACGGACGCGGAGACGCGCGAGAGACGCGCGAACGCCTCGTCCGAGAGCCTCGGTCCGTTGTCGCAGACCGAGATCACGGCCTCGTCGCCCGTCACCGCAAGCGTCGCGGTGACGAGCCCCGCCGGGGCGCGCTCGCCCGAGGAGCCGAGCTCCTTCTCATTCGCGCGCACCGCCTCGGCGGCATTCTTCATCAGGTTGTGGACGATGAGCTCGAGTTCGAGCGGATCGCCCTCGACGACGGCCTTTCCGGGCGCCGTCACGTTGGTCTCGATCGGGGCGCGGTTCGAGAGCCGCACGCCGGCGGCCGCCTCGACGACGACGCGCGCGAGGTCCACCTCGACGCGCTTCGCGCGCTCGCGCCGCGCATAGCCCCTCACGCGGTCCACGATCGCCGAGATCCTGCGGGCCTGCTCATCGGCGCCGCGGATGGCCTCGAGCATCACCGGATCGACGGGAGGCGCATCATCGGGTTCGGCGGCCGCGGCCCCTTCGGCGAGCGGATCGGCGACAACCTTCGTGCCGGAGAGCTTCATGCGCGCGACGGCGAGGTAATTGATGACGGCGCCGACGGGCTGCTTCAGTTCATGGGCGACCAACGTGCAGAGCTGCGAGAGCGCACCCATGCGCTCGAGCTTCGAGAGCCGTTCGCGGGCCTTCGCCTCGGAGGCCTCGAGCCGGTCGCGCTCGGCGAGCGCGCGCTCGAGCTCCGCCGTGCGGCGGCGCACAAGCCGGCGCAGGCGCCATTCGTTCACGAGAAGGAGCAGCACGATCGCCGCGACGCCGAGGATCCACGGCCGCCAGCGGCGCCAGAGGCCCGCGGGGGTCATGTCCTCGAGGTAGGCCCAGGGACCGAGGTGAAGCGCCTCCTCGAGCGCGCGCACCTCGTGGAAGTCGCTCACGGCGTACCAGCCGAAGTCGCCCGGCATGTCGGCCGTGAGGAGAGCGGCGGTCACGCCCCTCACCACCTCGTGCTCGGCCGAGGTGAGCGCGGAGACGACGAGGTCGGGATAGAGGTCGGTCGAGGCGGCGCAGGTGGTCTCGTCCGTGGGCTTTCTCGCCACGACGCGCAGCGCCCCGGCCTCGATGAGGCCCTCGCGCTCGAGGTTCTCGAGCATGCAGGCCGGGACGATGCCGACGTCATAGGATCCGGAGAGGACGGCCGAGATGACGTTCGGCATTCCGAAGCCCATGAACTTCAGTTCCCTGAAGAAAGTTCCGGAATTGAAACCCGCCTTCTCGAGCTCGTAGCGCAGCGCCACCCACCCGTCGAGCGACTCGGGGGAGGTCGCCGCGGCGCGCAGACCCTTCAGGGTCGCGAGCGGCCCCACGTCCGCGCGGTCGGCGAGCGCCACCACGGCGGCGCCGGCGGACCGGGACGGATCCTTTGCCGCCCGGGTCTTGCGGGTGGCGATCGGATGCGCGCCCTGCGCATCGACGATCTGCAGGAAATTGGCCGCCGGCGAGATCACGAAGTCGGGCCTGAGCTTCTCGACCGTAGCCGCGAGATCGGCCGAGGCCACGCGCATGATCACCACCGTGCGGTCAGGGAAGGCGTGCTCGATCGTGCGCTTCACCGGTATGACGGTCGAGCGCACGTAGCCGGGCTCGGTCATCTCCACGACGGCGAGCTGGATCACGTCCTTCGCGAGCGCCGCTCCGGACCCGCCGAGCACGGCCCCCATGAAGGCAAGGGCGAGCGCAGCCGTCCGGAACCTCCGGGAAGCGGGGGTTTCGGGGGAGGATTCTGAACTGGCGGCAGTTTTCTGGGTTTGAGACGCTTTCAAGTCTTTCTGTTCTCGTTATGGTTCGGGCGGGCTGACCGCCGCCGGAGGGTGGGAAGCCCCGGCTCCCCCGGAGAACAGGTGAACTGAGACACCGGTCCGGCGGGGACGCGTCTCTCAATTTTGCCTCATCACGGGGCAAAAGTTAAACATGCAGGAGCACCCCGGCCCCGGAGAGGGCCCCGGGACATGGGGAATAACCCGACCCCCTCCCTTTCGGGAGAGGGATTGTCGCGCAAAGGATACTCTGAAGGTGGTATGCCCGCCGGGATCCCGGTCAGTCCTTCGCCGGCACGAATGCGGCGGCGGCGAGGCCCAGGACCGCCGCGATGAGGATGCTCCAGTGGAGCGGGAGCCACAGGCTCGCGAGCGCGGCCGAGACGCCCGAGACCGCCATCGGGAGGGACTTGCCCAGAGCCGGCCGCATCGCCACCACGAGGCCGATGAAGGTCGCGGGGAAGGCCATCAGGAACCCCCAGCGGGCGAGGTCTCCCATCGCGGAGCCGACGACCGCGCCCGTGCCGGCCGCGATCCACCAGGTGCTCCAGAGCGTGAGACCGACGCCGATGTGGAAGGGGAGCGAGAAGACCTTGTCCGCGGGAAGCCCGAGCTTCCTGCGGCGGCTCACCTCCTGCATGGAGAGCGCCCAGGTCTCGTCGCACATGAGAAAGAACGCGAGCATGGCGGCGGGCACGGGCGTCCTGGCGCGCTCGAGCCAGGGCGTGAGCGCGGCCCCGAGCACGATGTGGCGGCAGTTGATGAGCCACGTCGTCATGAAGATCACGAGAAAGGACGGCGCGGCGCTCCAGAGGGCGACGGCCGCGAACTCGCTCCCTCCCGCGAAGTTCATGCCCGTCATCAGCGCCATCCCGAGGCCCGAGAGCCCGTGCTGCCCGCCCTGGGTGCCGAGGATGAAGCCGAGCGGCACGGTGCCGACGAGCATCGGAACGGTCGTCCTCATTCCCCGGAGCATCGCCGCGGAGAAGGGCTCCGTGAGCTCAGGCAATGTCTTGCTGTCAGTCATTTTTCAGAAGAAAGTCTGCAGGAGCGCGTTGAAGCCCACGGCGAAGAGGATCGTGACGGCGAGGTGCGCGCGGAAGGCGACGAGCACGGTGGCGGCAAGCGTCACGAGCGTCACCACATTGGTGGTCATGAAGGCCGGGGCCACGATCGAGATCATCACGCAGCCGGGCGCGGCGTCGAGCACCCGCTGCATCGTGGGCGAGACGGGGCGGTTTCTGAGCACGAGCCAGCCGATGAGGCGCGTCGAGTACGTGGCGACGAGCATGCCGCAGATCACGATGAACTCGTGAAGCGAGGGCGGGGCGAAGATTGTCGAGAGCATGTCCATTTGCGTTCCTTTTTTCTCACTGCTACTCGGTTTTCCGTCCGACAGGCAGATCCGGCACGAAGGCCGCGGTGGCGAGTCCGAGCACCGTCGCGATGAGGATGCTCCAGTGAAGCGGCAGCCACAGGCTCGCGAGCGCGGCGGCGACGCCGGAGACCACCATCGGGAGAGACTTTCCCAGTGCCGGCCGCATCGCCACCACGAGGCCGATGAAGGTCGCCGGGAAGGCCATCAGAAACCCCCAGCGCGTCAGGTCCCCGAGGGCGGTTCCGACCGCCGCGCCGGTGCCCGCCGAGATCCACCAGAGCGTCCAGAGCGAGATGCCGACGCCCAGGTGATAGGGGAAGCTGAAGAGCTTCTCCGCGGGGATGCCGCGCTTCCGCTTCCTCTCGATCTCCTGCATCGAGAGCGCCCAGACCTCGTCGCACATCACGAAGAACGAGAGCATCGAGGCCCAGACGGGCGTCCTCGCGCGCTCCATCCAGGGCGTGAGCGCGGCGCCGAGCACGATGTGGCGGCAGTTGATGAGCCAGGTCGTCACGAAGATCACCAGAAAGGAGGGCGTCGCGCTCCAGAGGGCGACGGCGGCGAATTCGCTGCCGCCCGCGAAGTTGAAGCTCACCATCAGGGCCATCCCGAGGGCGGAGAGTCCGTGCTGCCCGCCCTGGGTGCCGAGGATGAAGGAGAGCGGTATGAAGCCCACCTGCATCGGGAGCGCTCCCTTCACGCCGCGGATGAATGCCTCGGAGAAAGTCTCCTCCGGCACGGATCCCGCGGTGCCTGTCTCCGTCGCCGTTTCCTCTGTCGCTGCCGTCTCCGCCATTCTGCCGTCACCCCAGGGCTCAAGTGATCATCATTGAATCAAGTGCATGACGCCCCGGCGAGGTGCTGGTGTGCATCCTTCCGGGGCGCGCGCGAATGATTCTACTTGAGCGCCCGGGTGCGCAGACACGGGCGTCAGACGGCTGCTTGAGGTATTACTCGCGCTTCGGTTCAGGCCGCGGCCGTGAAGATGCGGATCTCCGGGTCGGCGGACCAGAGCGGCGAGAGCCCCGCGGCGACGTCGCGCGTGAAGAGCTCGGTCGAGAGGTAGGCCTTCGCGTGCTCGGCAGAGTCAAAGCCGTGCAGCACCTGCACGTCCTCGTCACGCACGAGAAGCGACTTCGTCTCGGCGCCCTCGATCGTCTCGAGGAACGGGCCGCGGTACTTGAAGAAAACCTCCGCGGCGGCCGGACGGTTTTCGGCCGGGATTTTCATCGTGATTTCAAGATAAGCATTGACTGCCATTTTCTTTTCCTCTTTCGCTCGCATGAGCAGTGTTTCAGTTCGGATGCTGCGAAGATTACCCGAGCAAGGACGCGAAAACAAGATATTGAGAAAAAGATGAGTCACTCATAAATTTATGAGTGAAGGAAAATCACACCGCTCCTCTCCCGGGTGCGCTATCATTCCGCTCAGCCGGCGAAGGACGGCCCCCCGCTTCCCGGTGCGACTTCCCCGGAGCCTCCCCCTCCGGCCGGGACACCCGGCCGCCGGCGCCCCGTGCATTCCCTCCCGTCTCCGAAGAAAATAAAACAAGGAAAATAATGTATCAGCCGAAGCTCTAAAAGGAAATCCGCTGTCCGCTAGAATACGGCATCGGCGTTTTCGGCGGAAAATGGAAAAGCCGCATCATCTGCGTTCTGGCGCTCAATGGAAAACTCCGCTACAGCGAGCTGCGCGCCGAGCTCGTGAACGTCAAGGACACGG
>NZ_JAUNSF010000179.1 GCF_030539355.1 Sutterella sp.
CGGAATCCGAGCTCCTTGGGTTGGGTCAATCAGGGGCTTCAAGCGTTAGCCGTGAGCAGCGTCACCTTGAGCTTGTTGCCGACTTCCTCCATCGCGTCGCGGTATTCCTGCTTGCGGGTGATCTTGGCCTTGTCCGCCTCGGCGAGGAGAACCTTGTCCTGGATGACGGCGCGGCGCACCGCCTCCTCGAGCTCGTCACCGGCCTTCTGGCCGGCCTTGACGTTGGCGTCGTAGATCTTCTGCTGTTCAGCGACGGTGACCCGCTGGCCGTTGACGGTGAAAGCCTTGAAATCGGCCTGGGCGGCGGACACAAGACCGACCGAGAGAACCAGGCCGGCGATGAGAGTGCGGTTGAACATCTTTGTTTCAGTCCTCTTTGAAAATTTGGGTCCCTGGCTGCCGGGGAAAAATCGAGGGTCCCGGCTGGGGGGATTCTTGACAGATTAAATCATTGTACTCACAGAGCCTTGCTGGCGAACTCCGCGAGGCGCGATCTTTCGCCGCGCGTGAGCGTGATCGTTGCAGCATGTTTCCAGTTCTGGAAGCGCTCCACGACATAGGTGAGGCCCGAACTGCCTTCCGTCAGGTAGGGCGTGTCGATCTGCGCGATGTTACCGAGGCAAACAATTTTGGTGCCCGGGCCCGCGCGGGTGATGAGGGTCTTCATCTGCTTCGGAGAGAGGTTCTGCGCCTCGTCGATGATGACGAACTTCTGCAGGAAGGTGCGCCCTCGCATGAAGCTCATCGACTTCACGCGGATGCGGCTGCGGATCAGGTCCATCGTCGCCTGGCGGCCCCATTCGCCGCCCGTCTCGGAGGAGTGCAGCACCTCGAGGTTGTCCTCGAGCGCGCCCATCCAGGGCGCCATCTTCTCCTCCTCGGTGCCGGGGAGGAAGCCGATGTCCTCGCCCACGCTCACCGTTGCGCGCGTCATGATGATCTCGGTGAAGCGGCGCTGGTCGATCGTCTGCTCGAGCGCCGCGGCGAGCGTCATCAGCGTCTTGCCGGTGCCGGCCTGGCCGAGGAGCGTCACGAAGTCGATCTCCGGATCCATGAGGAGGTTCAGGGCCATGTTCTGCTCGCGGTTCCTCGCCGTGATGCCCCAGACCTTCACGCGGCTCTGCGCGCGGTAGTCCTTCATCAGGCGGAAGGTGACGCGCTTGCCGGCGACGTCCGTCACCATGCCCATGAAGTTGTCGTCGCCCTCGATCCAGAGGCAGGCGTTCAACGGGAAGTCCGAGGGCTTCTCGCTCTCGAACGCGTAGTAGGTCGAGCCTCCTTCCTTCCAGGACTTGAGCGAGGCGCTCACCGACTCCCAGAACCCCGCGGGCAGCGTGATCTTGCCCGTCCAGAGCATGTCGGTGTCGTCGAGCACCTTGTCGCTGAAGTAGTCCTCGGCGGGGATCCCGAGGGTCCTCGCCTTGATGCGCATGTTGATGTCCTTCGAGACGAGCACGACGGCGCGGTCCCTGAATTCGGCCTGCACGCCCTCGACCGTGGCGAGGATGCTGTTGTCGCCCTTGAAGACGGGGAGCTCCTTCGGGAGCTCGGCGCTCATCGGCTTCGTCTCGAACCAGACGCGGCCGCTCGCCTCGGTGTTGCCGAGGAGCGAGAGCGGGACGCCCTGGGAGATCTCGCCGCCGTTCGCCTCGATGAGTGCGTCGAGCGTGCGGCTCACCGTGCGGGCGTTGCGCGCGACGTCGGTCAGCCC
Organism: Sutterella sp.; assembly: GCF_030539355.1. Lineage (GTDB taxonomy): Bacteria > Pseudomonadota > Gammaproteobacteria > Burkholderiales > Burkholderiaceae_F > Sutterella. The sequence continues at coordinate 1,712 of NZ_JAUNSF010000179.1, forward strand.
CTTCTTGTGGTTGTCGAGCTCCTCCAAGGTCGTCATCGGCAGGAAGATGTCGTGCTCGGCGAAGCGGAAGATCGAGAGCGGGTCGTGCATCAGCACGTTCGTGTCGAGCACGAAGAGCTTCGCGAGATGCTCGGGCGTGAGGGCGCGGCCCTTCCTGCCCGTGCTCTGCATGTAGGGGCGCTGGAGCTTCTCGGCAGCGGCGACCCTGGGCGAGTCGCCCGCGCTCTGCATGCTCGTCTTCTCGGCCTGCACGGGCTTGATGACCTTCAGCTTCTTCGCGGGCTTCGGGGCCTCGGCGGCGGGCTTCTTCTCCGGAGCCCTCTCCGGAGCCTTCACCGCGGCCTTCGGCTCCGCTCTGGCGGCAGCCTTCTCGGCAGGCTTCTCAACGGGCTTCACGGCTTCCGCGGGCTTCACCGGCTCCTTCTGAGCCGCGGCCTTCCTCGCGGGCTTCGCCGCTTTCCTCGGCTCGGCCTTCCCGGCCTTCACAGGTTTAGCGGGCTCGGGAGCGGCCGCGACCTCAGCGGCGGCCTCGGCCGGCTTCTCAGCCTTCGCCGGCTTGCGCACGACGCGCTTCGCGGGCTTCTTCGCCTCCGCGGCGGCAGGCGCCCCGGCCTCAACGGCCGCGACGGGAGCCGCGGCGGCGGATTTCTTTTTCAGCGTGACCTTCTTCTTCACGACGGGCTTCGCGGCCTCCTCAGCCTTCTGAGCCTTCACGGGCTCATCGGGCGCGGCCTCCGCCGGGGCCATGACGTTCCTCACCTTCGGGAGCTTGCGCTCGGTCTCGGGCTTGGCGGGGGTGCCGTAGTCATCAAGGATGTCGGCGGGCTTCGAAGGGGCTTTCGGCAGGGGCATGGCGAGGGTGCTCGAATGAGTTGGAAATTCTTCCGCGCAGGGACCTTCATCGGTCACGGGCACAGAAATTCCATTGTAGCCACGGGCACCGTGACGGGCGGATGACAGATTCATTTCATGCGCCCGCGAGCCGTGTCATAAAAAACGGATATGAAGGTGAGCAGGTCCTTCACCCTCTATGATGAAAGCAGGTG
>NZ_JAUNSF010000064.1 GCF_030539355.1 Sutterella sp.
CGCGAGGGCGGCCACACCGTCGGCGCCGGCGTCGTCGCCTCGATCATCGAGTAATGATCACTTCCAGTCACGGCGGTTTCGGCCGCCGTTGAATGGAGTCGCAGGGGTATAGCTCAATCGGCAGAGCGACGGTCTCCAAAACCGTAGGTTGAGGGTTCGATTCCTTCTGCCCCTGCCACAGACAAGGAAAAGCCAGGACTGGGAAACCAAGCCTGGCTTTTCTCTTTGCGGCGAAAAAAAGAAAAAGCCGCCCCGGGAGATGCATGCCCGGTGAAAAGCCGGTAAAATTGCCTGCTATTTTTCGACACGCCCCGCAAGAGATGCGGAAGCAGCGCGCCGGGTCTCTCCGGCGTGTTCCGCGCGGGAGATCTGGATTCAGTTCATGAGAACTCAAGAAGTTGAAACGGTTTCGAACAAGAGCGATCTCGTTCTTGTCACGCTTGCCGCCCTGGCGGCGATCGCCGGCGTCGTGGCCTTCGCGCTCCTTTCCGAGCAGGCTCTCGCCGTGCGCCTCGGCGCTCTCGCCGGCGGCTTTGTCGTCGCGATCGGCCTCGCCTGGCTGAGCCCCTCGGGCAAGCGCTTCCTCGCCTACGGTCAGCAGTCCTATGAGGAACTGCGCCGCGTGGTGTGGCCGACCCGCAAGGAGACGCTCAACACCACCGGTCTCGTGATGGCCTTCGTCGTCATCATGGCCTTCTTCCTCTTCTTCTGCGACCTGATCATCGAATGGGGACTCTATGACGTCCTCCTTCGCATCACGCTCTAACGAGACCTGACAGAGAGAGGACACAAGCCATGGCACAGGAAGGCAACACCCCCACCATGCAGTGGTACACGCTGCATGTCTATTCCTCGATGGAAAAGAGCGTGAAGAACGCTCTCGAGGAGCGCATCCGCCAGAGCGGCGAGCTCGCCGCGAGCTTCGGCCAGGTGCTGCTCCCGATCGAGAAGGTGCACGAGATCCGCAACGGCCGCAAGGTCACGAGCGAGCGCCGCATGTACCCGGGCTACGTCTTCATCGAGATGGTGATGAACGACGCGACCTGGCATCTCGTCAACAACACGCCGCGCGTCATTGAATTCCTCGGCAACAACAACCCGGTCGCGCTCTCGCCCGCCGAGGTCGAGAACATCCTCAACGCCGCGGAGATGAGCGCCGAGAAGCCCCGTCCGAAGATCGAGTTCGAGGTGGGCGAGACCATCCGCGTCAAGTCGGGTGCGTTCAAGGACTTCCAGGGCCGTGTCGAAGGCGTCGACTACGACAAGAGCCGCCTCAACGTGTTCGTGTCGATCTTCGGCCGCGACACGCCGGTCGACCTCGCCTTCAACGAGGTCGAGAAGATCTAAAAATTTTTCAGAGGTTGCGGTTGCACACCGGATTTCATAGGTGTATAGTCGCGCTTCTCTGTTTTCAACCAACTGGGGAGCCGCACGGGACCATGACGGTCCGCGGCGATCGAACCCAATAGGAATTAAGCCAAATGGCAAAGAAAATCGTCGGCTTTATCAAGCTGCAGGTTCCTGCCGGCAAGGCGAACCCCTCGCCTCCCATCGGCCCGGCCCTCGGTCAGCGCGGCCTGAACATCATGGAGTTCTGCAAGGCGTTCAACGCCAAGACGCAGGGCGTTGAGCCGGGTCTTCCGATCCCGGTCGTCATCACGGCCTATGCGGACAAGAGCTTCACGTTCATCATGAAGACGCCGCCGGCCACCATCCTCATCAAGAAGGCGGCCAAGATTCAGAAGGGTTCCGCGCGTCCGCACACCGACAAGGTCGGCAAGATCACGCGTGCTCAGGCTGAAGAGATCGCGAAGACGAAGGAGCCGGATCTTACGGCCGCTGACATGGATGCCGCGGTTCGCACGATCGCTGGTTCCGCCCGTTCGATGGGCATCGTTGTGGAGGGTCTCTAAATGGCTAAGCTTACGAAGCGCCAGCAGGCGTTCCAGGGCAAGATCGAGGCCGGCAAGGCCTACTCCGCCCTTGACGCGCTCAACCTCGTTCGCGCCAACGCGACCGCCAAGTTCGATGAGTCCGTCGACGTCGCCGTCCAGCTCGGCATCGATCCCCGCAAGTCCGATCAGGCCGTCCGCGGCGCTGTCGTGATGCCCGAGGGCACCGGCAAGTCCGTCCGCGTCGCCGTCTTCACCCAGGGTGCCAAGGCCGATGAGGCCCGCGCCGCTGGTGCTGACATCGTCGGTTTCGATGACCTCGCCGCCCGCGTCAAGGCCGGTGAACTCGACTTCGACGTCGTGATCGCCTCCCCGGACGCCATGCGTGTCGTCGGCCAGCTCGGTCAGATCCTCGGCCCGCGCGGCCTGATGCCGAACCCGAAGGTCGGCACCGTCACGCCGAACGTCGCCCAGGCTGTCAAGAACGCCAAGGCCGGTCAGGTTCAGTTCCGCGCCGACAAGGCCGGCATCATTCATGCGCCGATCGGCCGCGCCTCCTTCGAGGCTGAGCGTCTGCGCACGAACCTCGCCGCCCTGATCGATCAGCTCAACAAGCTCAAGCCCGCTTCCGCGAAGGGCCAGTACCTCTGCAAGGTGTCTGTCTCCTCCACGATGGGCCCGGGCGTGCGCATTGATGCCGGCACCATCGCTGCGTAATTAAAGTTTTTTCCAGGAGCGGCACTCCTGCAGTGCATTCCCGGACACGGCTCCCTTCCGGGGGAGACGGGGATCCGGGGATGAACCCCGCGAGGGGATGCCCGGAAGCCTTCGGGTTTCCGCGATGCCGTGAGGCATCAAGGGCTTTGGGTGGTCCGGTGAGCGAACCGTGAAAACGAATGAGTTCGCCGGACTGCTGTCAAAGACCGCTGGAGAGCGTGAGTTTCCCTCCCTGATCTCGGAGGTCAGTGAGGCGGGAGAGGGACGCGCTTTTAATTCTCTTGCGCCATTCGTCCGGTGCTTCCGATCCGGACGGAAAGCTCGCCAACAAGAGGTCCAGCGCAGACGGCACCGAAGAGAGACATTGCGTCGTGTTTTACGCCGGGTGTTCCTGCAGACCGAAAGCGGTCAGGGGCATCTGACGCTGCGGACATCGTGTCAAGCTCTCAAGTAGGGTTGCCGGTTAATCGCAACCGGTGTTCCGGTCTTTCACGGACTGGGACATCAATAGTGGAGCCAGACCATGGGTCTTAATCGTGAAGATAAGGCGGCAGTCATTGCGGAGATCTCGGAAGTTGTTTCCAAGTCGTCCGTGATGGTGATCGCTGAGTACCGTGGGCTGACCGTACAGGCCGTCACCAAGCTTCGCGCCGAGGCGCGTAAGAATGGTGTGACGCTGCGTGTTGTCAAGAACACGCTGGTTCGCCGTGCCGTGGAAGGCACGGAGTTTGCCGGACTCGCTGACCAGCTCGCTGGTCCGCTCGTCTATGGCTTCTCCGCCGACCCCGTCGCCGCTGCCAAGGTTCTTGCCAACTTCGCCAAGGACAACGAGAAGCTCGTTCTGAAGGGCGGTGCTATGGCCAACCACGTGATGAACGTGGAAGAGGTCAAGCAGCTCGCCTCGATGCCGAGCCGCGACGAACTCCTTGCCAAGCTGATGGCGACGATGAACGAGCCGATCGCGAAGTTCGTCCGCACCATCAACGAGGTCCCGGCGCGCTTCGTTCGCACCGTGGCCGCTGTGCGCGATGCCAAGGAAAAGGCTGCAGCCTAATTCTTTTTCTTTCCAAACCAATTAAACACTACGTAATACGGAGCTAAAAATGGCCCTTACCAATGAAGAAATCCTTGAGGCGATCGCCTCCAAGACCGTCCTCGAGATCTCCGAGCTCATCAAGATGATGGAGGAGAAGTTCGGTGTCTCCGCCGCCGCCGCCGCCGTCGCCGTCGCTGCCCCGGGCGCTGCCGCTGGTGCCGCCGCCGCTGAGGAGAAGACCGAGTTCGACGTGGTCCTCGAGGCCGCCGGCTCGAACAAGATCGCCTGCATCAAGGCCGTCCGTGAGCTCACGGGCCTTGGCCTCAAGGAGGCGAAGGACCTCGTCGAGGGCGCCCCGAAGGCTGTCAAGGAAGGCCTCCCGAAGGCTGACGCCGAAGCCGCCCAGAAGAAGCTCGAAGAGGCCGGTGCCAAGGTCTCCCTCAAGTAATTCATTGCTTGAACGAGCGTGTGCCGCCGCCGCCTGACAAAGGGCGGCGAGGCACGCTAAGAAGCCTCCGCAAGGAGGCTTTGATCTGACTTTCGCCTGTGAACGCTGATTCATGAGAAAATCAGATCAAAGTCCCCTTCTCTGATGAATTCTTGCAAGACTCTAAAAACTGCAATCGCGCGCCGCGCGGACTCAGACTGCCAGGTCTGAAGTGCCGAGCGGCTTTTCGGCGTCCGCACGCCCACTTCCTCTCCATCATCTAGAAGCCGACTTCTTCCGGTTCATCCTCAATGTCGAACGGAGTCTACATGTCGTACTCGTTCACTGAAAAGAAGCGCATCCGCAAGAGCTTCGCCTCTCGCCCGAGCGTCCTTGAAGTGCCTTCCCTGCTTGATATTCAGCTTCGTTCGTACGAAGACTTCCTGCAGGCCAACGTGAAGCCCGCCGCCCGCAGCGGCAACCTCGGCCTCCAGGCCGCCTTCACCTCGATCTTCCCGATCACGAGCCACAACGGATTCGCCCGGCTGAAGTTCGCCGGATACGATCTCGCTGAACCCGAGTTCGACGTCGCCGAGTGCCAGCTCCGCGGCCTCACCTACTGCAGCCGTCTCCGTGCGAAGATCCGTCTCGAGATCTACGACCGCGAGGCCGTCGAGCCCGAGACCATCAAGGAAATCCGTGAGAACGATGTCTACATGGGCGAAATCCCGCTCATGACCGAGAAGGGATCGTTCATCGTCAACGGCACCGAGCGCGTCATCGTCTCCCAGCTGCACCGCTCCCCCGGCATCTTCTTCGAGCACGACAAGGGCAAGACCCACTCGTCGGGCAAGCTGCTCTTCTCCGCCCGCGTGATTCCCTACCGCGGCTCCTGGCTCGACTTCGAGTTCGACGCGAAGGACATCCTGTACTTCCGCGTTGACCGTCGCCGCAAGATGCCCGGCACGATCCTCCTGAAGGCCATCGGCTACTCGGTCGAGGACATCCTCGCGCGCTTCTTCAAGTTCGACAGCTTCCAGCTCCTCAAGAGCGGCGCGAAGCTGCCGGTCGTGCCCGAGCGCCTGAAGGGCCAGACGATGAGCTTTGACATCGTCGACGGCGAGGGCAACGTCATCGTCCCGCACGACAAGCGCGTCACCGCCAAGCACATCCGTGAGATCGGCAAGGCCAAGGTCACGGCCATCGCCGTGCCCGACGACTATCTGCTCGGCCGCGTCATCGCGAAGAACATCGTTGACGAGGAGACCGGCGAGATCATCGTCGAGGCCAACACGGAGCTCACCGAGGATCTGCTCGCGAAGCTCCGCGAGATGCGCGTGCGCAAGTTCGACACGCTCTTCACGAACGAGCTCGACCACGGCGCCTACATCTCGAACACCCTGCGCATGGACGACACGCCGGACCAGTTCAACGCGCGCGTCGCGATCTACCGCATGATGCGCCCGGGCGAGCCGCCCACGGAGGAAGCCGTCGAGACGCTCTTCGACCGCCTCTTCTTTGACGCCGACGCCTACGATCTGTCGCGCGTCGGCCGCATGAAGGTCAACGCCCGCTTCGGCCGCGCCTCGAGCGAGGGCGAGCGCACCCTGACGAAGGAGGACATCGTCGACACGATGGCCATGCTCGTCGCGCTTCGCAACGGCCAGGACGAGGTCGAGCTCGTTGATGCCAACGGCGAGGTCCGCGTCTGCAACGTCAACGGCGTCGATGACATCGACCACCTCGGCAACCGCCGCGTCCGCTGCGTCGGCGAGCTCGCCGAGAATCAGTTCCGCGCCGGTCTCGTGCGCGTTGAGCGCGCCGTCAAGGAGCGCCTCAACCAGGCCGAGAGCGACGGTCTCACCCCGCAGGACCTGATCAACTCGAAGCCGATCTCCGCCGCGATCCGCGAGTTCTTCGGCTCGAGCCAGCTCTCGCAGTTCATGGACCAGACGAACCCGCTCTCCGAGATCACGCACAAGCGCCGCATCTCGGCTCTCGGCCCGGGCGGTCTGACCCGCGAGCGCGCCGGCTTCGAGGTCCGCGACGTGCACTCGACCCACTACGGCCGCGTGTGCCCGATCGAGACGCCTGAAGGTCCGAACATCGGTCTGATCAACTCGCTCGCCCTGTACGCGCGCCTGAACGAGTACGGCTTCCTCGAGACGCCGTACCGCAAGGTGATCGACGGCAAGGCGACGAAGGAAATCCACTACCTCTCCGCCATCGAGGAAGGCAAGTACGTCATCGCCCAGGCCAACGCCGACATGGACGATGAGGGCCGCCTCACGCAGGAGCTCGTCAGTGCCCGTGACAACGGTGAGACGATCCTCGCCTCGCCCGACCGCATCCAGTACATGGACGTCGCCCCGACGCAGATCGTTTCCTGCGCCGCGGCCCTGATTCCGTTCCTTGAGCACGATGACGCGAACCGCGCGCTGATGGGCGCGAACATGCAGCGTCAGGGCGTTCCCTGCCTCCGTCCGGAGAAGCCGGTCGTCGGCACGGGCATCGAGCGCACGGTCGCCGTTGACTCGAAGACCGCCGTCCAGGCCCGCCGCGGCGGCGTCGTCGACTATGTCGACGCGAACCGCGTCGTTATCCGTGTGAACGACGAGGAGTCGGTCGCCGGCGAGACGGGCGTGGACATCTACAACCTGCAGAAGTTCACCCGCTCGAACCAGTCGACGAACATCAACCAGCGTCCGATCGTCGTGAAGGGCGATCATGTCGCCGTCGGCGACGTCCTCGCGGACGGCGCCTCGACCGACACGGGCGAGCTCGCGCTCGGCCAGAACATGCTGATCGCGTTCATGCCGTGGAACGGCTACAACTACGAGGACTCGGTGCTCATCAGCGAGCGCGTCGTCGCCGACGACCGCTACACGTCGATCCACATCGAGGAGCTCTCGGTTGTCTCGCGCGACACCAAGCTCGGGCCTGAGGAAATCACCCGCGACATCTCGAACCTCGCCGAGACGCAGCTCTCGCGTCTCGATGACTCCGGCATCGTCTTCATCGGCGCCGAGGTCAAGGCGGGCGACGTGCTCGTCGGCAAGGTCACGCCGAAGGGCGAGACCCAGCTCACGCCTGAGGAGAAGCTCCTGCGCGTGATCTTCGGCGAGAAGGCGAGCGACGTGAAGGACACCTCGCTGCGCGTCCCGTCCGGCATGACCGGCACCGTGATCGACGTCCAGGTCTTCACGCGCGACGGCGTCAAGCGCGACAAGCGCGCCGACAGCATCATCGCCGAGGCCCTGAAGCGCTATCGCCGCGACCTTGATGACCAGCTGCGCATCGTCGAGCGCGACTCCTTCGACCGTCTGCGTCGTCAGCTCGCCGGCCACAAGGTCGTCGCGACGATGCAGCTCGAGGGGCTGCCCGCCGACGGCGTGCTCACGCCCGAGTTCCTCGCCGGCGTGCAGGGCTACGACCTCTTCTCGCTCCGCATGGACGAGGAGGAGGCCCAGCACTTCATCGAGCTCACGAAGCAGGCCATCGAGCACACCCGCGAAGACAACAACAAGAAGTTCGAGATCAAGACCAACAAGCTCACCCGCGGCGACGAACTCCCGCCGGGCGTGCTCAAGATGGTCAAGGTCTACATCGCCGAGCGCCGTCGTCTCCAGCCCGGTGACAAGATGGCCGGCCGTCACGGCAACAAGGGCGTGGTCTCCAAGATCTGCCCGGTCGAGGACATGCCGTACATGGCTGACGGCCGTCCCGCCGACATCGTGCTGAACCCGCTCGGCGTGCCGTCCCGTATGAACATCGGTCAGGTTCTCGAGGTTCACCTCGGCTGGGCCGCCAAGGGCATCGGCTGGCGCATCGAGCAGATGCTCAAGACCGAGCAGGTCCGTCAGATCCGCGCGTTCCTCAACGAGGTCTACAACCGCACGGGCAAGCACGAGGATCTCGACAGCCTCACGGACGAGGAGCTCATGCGCATGGCCCGCAACCTCCAGAACGGCGTGCCGTTCGCCACGCCGGTCTTTGACGGCGCGAGCGAGGAGCAGATCCGCATGATGCTCGACCTCGCCTTCCCGGATGAGGAGGCCGCGCGCCTGCAGCTCACGCCCTCGAAGACCCAGGCGACCCTCTACGACGGCCGCACGGGCGAGGCGTTCGAGCGTCCGGTCACTGTGGGCTACATGCACTACCTGAAGCTGCACCACCTCGTCGACGACAAGATGCACGCCCGCTCCACGGGTCCGTACTCGCTCGTCACGCAGCAGCCTCTGGGCGGCAAGGCGCAGTTCGGCGGCCAGCGCTTCGGCGAAATGGAAGTCTGGGCTCTCGAGGCCTACGGCGCCGCCTATGTGCTGCAGGAAATGCTCACGGTCAAGTCCGACGACGTCAACGGCCGCACGAAGGTCTACGAGAACATCGTCAAGGGCGAACACAAGATTGAAGCCGGCATGCCGGAGTCCTTCAACGTGCTCGTGAAGGAAATCAGGTCGCTCGGCATTGACATCGACCTCGTCAAGAACTAAGAGAGGATTTAAGCGAAATGAATTCTGCGCTTAATGACATTTTCAATCAGGTCCAGAAGGACGAGCATTTCGATGCGATCCGCATCGGCCTCGCGAGCCCTGACAAGATCCACTCCTGGTCCTTCGGCGAAGTCAAGAAGCCGGAGACGATCAACTACCGCACCCAGAAGCCTGAGCGCGACGGCCTCTTCTGCGCCAAGATCTTCGGACCGGTCAAGGACTACGAGTGCCTCTGCGGCAAGTACAAGCGTCTGAAGAACCGCGGCGTCATCTGCGAGAAGTGCGGCGTCGAGGTGACGCTCGCCAAGGTGCGCCGCGAGCGCATGGGTCACATTGACCTCGCGAGCCCGGTCGCCCACATCTGGTTCCTGAAGAGCCTGCCCTCCCGCATGGGCATGGTGCTTGACATCCCGCTGCGCGACATCGAGCGCGTGCTTTACTTCGAAGCCTACATCGTCGTCGATCCGGGCCTCTCCACGCTCAGCCGCGGCCAGCTCCTCAACGAGGAGGAGTTCATCTCGAAGACCGCCGAGTTCGGCGACGACTTCAAGGCCATGATGGGCGCCGAGGCGATCGGTGAGCTCCTGCGCACGATCGACATCGACAGCGAGGTCACGCAGCTCCGTCAGGAGCTCGCCGAGACGAACTCCGAGGCGAAGATCAAGAAGTACGCCAAGCGCCTCAAGGTGCTTGAGGGCTTCCAGCGCTCGGGCATCAAGCCCGAGTGGATGATCATGACGGTCCTCCCGGTGCTCCCGCCCGACCTGCGCCCGCTCGTGGCGCTCGACGGCGGCCGCTTCGCGACCTCGGATCTGAACGATCTCTATCGTCGCGTCATCAACCGCAACAACCGCCTGAAGCGCCTCCTCGAGATCAAGGCTCCGGACATCATCGTGCGCAACGAGAAGCGCATGCTGCAGGAAGCCGTGGACTCGCTCCTTGACAACGGCCGCCGCGGCAAGGCGATGACCGGTGCCAACAAGCGCCCGCTCAAGTCGCTCGCCGACATGATCAAGGGCAAGAGCGGCCGCTTCCGTCAGAACCTGCTCGGCAAGCGCGTCGACTACTCCGGCCGTTCCGTGATCACGGTCGGTCCGGAACTGCGTCTGCACCAGTGCGGCGTGCCGAAGCTGATGGCGCTTGAGCTCTTCAAGCCCTTCATCTTCAACAAGCTCGTCCTGCGCGGTCTCGCCCCGACGCCGAAGGCTGCCAAGAAGATGGTCGAGAACCAGGAAGAGGTGGTCTGGGACATCCTCGAGGAGGTGATCTTCGAGCACCCGGTCATGCTCAACCGCGCCCCGACCCTGCACCGCCTCGGTATTCAGGCGTTCGAGCCGAAGCTGATCGAAGGCAAGGCCATGCAGCTCCATCCGCTCGTCTGCTCGGCGTTCAACGCTGACTTCGACGGCGACCAGATGGCCATCCACGTGCCGCTCTCGCTTGAGGCGCAGCTCGAGGCCCGCGGCCTGATGATGAGCTCGAACAACGTGCTCTTCCCGGCGAACGGCGATCCGTCGATCGTTCCGTCGCAGGACATGGTGCTCGGTCTTTACTACGCGACCCGCGAGAAGATCAACGGCAAGGGCGAGGGCATGTTCTTCGCCGACGTCGCCGAGGTCCAGCGCGCCTGGGACAACGGCGTGGTCGAACTGCAGACCCGCTGCACGGTCCGTATCCAGGAATATTCGGTGAACCGCGAGACCGGTGAGAAGACCCCGAAGATCGTCCGTTACGAGACGACCGTCGGCCGTGCGCTCCTCTCCGAGATCCTTCCGGTGGGCATGAGCTTCAAGGAGCTCAACATCACCCTGAAGAAGAAGGAGATCGCGAAGCTGATCAACCGCTGCTTCCGCGTCTGCGGCCTGCGTGCGACCGTGATCTTCGCCGACAAGTTGAAGGACAACGGCTACCGTCTGTCGACGCGCGCCGGCATCTCCATCTGCGTGGGCGACATGAAGGTCCCCGCCCAGAAGGAAGGCCTCGTGCGCGCCGCCGAGCAGGAAGTCAAGGAGATCGAGGCCCAGTACACCCAGGGTCTCGTCACCCAGGGCGAGCGCTACAACAAGGTGGTCGATATCTGGGGCCGCACGTCCGATCAGGTCGGCAAGGTGATGATGCAGGAGCTCTCGAGCGAGCCCACCATCGACCGTCACGGCCGCAAGGTTTCCCAGGAATCCTTCAACAGCGTCTACATGATGGCTGACTCGGGCGCCCGCGGTTCCGCGGCCCAGATCCGCCAGCTTGCCGGCATGCGCGGCCTGATGGCCAAGCCTGACGGCTCGATCATTGAGACGCCGATCACGGCGAACTTCCGTGAAGGCCTCAACGTTCTGCAGTACTTCATCTCGACCCACGGCGCCCGCAAGGGCCTCGCGGACACGGCTCTGAAGACCGCGAACTCCGGTTACCTGACCCGTCGTCTCGTCGACGTCACGCAGGATCTCGTGGTCGTCGAGGACGACTGCGGCACCACGAACGGCGTCGAGATGCGCGCCCTCGTCGAGGGCGGTGAGGTGATCCAGGCCCTGCGCGACCGCATCCTCGGCCGCGTCACGGCCACCGACGTGATCAATCCGGACAGCCATGAGGTGATCGTCACCGCCGGCACGCTGATCGACGAGTCGATCTGCGACAAGCTCGACGAGCTCGGCATCGACATGGTCAAGGTCCGCACGCCGCTCACCTGCGACACGCGCTACGGCCTCTGCGCCAAGTGCTACGGCCGCGACCTCGGCCGCGGCTCGCTCGTCAACGCCGGCGAGTCCGTCGGCGTCATCGCCGCTCAGTCGATCGGCGAGCCGGGCACGCAGCTCACGATGCGTACGTTCCACATCGGCGGCGCGGCTTCGCGCGCTGCCGTCGCGTCGAGCGTCGAGGCGAAGTCCGCCGGCACGATCAGCTTCACGGATGCGATGCGCTTCGTGCAGTCCTCGAAGGGCGAGCTCGTCGTGATCTCCCGCTCGGGCGAGATCGTGATCACGGATCACGGCCGCGAGCGTGAGCGTCACAAGGTTCCGTACGGCGCCGTGCTCAAGGTCGAGGCCGGTCAGACGATCAAGGCGGGCGTGCAGCTCGCCACCTGGGATCCGATGACCCGTCCGATTATCACGGAGTACGCCGGCCGCGTGAAGTTCGAGAACGTCATCGAGAACGTCACCGTCATGAACCAGGTCGACGAGGTCACGGGTCTTTCGAGCCTCGTGGTCATCGACCCGAAGAAGGCCACCGGCAAGGGCGCCAAGGCGAATGCCGCCGGCATTCTCCGTCCTCTCGTCCACCTCATCGATGAGGAAGGCAACGAGGTGAAGATTCCGGGCACCGAGCACGCCGTGACGATTCAGCTGCCTGTGGGCGCCTTCGTGGTCGTCCGCGACGGCCAGGACATCGGCATGGGCGAGGTGCTTGCCCGCATCCCGACCGAGTCGCAGAAGACCCGAGACATCACGGGCGGTCTGCCGCGAGTCGCCGAGCTCTTCGAGGCCCGCAGCCCGAAGGACGCCGGCATGCTCGCCGAGGTGACCGGCACGGTGACCTTCGGCAAGGAGACGAAGGGCAAGCAGCGCCTCGTGATCACCGATCGCGACGGCAACGCCGTCGAGACCCTCATCAGCAAGGACAAGACCGTGCTCGTCCATGACGGCCAGGTCGTCCAGAAGGGTGAGGAGATCGTCGAGGGTCCGGTCGATCCGCATGACATCCTCCGCCTGCTCGGCATTGAGGAACTCGCGCGCTACATCGTTGACGAAGTCCAGGACGTCTACCGTCTGCAGGGCGTGAAGATCAACGACAAGCACATCGAGGTCATCGTCCGCCAGATGCTCCGCCGCGTCCAGATCACCGATCCGGGCGACACGAAGTTCATCCAGGGCGAGCAGGTCGAGCGCTCCGAGATGCTCGACGAGAACGACCGCGTCAAGGAGCTCGGCAAGCGTCCGGCGCTCTACGACAACGTGCTCCTCGGCATCACGAAGGCCTCGCTCTCGACCGACAGCTTCATCTCCGCGGCCTCCTTCCAGGAGACGACCCGCGTGCTGACCGAGGCTGCCATCATGGGCAAGCGCGACGACCTCCGCGGTCTGAAGGAGAACGTGATCGTCGGCCGTCTGATCCCGGCCGGCACCGGTCTCGCCTACCATCAGGCCCACAAGGCCCAGGAACTCGCCGAACGTCTCGAGCGCGAGACCCAGGCGAACGATGAGCCGATCTCCGAGGCCGAGGCCGCCGCCGAAGCCGAGGAAGACTCCGGTCTCACCCGTGCGGCTGACGCCAATCCGTTCGCCTTCATCGACCACAAGGCCGCTGAAGTCCCGGCGGAGGACCCCGCCCTCAAGGGCGGCAAGGCGCTCGACGAGCAGCTCGCGAAGGACAAGCTTGAGGAGTAACTCCGGTTACCGCCCCAGGCGAAGCGCCCGCCGGTGATTCCGCCGGCGGAGCTTCAAGCAAGAGCGGCCCCTGACGGGGCCGCTTTTTTGCACGCAAAACCGGGCCCCGTCGCTTGACACAGAGCGGGGTTCTGGACGAAAATCACACGTCTTTACGGGGCGACTTGACCTCACCAAATCCCCAAATCGCCTGTGCGACAGGGGTGTTCGGGGAGAATAGGGCTCCGGAAAGACTCTAGGACTACGGTGTTCCGGCACATCGCCGGGACGCTATTTTTTATTTAGACGGACAATATGCCTACTATCAATCAGCTGGTTCGCAAGCCCCGTGAGCTCACGCACGAGAAGAGCAAGAGCCCGGCTCTTAAGAACTGCCCCCAGAAGCGCGGCGTCTGCACCCGCGTTTACACCACGACCCCGAAGAAGCCGAACTCGGCTCTCCGTAAGGTCGCCAAGGTTCGCCTCACCAACGGCTTCGAGGTCATCTCCTACATCGGCGGCGAAGGCCACAACCTGCAGGAGCACTCCGTTGTGCTCATCCGCGGCGGCCGTGTGAAGGATCTTCCTGGCGTGCGTTACCACATCGTGCGCGGCTCCCTCGATACGCAGGGCGTCAAGGACCGCAAGCAGGCCCGTTCCAAGTACGGCGCGAAGCGCCCGAAGGCGGCCTAATAAGGCTTCGCGGCAACAGCCGGAAGCGAACGGCCTCTCGAGGCCGTAGTAAGTCGCGGACGCTCAGTCCGCAATCAAAAAATCCAAAGCGCGCAGTCCCGTTTTTCATTAGCAGGGGGCTGAACCCCTGAGGGGAAGCAGCGCGCAAGACTGAAGTTACGAAAGAGGAATCAAATGCCCCGTCGTCGCGAAGTACCGAAACGCGAAATCCTGCCGGATCCGAAGTTCGGCAGCGTTGAAGTTACCAAGTTCATTAATGTGATCATGCTCGATGGCAAGAAGTCGGTTGCGGAACGCATCGTCTACGGCGCCTTCGCGCAGATCGAAGAGAAGACCGG
Organism: Sutterella sp.; assembly: GCF_030539355.1. Taxonomy (GTDB): domain Bacteria; phylum Pseudomonadota; class Gammaproteobacteria; order Burkholderiales; family Burkholderiaceae_F; genus Sutterella. The sequence goes on from NZ_JAUNSF010000064.1 coordinate 13,958, forward strand.
CAAGAGCGCCCTGGAAGTCTTCAATGACGCCATCAACAATGTCCGTCCGCTGGTGGAGGTCAAGTCCCGCCGCGTCGGTGGCGCCAACTACCAGGTCCCTGTTGAGGTCCGTCCGGTCCGCCGCCTCGCGCTCGCGATGCGCTGGCTCCGTGAGTCGGCCAAGAGCCGCTCCGAGAAGTCGATGCCGCAGCGTCTTGCCGGTGAGCTCCTCGACGCCGCCGAGAACCGTGGCGGTGCCGTGAAGAAGCGCGATGAAGTCCATCGTATGGCCGAAGCCAACAAGGCCTTCTCGCACTTCCGCTTCTAACCGCTTTTACTCCGCACGGCCCCTCCGGGGGCTCGTGCGGCGCACTTTGAGAGGAACCTTAAATGGCTCGTCAAACTCCGATTTCGCGTTATCGCAATATCGGTATTTCCGCTCACATCGACGCGGGCAAGACCACCACGACCGAACGCATCCTGTTCTACACGGGCGTCAACCACAAGATCGGCGAAGTGCATGACGGCGCTGCGACGATGGACTGGATGGAGCAGGAACAGGAGCGCGGCATCACCATCACGTCCGCTGCCACGACCTGCTTCTGGCGCGGCATGGAGATGCAGTGGGAACCGTATCGCCTGAACATCATTGACACCCCGGGCCACGTCGACTTCACCGTTGAGGTGGAGCGCTCGATGCGCGTGCTCGACGGCGCCTGCATGGTGTACTGCGCCGTGGGCGGCGTCCAGCCGCAGTCCGAGACCGTCTGGCGTCAGGCCAACAAGTACCACGTGCCCCGTCTCGCGTTCGTCAACAAGATGGACCGCACGGGCGCGAACTTCTTCAAGGTCTATGACCAGATGAAGAAGCGCCTGAACGGCAACCCCGTCCCGGTCGTCATTCCTATCGGTGCCGAGGACACGTTCGCCGGCGTCGTTGACCTTCTCAAGATGAAGGCCATCATCTGGGACGACAAGACCCAGGGCATGAAGTTCTCCTACGAGGACATCCCCGCCGAGCTCGTCGACTCCGCCAACGAGTGGCGCGAGAAGATGATCGAGTCCGCCGCCGAGGCCAACGAGGAACTGATGAACAAGTACCTCGAAGAGGGCGAGCTCTCCGAGGAGGAGATCATCGCCGGTCTCCGTCAGCGCACGATCGCCTGCGAAATCCAGCCGATGCTCTGCGGCACCGCCTTCAAGAACAAGGGCGTCCAGCGCATGCTCGACGCCGTCGTCCAGTTCCTGCCGGCCCCGACGGACATCCCGCCGGTCCCGGGCTTCGACCTCGACGACAAGGAGTGCACCCGTGAGGCCAGCGACGACGCTCCGTTCGCCGCCCTCGCCTTCAAGATCATGACCGATCCGTACGTGGGCCAGCTCACGTTCCTTCGCGTCTACTCGGGCCTCCTCAACTCCGGCGACACCGTTCTCAACTCCGTCAAGGACAACAAGGAACGCATCGGCCGTCTGCTCCAGATGCACGCCAACGAGCGCAAGGAGATCAAGATGGTTGAGGCCGGCGACATCGCCGCCGCCGTGGGCCTGAAGTCGGTCACGACCGGCGACACGCTCTGCGCCCTCGACGCTCCGATCATCCTCGAGCGCATGGAGTTCCCGGAGCCTGTGATTTCGCAGGCCGTCGAGCCCAAGACCAAGGCTGACCAGGAAAAGATGGCCCTCGCCCTCAACCGTCTCGCCCAGGAGGATCCGTCCTTCCGCGTGCGCACCGACGAGGAGTCCGGCCAGACCATCATCTCCGGCATGGGTGAGCTCCACCTTGAGATTCTCGTTGACCGCATGAAGCGCGAGTTCAACGTTGAGGCGACCGTCGGCAAGCCCCAGGTGGCTTACCGCGAGACGATCCGCTCGACGGTTGAGAACGCCGAGTGCAAGTTCGCCAAGCAGTCGGGCGGCCGCGGCCAGTACGGTCACGTCGTCCTCAAGCTTGAGCCGCTCGAACCCGGCAAGGGCTTCGAGTTCGTCGACGCCATCAAGGGCGGTGTGGTTCCCCGTGAATACATCCCGGCCGTTGAGAAGGGCGTCGAGGACACGCTCAAGAGCGGCGTGCTCGCCGGCTTCCCGGTGGTCGACGTCAAGGTGACCCTGCACTTCGGTTCCTACCACGAGGTTGACTCGAACGAAAACGCGTTCAAGATCGCTGCCTCGATGGCCTTCAAGGAAGGTATGCGCAAGGCCAACCCCGTCCTCCTCGAGCCGATCATGGCCGTTGAGGTCGAGACCCCCGAGGAAAAGATGGGCGACGTGATGGGCGACCTTTCGTCCCGCCGCGGCGTCATCCAGGGCATGGAAGACCTGCCCGGCGGCTCGAAGAGCATCAAGGCCGAGGTTCCGCTCGCCGAGATGTTCGGCTACGCCACCCAGCTGCGCTCGCTCACGCAGGGCCGCGCGACCTACACGATGGAGTTCAAGCACTACGCTGAGGCTCCGCGTGCCGTCGCCGAGGCTGTCATCGCTGACAAGACGAAGTAAAATCAGTCGGTTTCCGACCCAAACCTTTTATTTTTCAAGGACTAGAAATGGCCAAGGAAAAATTTGAACGCAAGAAGCCGCACGTGAACGTCGGCACCATCGGTCACGTTGACCACGGCAAGACCACCCTCACGGCTGCCATCACCACGATCCTTTCGAAGCACTTCGGCGGCGAAGCCAAGGCTTACGACCAGATCGACGCGGCTCCTG
>NZ_JAUNSF010000005.1 GCF_030539355.1 Sutterella sp.
GGCAGGAATTTGTCGCCCAGATGCCTCTCGGGTGTGCATTAGGCGGCTTTCAGGTCTCGAACGCCGGCCTCGAGCCGCCCGAGGGGTGCGAGGCGCGCGAGGAGATCTGGCAGTTCTGCGAGATCCTGCGCCGCGCCTTCCCCGAGCGCGCGAAGGAGCGTCTCGGCTATGACCATGAGATGAAGACCCGCGAGGAATTCCACGCCTGGTACCGCGGCATGATGGACGCGGCCTGGGAGAAGTTCATCGCGCAGAAGAACAAGGCGAACCCCGGCGACGGCGACCGCATCCGCGAGGATGTCCTCGCCCGCGGCTGGTCGAGGACGGCGACGAAGAAGTTCGGCGTCTACCCGTGGAAGAAGCCCTTCGGCACGCCCACGGGCAAGCCCGAGATCATCAGCTTCCTCTTTGCCTCGAAGTACGAGAAGAAGGGCGCTTCGGGCGTCTGCGACTGGGAGACGCCCCCGGGCTACACGCTCCCGCGTCCGCGCTCGAACGAGTTCTACCTCGTCACGGGCAAGGACAGCGCCTCCTGCTCCGGCGTCGCGCTTTTCACGTGGCCGACGAAGTTCCTTGGCGACCGCACGCTCTGGATGAACCCGGTTGACGCCGAGCGCCTCGGCATCCGCACGGGCGACATGGTCGAGCTCACCGCCATCGACACGGGCGTCAAGGGCCGCAGCCGCGTGACGGTGACGAACCGCGTGATCGCGGGCTCGCTCTTCGCCCACGGCTTCTCGGGCGGCGTGCGCACCAAGCGCGACCTCGGCGCCTATGAATGGACGCGCGAGGGCGTCAACTCGCACTGGTTCGCCACCGGCCGCCGCGAGCCCGTCACGGGATCGCTTTCGAACAACTCGTCCGTGCGCGTCGAGCGCATCGGCGCCTGATGGAGGGAGGAAGCGATGACTCAATCCAGAAAGAAGCTCGCGCATCTCTTTGATGCCACACAGTGCGTCGGCTGCTCGGCGTGCATCGTCGCCTGCGCGCAGACGAACTATCCGGACCTTCTCAATGAGGAGAACGCCGGCTGGGGAATGCTCCCCGCGAACATCCGCAAGGTGACGCTTGAGACCTCCCGCCGTCCGCGCCAGATCCTCGTGCAGTGCCAGCAGTGCGATGACGCGCCCTGCGTGAAGGTCTGTCCCTTCGGCGCCAACTTCCACGACCCGGTGACGGGCCAGGTCAAGACCGATCCTTCGCGCTGCGTCGGCTGCGGCTACTGCGTGACGGCGTGCCCGTACGACGTGCGCTGGCTCCATCCGAAGACGGGGCTGCCCGTCAAGTGCATGGGCGAGGGGTGCGAGAAGCTCGTCGCCGCCGGCGAATCTCCCGCCTGCGTCGCGGCCTGCCCGGTCACGGCGCGCGCCTTCGGCGACATCGCGGATCCGTCCTCGGACATCTCGCGCCGTCTTGCCAAGGGGCGCTTCGAGCGTCTGATGCCCCAGAAGGGCACCCGTCCCAACTTCTTCGTGGTGGTGCAGAAATGATCTCCTCACAGTACATGGAACTCACCGCCCAGGCCGCCACGAGCCACTGGGCGTGGACAATCGCGTTCTTCCTCTGGTTCGTGGGCCTCGCCGGCATGGGGCTCTTCCTCAACGTGTGGCTCAAGAGCCGCCGCGTCTTCCTCATCTGCGCCGTCTCGGCCGTGGTGGGCGCGCTCCTCGTGGTCTCGCACCTCGGCCGCATGCTCAACCTGCCGTTCGCGGCCTTCAACGCGCTGCTTGAATGGTCCTTCAACTTCACGAGCTGGATGTTCATCGGCATCTGCCTCCTCGCGGTGCTCTGCATCGTCGTGGTGCTGCAGTCGATCGGCATCTGGTGGGGTGAGAAGAAGGGCCGCGCCGACATCACCGCGCTCGCCGAGGGCCGCGTTCTCGCGTGGTTCGACGGTGTCCTCGGCGTCGCCGCGACGGCCTACTCGGGCTTCCTGCTCACGCAGGCCGCGGGCGTGCCGCTCTGGAACACCGCCGCGCTCCCCGTGCTCTGGCTCTTCTCGGGTCTTGCCTGCGCCGTGGGTCTCGCCGAGATCCTCGCGGCCGCGGGGAAGCTCGAGACAGGTCATCCGCACTGGCTCTCCGGCACGGCCTGGGGCGTGCATGCGGGCGAGGCCTTCGTGATCTTCGCTTTCGTGCAGTCCGCGCTCTCCGGCACCCCCGGCGCGGTCGCGGGCGGCGAGAGCCTCCTTTCGGGCGGCGCCTCGCTCCTCTTCTGGGGCGGCGCGATCGGGCTCGGCATCCTCCTGCCCTCACTCTGCGCACTCGTGAAGAACGCGAAGAGCGTCGCGATCCTCGGCGGACTCGCCGCGATCCTCGGCGCCCTGGCGCTCCGCGCATCCGTTCTCTTCGCCGGTTACTTCGACCCGGTGATCTGGTGATCGGATAAATAAAAGAAACTCACCCGACGAGGGGGAAGAGGCGGCCCGCCTCCCCGGATCCGGTTCAGACCGGCCGGGGAAGGCGGGCCGCCTTGTTTTTGGAGAAACTCATCGCCAGGCGAAGTGCTCGACGAGCGGGCGGATGCCGAGCTTTCCGAGCCCCTCCGCGGCCGCCTTCACGAGCCCCTCGGGACCGCAGCAGTGCACTTCGGCGCCGCCGGCCGTGTATTGGGCGAGGTGATGCGTTTTCCCGAGGCGCTGACCCTTCGCCGAGTCAATGATCGTGAGCTCGACGTCGGACTCAAGCGCCGCCCTGCGGACCATCTCGGCGAGCTTCGTCTCCGACCCGCGCGTCGACCAGACGAGACGCGTGCCGGGGAGCGCCTTGGCGGCCTTCATCATCGCGAGGAAGGGCGTGACGCCGATGCCGCCCGCGACCCACACCTGGGGCTTCGTCGCGTCGGGGTTGCGCAGGAATTCGCCGTAGGGGCCTTCGAGCACAACGGTGCGGCCGGCGACGGGCTCGCGCACGATCTTCGTCGAGTATTCACCGAGCGCACGGACGATGACAGTGAAGGTCTGCGTGCCGTCAGCAGCGGGAGCGTCGACCGACGCGACCGTGAAGGGGTGCGGGTGTTCGGACTTGTCGAGCGAGAGGCACACGAACTCGCCGGGCTCGACGGGGCGGTGGAGGGCGGCCGAGAGCGTGAGCGACTTGTCGGCGTCCGTGACCATCTCCTCGGCGAGGACCTTGCCAGAGACGCGCAGGTTCGTCATGCGGAACTCGAGCACCACGACGGCGACCGTGAGGAGCGCTATGGCGACGGTGGCCCACCAGCCGAGTCCCATGAGAAACCCGTCGGGAACGCCCGCGATGCCGTGCGCGGCGCCGATGAGGGCCACGGGCGCGAAGAGGCGGTGAATCTGCACCCAGCGGGTCTGGCGGATGAACTTCCCGAAGAGGGCGACCGCGATGAGCGCGAACATCAGCCACCCGAGCCAGGCGACGTCATGGCCGAGCCAGCCGATGAAGTCAAAGCCTTCGGCCGCTTCGCGGGCCTTGCGCACGGGCGCCTCGGCGAAGCCGAGCGCGACGACGGTCTCGACGATCTTGCGCGGCATCCACCAGTGGAAGGCAAGAAGGCCGGCGGTGGCGATGCCGAGGAAGCGATGGAAGCGGTAGCTCTCGGGCATGCCGCCCATGAACTTCTCGACCGCGGGGAGGCGCAGCGCGCTCGCGACGAGGGCGAGCATGGCGCCGCCCAGAAGAATGCCGGACCAGAGGTCAAGCGCCTTCTTCCACTCGCTGATGGTGGCGGCGGCCGGATTCCAGCCGAGCCAGGAAACGAGCGGGATCAGTGACAGAACGAAGAACAGAATGAGGGCGCGGGTGATGCGTTTCTTGGCTGCCGGGGTCATGGCGAAAATCCTGTGGGCCCTGTCTACGCGCGGATGGGGAAAGCGCGTCGGACGGGGCACGGTTGCGGGATCCTCCTTCCGAAGACCCCGTGGGGAGGCGGGGCCGGGGAAGACGGATTCCGGGGGAAACGGGTTTTCGGACGGATGCCGCGGCCTGGTTCGTCCTTCGCGGAGCCGCCCGTCGGCGCCTCCACACTGAAGAATTTATGCGGGTTTACTGAGCGAAACGTGAGTTTTCGCTGAGGGAATGCTTAGTTTTTATTGGAAATTTCAGGGTTTCCCCGTGCGCTGAGTGCAACAGCGGCGGCTCCCCGGCGTTCCCGTCCCTCCAGCTCCTTAAGGTTCACGTGAGATTCCTGGGGTATGTTTGTCTCACATGAGGAGATTTCCGAGCGGATCGGCGAGGCAATCCTTCGTGCGGAATCTGATCTTCGGTGAAGCTTGCTTGGTCGCTTCTTCACTCCGGACTTCAGAGCATCCTCCCTCCTGAGGGGCGGATGACGCGCGGTGTGTGGCTTCTCTCCACTTTTCTCCCCACTGATTTTCTTGAGGGCTCGCCCGGGTTTCCCGCGGCGAGCCATTTCTTGAGTGTTTCCTGTGTGCGGCAGCGATGCCGCCCTCTCAAAGAAGGCAGATTCCCAGGATGTTCACGCGCACTGTTCTCACCACCGCGCTTCTCTCGCTCGCATTCCTCGCCGGCACTGCCGACGCCGCCCGCGCGCCGACGGGCTTCGAAGGCCACTGGTCGGGCACCCTGGTCTCCGCCTCGGACGAGGCCGCCGGAGCGGAGCTCTCGCTCGACAGCTACGGCTGCTACGCGCTCTCGATCAAGACTGACCGCGGCATCGAGACGGGGTTCTTTGAGGTGAAGGACGGCCGTGTGCTGCTGAAGAACTCCGGCGGCAGCGTGCTCCGCGTGCTCGAGCGCCGCGAGGACGGGAAGCTCCACGAGCTCACGGCCGAGGGGAAGCCCCTTGAGGGCAAGCCCGCCGACTGCTGCTCGCTCTACAAGGACTGAGCGGAAGGACTCCGGTCCTTTCCTCTTGAAACGAAGAACCGCGCCGATCCCAGGGGGAAAAGCGCGGTTCTGTCGTTCTGAGGGCGGCACAGGCCGCCGGCCCAGGATTCAGTGCGGCATCAGAAGGTCGCGAAGGCTTCCTTCATCTTCTCGGGCGACCAGCCGAACTGCACGAGCACGAGCATCGCGAGGATGCGGCACTTCTGGGGCGAAAGCGTGCCCGCGGGGATGTAGCCGCGCTCCTGCCACTCGGCGAGGCCCGGCGTCACGCAGCCGCCCGGGACGCGGCTCGCGCGGATGATGAAGACGTTGTCGGCGGCGGCCTCGGCCAGCGCCTTCTCGCACTCCTCGTGGATCGAGCCGTTGCCGGTGCCGGCGTGGACGATCACCTCGGCACGGGCGGCCACGGCGGCGCGCACGAGCACGCCGTCGTCGTCCGCGTGCGAGTAGAGGATGTCGACGCGCGGCAGGCGGCGGGGGCGCGAGAACTGCTCGACCGAGAAGGGCGTCCCGAGCCCGAAGGGGCGCTCGGGGCGGCCGAGCCAGACGATGGCGTCGCCGGCGACGAGGCCGAGCGGGCCCTGCACGAGGCCGGAGAAGGCCGCGACGTTGGTCGGGTTCGTCTTCATAGCGTCGCGCGCCGAGAGGATCACGTCGTTCAAGGCAATGAGCACGCCGCGGCCGCGGGCGGCCGGGTCGGCGGCGATGCGCACGGCGTTGAGGAGGTTGAGCGGACCGTCGGCCGCAAGCGCCGTCGCGGGGCGCATCGCGCCCGTGAAGACGATCGGCTTCTCGGTCTTGGCGGTGAGGTGCGTGAACCAGGCGGTCTCCTCCATCGTGTCCGTGCCGTGGGTGACGACGATGCCGGCGATGTCCGGGTCGGCCGCGGCCTCGGCGATGGCGGCTCCGAGGTCCTTCCAAACCTGGGAGGTCATCGACATCGAGTCGATGCGGGCGATCTCGCGGGCCTCGATGCGCGCGACCTGCGCGAGCTGCGGGACGGCCGAGAGAAGGGCATCCACCGTGAAGTCGCCGATGCGGTAGCCTGTCATCTGCAGGGCGTCGGCGCCCGAGGAGACGATCGTTCCGCCCGTGGCGAAGAGGGCGATGCGGGGAAGGCTGGAGGAGGTCATGAGTGAGTCACTGCCTGAAGGTCTGTAGGAAATCCGGGAGTCACGCGCGGCGCTGCGCGGTGAAGTCGGAGAGCGATTTTAGACGGTCGCCCGGTCCGGGATCATGTGCATGACCGGGGCGGCGAGGGGCCGGCGGCGTCGGTGGACCGGAACGGGGCGCGGATGCACCGGGAGAGTGCGTGAGGGCGCGGGAGACGCGAGGAACGCCGGATTTCCGACGCTCTTGAAAAAGCGAAACCCCTGAACATCCTCGCGGACGGACAGGGGCTTCTTTGACCTCGCCCGAATACTACGGGAAAAGAAGTGCCCGGGGTTGAATTCGCCATATTGGGAATTACCTGATACTCTTTAATGGGTAATGAGGTTGTGTACAACAGGCGGAACCGAACGGAGGGTGGGAAATCGTTCACCCAGGGTCTTCAGGTTGGACGAAGGGAGGCCGCATAGAATTGATCGGATTGATTCCCACCCATTCACCCGGAGAACGCCCCATGCCGAAATTCGTGAAGGAACTCGGTCTGATTTCCGCCGCCGCGCTTCTGGCCGGCGCGCTCGCAGGCTGCCAGGCCGTGCCGACGGGCCCCGACGGGGAGCCGCTCTCCGGAGCCGCGGCCGCGCGCTTGATTGAGGCGCCGGCGCCGAAGGTGACGCCCTCGGTGATCATCGCCCGCGACCAGATCTTCGCCTACGACTCGACGATCTCGGTCGGCACCGCCTTCGAGCAGTACGGCCGGTGCGACCCGAAGACCCGCCTCTGGGAGGAGCTCGAGCCGGGCGACGTGCAGTTCTCCTGCCGCTTCGACGACGGCACGATCATCCAGTTCGACTTCCGCGTCACCACGGAGCCCAGGAAGTCCGAGCTGAGGATGGTCACCTTCACCTCGATGATGGACGCGGAGTTCGCGGGCATCAGCGTCCGCGGCCCCGACGCCGAGGACATGCTGAGAAAGATCTACATGAACGAGAAGCTCTTCTGACGCCTGGCTGTCTCGCGTCTCTTGAACAGCGCCGGCCTCGGATGAAAGTCCGGGGCCTCGTTGTCTCAGCAGTCTGCATATTTGTAGGCTCAGATGTGGGTTCAGATGCAGAAAGGCCTCCCGCAGCTTGTCGCTGAGGAAGGCCTTCCGGAGGTTTCCGCCTCCGCCCGGAGAGGTCCGGGCGGGAAGTGGGTTCGCTGCAGGGAGTGGATTACTCGATGCGCTCGCCGTGGGCGGAGAGGTCGAGACCGGCGAGTTCGTCGTCGTTCGAGACGCGCAGACCCATGGTCTTCTTGATGATGTAGAGGATGATGGCGCTCATCACACCGCCGTAGACGAGGGTGGCGACGACCGAGAGGGCCTGGATGCCGACCTGCGTCCACATCGGGGGAAGCTCGGAGCCGGTGACGGCGCTCGAGGCGAAGAAGCCCGTCAGGATGGCGCCGAGGATGCCGCCCACGCCGTGCACGCCGAACGCGTCGAGCGAGTCGTCGTAACCGAAGTGAGCCTTGACGACGGCGACCATGAAGAAGCAGACGACGCCGGCGAGGAGACCGATGAAGAGGGCGGGGGCGGGTTCAACGAAGCCCGAGCCCGGGGTGATGGCGACGAGGCCGGCGACGGCGCCCGAGATGATGCCGAGAACGCTCGGCTTGCCGCGCATCTTCCACTCGGTGAACATCCAGGCGACGGCACCGGCGGCGGCGGCGATCTGGGTGACGAGGATGGCCATGACGGCGCGTTCATTCGCGGCAAGACCGGAGCCGCCGTTGAAGCCCATCCAGCCGAACCACAGGAGGCAGGCGCCGATCACGGCGAACGTGAGGTTCGAGGGAGCGAGGTGCTGCGTGCCGTAGCCGCGGCGCGGCCCAAGCATGAGGCAGCCGACGAGGCCCGCGATACCGGCGTTGATGTGAACGACCGTGCCGCCGGCGTAGTCAAGCGCGCCCATCGTGCAGAAGTAGCCGTCCGAACCCCAGACCCAGTGGCAGATCGGGGCGTAGACGAGGATGCTCCAGGCCACCATGAAGACGATGAGCGAGGAGAACTTCATGCGCTCGGCGAAGGCGCCGGTGATGAGGGCGGGCGTGAGGATCGCGAACGTCATCTGGAAGAAGACGAAGAGGAGCTCAGGGATGGAGCCCGAGAGCGTGTTGATCGAGATGCCCGCGAGGAAGGCCTTGTCGAGGCTGCCGATGAAGGGCGAGCCTTCGGAGAAGGCGAGCGAGTAGCCGAGGAAGTACCAGACGAGGGTGAGCAGGCCGCAGATGGCGAGCGACTGCGCAAGCGTCGAGAGGATGTTCTTCTTGCGGACCATGCCGCAGTAGAAGAGCATGATGCCCGGGATGGTCATGAGGAGAACGAGCAGGCCGGCCACCATGATCCAGGCCGTGTCGGCCTTGTCGAGCGTCGGCTCGTCGCCCGCGAAGGCCGAGGCGCTCGCAAACGCGAGAAGCCCGGCCGCGGGCAGGAGTTTCTTTAAGGCGTGCATTTTGTCAATCTCCGAGTAGTTCTTATGGGATTGCTTTGCTTCTTTGAGGGTGAGGAAGGGACTCTTCCGAGGGAATCCGCTTCTTCGCTTCTGGGGATCAGATGGCCGCCTCGTCGGACTCGCCCGTGCGGATGCGCACGACGTGCTCGAGAGAGGTGACGAAGATCTTGCCGTCGCCGACCTTGCCGGTGCGGGCGGACTTCAGGACGGCCTCGATCACGGTCTCGACGAGCTCGTCGCCGACCGCAACGTCGATGCGGACCTTGGGGAGGAAGTCGACCACGTACTCGGCGCCGCGGTAGAGCTCCGTGTGGCCGCGCTGGCGGCCGAAGCCCTTCACCTCGGTGACGGTGAGACCGTGCACACCGGCGGCTGAGAGGGCCTCGCGGACGTCATCGAGCTTGAACGGTTTGATGATTACAGTGATGAGTTTCATTTGAGAAAACTCCCTGACTGGGGTGGGTTAGGGGGAAGCGTCGGCCTCCCGGTGTTGAAACCGGGACTGGCCGGATTTCATGCAACCCTTCTCAGCAGGGGCCGTGCCAAATGACCGCTTCAGGCACGCGATGACAGGGCTTCTTACCCTGAATGCGGGATGGCTCTAGGTGAAGAACCTGAGGTGGGTAGGGTGTTTCATTTACCTGACGCCGGGCCGCGCCGGGAGTGTGTCCCCGGTGGCCAGGCCGCCGTGTCGGGGCGGCCGAGCGGAATGGTGCGCGGCCGCGCACTTTTTCGGGGCACAGGTTTTGAATTAAATTGATTTACAGACAAAAAAGTGCATGCATCGGAAACGGTGCATGCACTTTCCGGGCGCGCCCGGATACGGTGCGCGTTCCGCGGACGGTGAGGTCCCGGTGCGGCGACGGGGCGTCCGCGGCGCGCTCAGGACGCGGGCTCGGGTCTGCGCAGACCGAGCAGCTCCGCGGCCCTTGCCTTCCTCTCCTCCGCCTCCTTCATCCCGTTCTTGATCTCCTCCTCGTCAAGGAGCTCGAGGAGCCGCGCGACCGCGGGCGGCATGATGCGGTCCTTTTCCCAGGCGATGACGACGTCGGCCGAGAGCGGCGGCGTGAGCGGGAGCCACACGAAGCCGCTCTTCGGGTCCGGGTTGTAGATGCCCTCGAGCGCGAGCACGTCGCCCGCGCCCGCCTGAGCGAGAAGCCAGGCGTTGTAGATGAGGTTGAAGCGCGCGACATAGCGCACCTTGGGCGAGAGCTCGCCGAACCAGGCGGCGAACTCGTTGTTCGCGTCGGCCTGGATGGAGGTGAGGAGCGGTCGGCCGACGAGGTCCTTCGGCGAGACGGCGGAGAGTTTCCCGAGCGGCCCGTCCCTGCGCGTGATGACGCCCCAGCGGTTGGAGCGCTTCAGTTTCCGGCGGCTCCAGACCGTCGCGTCGATCTCGCCGATGAAGACGCCCAAGTCGGTGACGCCCGAGCGGAGCTCCGCGCGCACGGTCTCGGCGCTGCCGCTCACGATGCGCACGGTGACGCGCGGCGCCTCCCGCTGCAGGCGGGCGATCGCGCTCGCGAGCGGCGCGAGGCAGGGCGTCTCGCCCGCGGCGATGCGGATCTCGCCCGAGAGCGCGTCCTCGGCGGCGATCTCGGCCTTCGTGCGGTCGAAGAGCTCCGTGATCATCAGCGCCCGCTCGTAGAAGAGCCGCCCCTTCTCGGTGAGCGTCAGCCGCCGGTTGCTGCGCTCGAAGAGCTTGTGGCCGAGTTCCTCCTCGAGGTCCATGAACTGCCTCGAGAGCGTCGGCTGCGTGACGTGCACCCGGGCGCAGGCCCCGGAGATGCTTCCCGCCTTCACGGCCGCGATGAAGTAGCGCAGCACTCGTATGTCCATGCCTCTCTCCTTGAATTTCTATGCCTTTCGAGCATATTGAGCGATGAAAATTCGGTATTTGACATGATTATACCCGGGAAATATAGTTTTTTCGTCAATATTCATCAGAGGCATAGTCGCCGGCCTCACCAGTGACAGACCCGTGCCGGCGGTTCTCTTCTTCTTCCGCCCGCCGCTCCGCGAATGCCTGCGCATTCCGCCTCCTCCCCTCAACGGGAGCGGCCGGTGCCGCGGGCGGCCTTTTTCCCAGTCTCCAGATTGAGAATCACCATGTCGAATACCTCCCAGTCCGTGTCCGACCGCGCCGTGACGCCCGTGACGCTCTCGCTCTTCGCGGGCGTGACCGCCCTGATCGCAAGCGAGTTCACGCCGGTGAGCCTCCTCACTCCCATCGCCGGCGCGCTCGGCATCTCGACCGGCACGGCCGGGCAGACCGTCACGGCCGTGGGCGCGGCGGCGTTCCTCACGAGCCTCCTGATCGCGCCGCTCTTTCCCCGCACCGACCGCAGGCTCCTGATGCTCGCCTTCACGCTGATCGCGGCGGTCTCGAATGCCCTCATCGCGGTGACGGAGTCGGTGGCGCTCCACTTCGCCGCCCGCGCGGCGCTCGGCCTCTCCGTGGGCGGGTTCTGGTCGCTCTCGGTCGCCTACGTGCAGTCCGTGGTCTCAAGAAAGGCGCTCGCCGGCGCCTTCTCGGTGGTCTACGCCGGCGTCTCGGTCGCGACCCTGGTGGCGCTCCCCGGCGCCGCCGCGCTCTCGGACGCCTTCGGCTGGCGGGCGATCTTCGCCGCGGTCGCCGCGCTCACGTTCATCACCTTCCTCTGGCAGTGGCGGACGCTCCCTGAAGTCCGGCCAGCGCAGACCGCCGGGCTCGCCGCCTTCCGCGAGGTGCTCGCCGAACCGGCCGCCCGCTTCGGGCTTCTCGCGACTTTCACGGCCTACGCGGGCTACCACACGGTCTTCACCTACGTGCGCGCGGTGCTCGAGACGAGCGCAGGGCTCACGGGAAGTGCGCTCTCGACGACGCTTCTCGTCTACGCGGTCATCAACGTGATCGGCACCTTCGTGGCGGGCCGCCTCTTCGCGAGCGCCTTCCGCGCGGCCTTCGCCGGCACGGCCGTTGCCGCGCTCGCGGCGCCCCTTCTGATGCTCCTCCTTGAGGGGAGCGTCGCGATCGTCGGGCCCGTCTTCCTCGCAGCCTTCGTCTTCGGCTTCATTCCGGTCGGCTGGTCGGTGTGGCTCGTGAGGACGCTCCCGCACCGCACGGAGATCTTCGGCGGACTCTCGGTCGCGGTGACGCAGCTCTCGATCGGCGCCGCGGCGAACGCGGGCGGGCTCCTCTTTGACAGCACGGGCACGACGTCGCTCTTCATCCTCTCGGCCGTGCTCTGCGCGGGCACCCTCGCGCTGCTCCCCGGAACGATGAGGCCCGCGAAGGCTCCCGCCGGGCCGCACGAGATCCCCGTGACAGCCGCCTGACGCCGGAAATCAAGAGAATTTCATCGTTTTTCGATCGGAACGGGCGGGTTCGAGCCGCCGGGGACAGGGACAATTCAATATGAATCAACTCTTCCGACTGATATCAGAAGGAGCCCAGCGCATGACGACGAAACTTCACGAATTCACCCGGCGGGAACTTCTCGCGGGGCTCCCCGGCGCCGCAGGCGCCCTGACGCTCGGCTCCTCGATCCTCGCCGCCTCCGGCACCGCCGGGGCCGGTGAAGCCGTCAGCCTCTCCGCGGTCTCCGCGCCGGCCGCGGGCTCCGGCTGGAAGGCGCCGAAGCCGATTCTCCCCGCGCATCCGCCTCTCGGGCGCGGCATCGGCGTCTGCCCCGGGCGCGTCGCCTGGGTGCACGACCCGCGCGCCGTCTCCTGGGCGGGCGACGGCTGGTGGTGGAATCCGGAGAACTTCTCCGGGCCTGTGATCGAGGAGATGCTCGGGCGGGTGCTGGTCGGCCTCGCGGGGCTCGACGCCGGATCGCCCGTCCGCGGTGCCTGGGAAAGGCTTTTCACGGCGCACAACGCCCGCCATGGCCGCTCGGGCGGCTACCGGAAGGGCGAGCGCATCGCGGTCAAGATCAACATGAACGGAGCGGGCGGCTACGGCGACGACCCCGACGGGCACACCGAGGAGTCCTACGGCAACGCACGGCTCGTGCGCGCGCTCGTCCTCTCGCTCATGGAGGCCGGCGTTGCCCCGGCGAACATCACGCTCTATGACGCCGGCCGCATCTTCCCGCGCTGGTTCATGGCTCTGGTGAGCGAGGGCGCGGCCGCGGGCGTCGTGTTCCGCCACCGCAGGCCGGGGGCGCCCGACGACGCCGTCGCCGACCGCTCGCACCCGATCGACTGGGCGGGCCGCATCCGCGGCGACCGCTCGTACCTGCCGAAGTGCGTGACCGAGGCCGACTACCTCATCAATCTCGCGAACCTGAAGGGCCACAGCTACGGCATGACGCTCTGCGCGAAGAACCATTTCGGGAGCTTCGTCAACTCCGACCGCCTGCGCGCGCCGCAGGCGGCGGGCCTCCACGGCAACGTGGCCGGGGCCCGGGCGGGGAACTACTCCGTCCTCACCGACCTCTCGGCGCGCGCGCACCTGGGCGGCAAGACCGTGCTCTGTCTCCTCGATGGGCTTCTCACCGCGACGGGCGAGATCGTCTCCACCACCCGCGAGGCCGCCCTCTGGACGATGCCTCCCTTCGCCGGCGGCTTCATGGCGAGCCTCTTCGCTTCCCAGGACCCGGTGTCGATCGACTCGGTCGGGGCGGACTTCCTCACGGCCGAGCCCAACATGCTCGAGCGCAACTACACGCTGCGCTCCTCGCCCGGGATGGAGAACTACCTCCACGAGTCGGCGCTCGCCGACCGCGCCCCGTCGGGCACGGCCTACACGGACGGCGCGGGGAACCGCGTCGGGTCGCTCGGCGTCCACGAGCACTGGCTCGACCCGGTCTCGAAGTCCTACAGCCGCAACCGCGGCGAGTCCGAGGGCATCGAGCTCGTGCGGGTCTGATTCATCAACCGGTTGATCTGAGAGCCGCCGCCGGGGGAGGGATCCGTATTCCTTTCTCCGGCGGCGCTTTCATTCTGTCGGCGGGACTGATGATCAGCCGATCGGGAGGGTCTTCCTCCAGAGCCAGCGGCGTTCGTCCTCGGTCAGCGCCGGTCCGATGCGCTCGAGCACCTCGTGGTGATAGGCGTTCACCTGCTCGATCTCCTCGCGGGTGAGGTCGGCGACGAGGATCGCCTTTCTTTCGTAGGGCAGGAAGGTGAGCGTGCGGAACCTCAGGAACCGCCCGAACTCCGTCTCCGTATCCTCCTCGACGGCCACCGCGTTCTCGATGCGGATGCCGTGGCGGCCCGGGCGGTAGATGCCCGGCTCGTCGGAGAAGACCATGCCGGGCTCGAGCGGCGTCGCGTGCGCCCAGGGGAAGGCCGGGGCGAGCTCGATGCTGATCTTGCCCGGTCCCTCGTGGACGTTGCTCACGTACCCGATGCCGTGGCCCGTGCCGTGGTTGAAGCTGATGGCCTCGCGCCAGAGGGTGGACTTCACGATCGCGTCGAGGAGGTTCCCCGTCGTGCCCGCGGGAAAGCGCTGCCGCGCGAGCGTGAGGTGCGCCCGGAGCACGCGGGTGTAGTCGCGCTTCATCTCATCGGTCAGTTCTCCCACCGCGACCGTGCGCGTGAGGTCTGTCGTGCCCGAGCGGTACTGCGCGCAGACGTCAAAGAGCAGGAATCCCTCGGGCCTCACGGCGTCGCTCTTCTCCGGCCCCGGGCGGTAGTGCGGGAGCGCGGCGTTGGCACCGTAGCCGACGATCGGGATGTTGCCGGGGTGCAGGTACCCGGGCATCTGACGGCGGAAGTGCTCGAGCTGCTGCCCGACCCCGTACTCGGTGAGCTCGCCCGAGCCGGCGTTCTCCTCGATCCAGCGCATGAGCCGGATGACGGCGACGGCCTCGAGGCGGTTGGCCTCGAGGAAGCTCTCGATCTCGGCCGCGGAGTGGATCGCCCGCAGCCGCGCCGCGGGCTCGGGGCCGCGCGAGACGCGCACGCCCGCGGGCACGGCCTCGAGGAACCCGGCCGGGGTGCGGAAGGGGTCGATGCGGAGAACCGTTTCCAGGGGAAGGGCGGAGAGGGCCTCGGGAACGGCGTCACGGGCCCTGAGTTCCCAGCCGTCGGCCGCGAGCGCCCGGACGATGTCGTCCGTGAACTTCCGGCGGTCCGCGAAGAGCGTCGCGGTCCCGGGACCCACGAGCGCGAAGGCATGGAAGAGCGGGTAGAGCGGGTGGTCGTCGCCGCGCAGGTTCGTGATCCAGCCGATCTCCTCGAGGCCCGTGAGAAGCGCCGCGGCCTGCGGGTCGATGCGGGAGAGCTCGGCTCGCTCGGCCGCGAGCTTCTGCACGCGCGGCGTGACGGCCGACTCCCCGGGGAAAGGCCAGACGGGGGCGTCGGGGAGAGCCGGGCGCTCGGAGAGGGACTCGCGGAGCTCCGCCGCCGGGTTGCCGTCGGCGGTGATCACGACGCCGGGAAGTTCCGCGCGGAAGCTTTCGAGCTGTGCGACGGAGAGCACCTCGCCAGGCAAAGACAGACGCTCGCCCGGTTTCAAGCGGGCGCGCAGCCACTCGCAGAGCGTGGGCGTGCCGGGAATGCCCGTCGTGAAGATCGTGAACGCGTCGCCGTCCACTTCGCGCCCGGCCTGCGTCGTGTAGCGGCCGTCCGTCCAGAAGGCCGCCTCGGTGAGCGTCAGCGCCGCCGTGCAGGCGCTGCCCGTGAAGCCCGAGAGCCACTGCAGGGTCTTCCAGTGCGCGGCCACGGCCTCGCTCTGGTGCGGATCGGCCGAGGTGACGTAGAGCGCGGCGACGTCATTCGTGCGCATCCATTCGCGCAGGTGCTCAAGTTTCTCCCGGGTGTTCATGGCGGTTCTTCCCTCACGGTCTGATGAGTTCTTTCGCGGGCGCTTCGGGCCCGCCTGGGGTGTGAAGGAATTCTAATTCTCAGGAACCGGCATGCCGGACGGAGCTCGGAACGGGGGCAGGAACGGGGAAGGAAGCGGGCCGCGCCGTTGCAAGTAGAATGAGGGCTCGGCCGGGCGGCCCCGGCGGCATTCGACAGGATTTTTTCAGGAGCGGCGGAATTGGCAGAGATCAGCGTTCAGGCGGCGGGCACTCAACTCGACACGACCGGCCTTCTCGGCGCCGAGCGCGATGAGACGGGCACGGACGAGAAGGGCGGCGCGCTCGTCAGGGTCGCGCGCGTCTTTCACACGATGAGCCAGGCGGACATCGCGGCCCGCGCCCGTTTCTTCGCCGCCATGCGCTCGATGTCGGACGCGGACTATGCCGCCGGCAAGGGCCTCTCGGTCGACTGCACCGTGAGGGAGGACCCCCGCGTGGGGCCAAAGACCGTGCGCTACACGATCGGCGGCAGCCCCAGGGCAGGCAGAACCTACGCCGTGATGGAGGCCGAGCTTGTCGCGGCCGTCCGCGCGGCGCACAGCTGATCCTCACGGAACCCCGGCTCCCGGGGAGTGAACATGAAAGGACCCGCTTCAGGAGAGAGGCGGGTCTTATCGTCAGGGCTTCTCCTTCGGAGCGGCCGGGGCGTTGATGCGCGCCGCGGCCTCCTCGATGAACGCCTTCACGACCGGATGCTCCTCCGGGCGGTCACGCAGAAGCTCGAGCTCGGCGGCGTCCGGATTCCTCGCGAGGATGGCGTTCAGCAGCCTGCGCAGCCAGGCGGTGCCGCCCGCGGCATGGTAGATGTCGCGGTCGGGACGGATGAACCGGATCGCCATGATGTTGTCGAGCGGTTTGTCGCCTTCGCACTTGCGGCCGCAGCCCTTGCGCGCGCCGCCCCAGCCCGGGTGCTTCCTCTGGTTCGGCCTTTTCCTCGAGCACTTGATGGGTCTGATGACAGGCGTCTTCGCTTCGGCTGTTTTCTTCTCTTCGGGCATGACGAGGTTCCGTTGAATTCCGCGGGGGCACGGGGCTTCCCGGCTGCAACCCGGGGCCGGCGGTCGGTCGGCCGCCCCGGCAGGCATCCATTATCGCAGGCGATTGGGGTTGACATGAAAGGGTTTGCTGCGGGGAGGCCGTCCGCCCTCCCGTGAGGACGGCGTCCGCGGGGCCGCTCCGGGCATTTCCGGGCTTTTATGCGGAGGCCCGGCCTCTCCCGAAAGGGCTGTATTTTTCTAACTCTTTTGGCAGTGTTCCCTCACTCTTAAGACTGAGGCGGGAGGAGTTGCGGCGGGGATATAGTCATTTACAAAGTCCGAGTCTCCTCAAGGGAGCGGGTCACAGAAACCGCCCGGGGGAGACTCCTGAAAAGTACAAGGATTCAACGAGGAAGAAGAATGACCCCGGCGGAAAACGCAGACATCCCTCAGCCGAGCCCGCGCTTCAGGCGCGACGTGCTCGTGCTCGGCATCGGAAACATCCTCTGGGCTGACGAGGGCTTCGGCCCCCGCGCGGCCGAGGCTTTTCATCAGCGCTTCCGGGTTCCCGAGGGCGTGGAGGTGATGGACGGCGGCACGCTCGGCGGCTGGCTCGTCGACGAGATCTGCTCGTCGCGTCGCATCCTTGTCTTTGACTGCTGCGACCTCAAGAGCGAGCCCGGCACGCTGAGGCTCCTGAGGGCGGAGGACATCAAGATCTGGTCCTCCACCAAGATCTCGCCCCATCAGTCCGGCTTCAACGATCTGCTCGCCACCGCCGAGATCCTCGGGAGCCTCCCGGAGGACCTCGCCGTCGTCGGCGTGCAGCCCGCGGAGCTCGAGGACTACGGCGGCAGCCTCTCGAGCGGCATCCGTGCGAGGCTCCCCGAGGCGCTCGAGCTCGCCCGCGGCGTTCTTCGCGAGTGGGGTCACGAGGTCACCGAGCGCCCCGAGGGCGAGAAGGTCGAGCCCCTTTCCTTTGACGTCCTGCAGATGGACGCCTACGAGGAGGGCCGCCCCGACGCCGAGGACGCCTGCCGCACGGGTGACGAGCGGTTCCTGAAGCGCATCGCCGGCCACGCCGTCGACCGCGACATCAAGTTTGACGACTGAGAGACGGAGCGGACGAGAAGATGTGCATTGCCTTTCCGATGCAGGTGATCTCCTGCAATGAGGTGAGCGCGCGCTGCAGCCGCCCGAACCGCGAGGTCGAGGTGGACATCACGATGATCGAGCCGCCCAAGCCCGGCGACTGGCTCCTCGTATTCCAGGACCGGGCCCTGCGCCCGATCACGGAGGAGGAGGCCCGCGACATCGAGGCCGCGCTCGGCGCCACTGCGCTCGCGATGATGGGCGAGGCCGGCGAGGACGACATCCGCGCGGGCTTCTCGGACCTCGTCGACCGCGAGCCCGAGCTCCCGCCGCACCTGCGCGCGCTCGTCGGCAAGCCCCTCAAGTGATTGAGAAGAACAGAATTCAAGAAAGACAGGAAACGAGACTCACATGTCCAAGTTCACCCGCGTCGCCGTGATCGACCCCGAGAACAACCCGCTCTTCGCGCGTCTCTGGGGCGAGTCCGGCTTCAAGAAGCTCAATGAATCCACGATCGACGAGTTCCTCGCCGTCTCCGGTCTCAAGTTCGCGATCTTCGCCGATGATCCGAACAAGCAGAAGGAGACGATGGACATCGTCGTGATCGGCCCGGAGATTTTCAAGCAGATCTCGAAGGCCTTCACCGGCGCCTGGATGACCGAGCCCGCCGAGGGCCGCGCGCTCGCGGCCCGCTTCGGCATGCGCAAGCTCCCCGCGCTCGCGCTCTTCCGCGACGGCGTCTATCTCGGCGCCTGCGAGGGCCTCGACAGCTGGGACGGCTACATCACGAAGCTCGCCGAGATCGCGGTGCGCAAGAAGGCGCCCCCGAGAACGATCACGATCCTGCCGAAGGCGCCGGTCTCCGACTCCGCCTGCGGCTGAGGCACAGAAAAACAAACCCACACAAAAATTCAACGAAGAGGAAAACCCCCATGGCTATGCAGCCTTATTCCGCGATGGACGCCGCGAAGCGGTGGCTCCAGGCTCCCAAGCTTGACCCCGAGACGGAACGTGCGGCGGCGCTCGCCACCATCGACTTTCTCACGGACGTGCGCACGCACCTCGAGAAGGCCGTGGCCGACATCGAGTCGGGACGCGCGAGGAAGGACGGAATGGACCTCCACGAAGTCTGGGACTTCTCCGCCTTTGACGTGAAGCACATTGACTTCCTGCTCGCCACCCTGGGCGAGGGCCAGGTGCGCATCACGCTCTTCGGCGGCGAGGCGAAGGCCGGCGACACCGGCATCCCCGGCCTCTGGCGCGTGCAGACGGGCCCGGACGGCGCCTCGAACGCCTTCGTGCTCGGCAGGCTCCCCCGCGCGGTGCTCGTCGTGGGCGACCGCGGCCTCGACGAGATCCCCGATCTCGTGAACCCCGGGCCCGACGTCTTCGCCGCGCCGGCGATCCTCGGCGAACTCAGCCACCAGCTCGGCGTCGCGCGCGAGGCCGGTGAGTTCGAGACCCTTCCCGAGAAGCCCGCCTTCATGGTGGAGATGCAGCGCCAGCCGCTTTCGCGCGGCGACATGAACTCGCTCCTCTCCACGCTCGGCACGGGCGACATCGAGGTCGAGCTCCAGGGCTTCGCGCACTCGCGCTTCAACCGCACCCGCGTGAAGAACGTCTGGAGAAGCCGCATCATCAACAACGCCGGGAAGACGCTGCTTGACGCCTTCATCATCGCCCGCATGCCGCCGGAGATCCCGGTGACCGCCGACGAGTACCGCGACGGCATCGAGAAGTGCACCGACCTCATCGACTGGGTGAAGGGCGACCTCGAGCGCGGCTCGCTCGGCGCTCCGAAGAACGGAGCCGGCCATGCCTGACGGGAAGGACGGTCAGAACCCGCACTTCACGAGCGGGCGCGACATCGCGGATGTGCTCGACCGGCTCGCCGCCGAGCGCATCAGCGACGACACGCGCATGCAGTGCCGGGTCTGCTGGTACATCTACGATCCCGAGGAGGGGTGTCCCGAGGAGTCGATTCCGCCGGGAACGCCCTTCCGCAAGCTCCCGACGACCTTCATCTGCCCGGACTGCGGGCACCCGAAGACGTCGTTCCTTCCTGCGGACGACGACATCGGCTGAGAGATTTGTTCGAGGAGGTGAGATCCCGGCTGTCCGTCCCGTTCGTCCGCCAGGGACTGCGGAACCTCACGGGATGTGAGGGCGGCTCCCGCAGCCTTTCGGGGAGGGGCGGACGGTCGGGATGCTGCGCAAAAAGGGCCGGATTTTCCGGCCCTTTGCATATCTTGGAGAAGCGCTGCCGCAGTCGCGCGCTTCAGTGACTGAAGAAGCTGTCCCGGGGAGGCGGGAGCGCGAGGAGGCCGAGGCCGGCGATCACGAAGAGCACCGGATGCACGATGGCGCCCGCGAAGGCGAGCGTGAAGGGGAGCCTCCGGTCGGCGAATATCTCGAGGCGGAAGAGCTCGAGGCCGCGCTCGAAGATCATGCCGTCGACCATCAGGATGTCGACGTAGACACAGGCGAGCACGATGAGGAGCGTCACGGCGAGCACCGTGGAGAATAGACGCCGGACTTTGTCGTTCGGCGCGAAGATGCGTCCCGAGAAGAGAAACGAGATGAGCATCAGGAAGGCGACGGCGGCCGGGGCGCAGGCGAGGATGAACTCCGTGCCGTGGATCCACGGCTCAAGGGTCCAGAGGCTCGCGCCCCAGTAGGCAAGCGTGACAAGTATCAGCGCGAAGGTAAGCTGACGTCGCATGTGGGAATTCTCTTGCGATGGTTGGAAAGTGTTGCGAGGGGGAGACGCGTGAGAGTGCCTCTTGTTATCGGAATGAGAGGGTATGCAATTCTAACAGTGAAAGGTGCAGAGGAACTACATCCCGTGGCACGGGAAAGCGTCGTTTAATCACTTGCACCGCCCTCCCGGAGACAGAGGAACTGCACAGAATGCCTGATGCGGCGCGCTCCGAGGGGCGATAGGATTGAATTTGCAGTGCCTGAAAAAAACGCGTTTTCCGGAGGTCAAGCATGGGGATCAGAGACTGGCTGAAGCAATTTCTCGGCGGTGACGAAGAGAAGGCCGCCAGGGCCGTCCCTGCGGCCGAGGCACCCTCGGTTCCGGCCGCCGCCCCCGAGGACGTGCTCATCGACACGCTCGACGAGATCCCCCGCGCGGGCTTCGGCCGCGCTCAGACGGCGATCGCCGCCTTCGAGGCGCTGCCCGCCGAGCGCTGGCTTGACCGCCCGTTCACGGTCGGGATCCTGAAGCGCCTCTTCATTGCCTTCGGACCGGGCCGGGAAGGCGTGAGCGAGACGCTCGCGCTCGCCCAGGTCGCCCTCAACCGCTTCTCCAGGATGAAGTCCGTCGCACAGACGAAGGGTGAGAAGGACCCGCCGCTCGACTGGGTCGAGGGGCTGCTCTTGATGCGCACGGGGCGCTTTGACGCCGCGATTGAAAAGCTCGCCGAGGGCAACCGGGCGATGAACTTCGGCGAGGTTGAGGACTGGCGCGGGATGCTCCCCACGGAGGGCCGCGATCCGCTCGTGCGCTGCGCGGCACAGGCCGCCGAGACGCTCGAGAACCTCGGGAACCCGGATCTGCGCTTCTGGGGCGGCGTGGCCTGCTCGCTTCCGGTCGACAAGGAGGCGGTGATCGATCCCGAGGAGCTTCTGATGGCCGCCGGGGACCTGATCCTCGCGCTCCACGGGGCCGCGGCGCATGCCGTGACGCTCGACCGCGAGGAGCGCCTCGCGATTCTCACGCGCGCGGATGCGCGCTACAAGGCGCTCTTCGACGTGCTGCATCCGGAGGCGGACGACTGCCGCCGCATGATGGCCGCGATCGAGCGGCTCTTCGGCGTGGTGCACGACCGCGACCGCGGCGAGATCCGCGGCTGAGAACCTCCGGGCCGGGCGTCAGTTCGACGCCTCGGCGTCCTCGACGATCTCTCTCGTTTCGGCATCCTGTCCGGTGAGGGTGGAGCCGTCGCTCGAGATTTCCTGACTCGCCTTCCGCGGACGGCCCGGCTTCACGAAGATGGAGCCCCTGACAATGTCAGTCTCCGTCCCGTCATCCGTCGGACGCGGGGTGCCGGCACGGGCGGCCGCGGTGTCGTCGGTGAAGAAAATCTGTCCTGATTTCATCGGTCTTCAGGGGGCGCTCCACGCAGTCCGCCCTGCGGAATGCCCGCAGGGGCGCTTGCGGAGCGGAATTTTTGTGAGGGAGCTGCACGCGGCCGGCCGTGAAATCCCGCCCCCCCCCCCTGCGGCTTTCCGGAGGAAAGTCAGCGCTCAGGGAGTGCCGGACACGCTTCCGACGCGTGATGTCTGAGGAAAACCCCGGACAAATCTGAACCCTACCCCCCCCCCCGATGGTCTGTCAAGTCCCGCCCCCCGCGGAAAGCGCTTCTGTTGCCGCGGCGTCATCAGTCCGACGGGAATGCTGTAGCTTGAGAACAAACAAAATTGTCCGGTTTATCAACCGGATCATGACAATCGATGACACATGCGCGCTCTGGTGTTGCCTCCGGGGAAAAGTGTCAGAAAACGTAATCATGATGTAGCGCGTTCATGTTATGCGCCGGGTCATCCTTCCGAATTAGACGGGCTGAGCGGGCCTCCGGCCAGCTGCGGCGGGCATCTGCTGCGGCACCGGGCCGGAGGAACCGGGATCAGCGCGAGAGGTCGAAGTCGGGGCGGTAGGTCACCGACGAGACCCCGAGGAGTCCGAGGACCGTGTGGTAGAGCGATTCCTGCGTCACCTTGCCTCCGGCCCCGGCGGCCCGGCCGCGCAGGCGCTCCATGCGGCCCTCGTCAAGTCCCATGGCATCGGGGAAGCCCTCGCTCATCCAGAGCGCCATCGGCACCTCGACCTGCTCGGCGGGCCTCATGAGCCAGGGCGCGCCGTGCAGCCACAGTCCCGACTCACCGAGCGACTCGCCGTGGTCGGAGAGGAAGATGAGCGCGGTGTCGGCGTTGCGGTCGGCCTCGAGCGTGCGGATCATCTCCGCCACCGCACGGTCGGTCGCGCGCACCGAGTTGTCGTAGGCGTTCACGACCGACTCGCGGGTGCATCCCGAGAGCGCCGGGTCGAGGCACTCGGGCCCGAACGCCTTCTCGTCGCCAGTCGAGCGCTCGAAGTAGGCCGGCCCGTGCGAGCCCGTCATGTGGAGAAAGATCACCGTCGGACGGTCCGTCGGGAGGTGCGGGAGCTCGGCGCGGAGTGCCTCGGCAAGTGCGAGGTCGCGGCAGGCGCCGTCCGGGCAGAGCGATTTCGATGCGCCCTTCCTGAAGCCCTCGACGATCTCCGGGGTCAGCGTGAAGTTCTCGACGCCCGCGCAGGTGCCCTTGCAGCCCGACTGGTTGTCGATCCAGAGGACATTGGCGCCGGCGCGCGAGAGGAGCGACGGAAGCGACTCCTCGGCGAGGATGCGGGAGCGGTCGTAGTCGCTCCTGCCGATGCGGCTCATCATGCAGGGGAGCGACACGTCGGTGGACGTTCCGCACGCCTCGACGCGGTCAAAGTGGATGAGGGGAAGCTTCGCGAGCTCCGGCGTGGTCTCACGGGCGTAGCCCGAGAGCTGCCAGTTCGCCGAGCGCGTGGTCTCGCCCACGGCCACGACGAGCACCGTCGGGCCCTTGACCGGCACCGTGAGGGCCGGGGCGGGGTCGACCTGGACGCGCGGCCGGTCGGCGGAGGCCGACTCGTCGGCCACGAACGTCATCGCCGTGCTCCAGAGCACGTTCACCGGGGCGATCTGGTAGCGCAGGCTCTTGTCGGCGCGCATGGCCCCGGCGAAGGGCTGGAAGTTGAGGCCGATCGCGGCGAGGCCCGCGGCGACGAGGAGGGCGATCCTCAGGGTGCGGAGGGCGGCGCGGCGGCCGAGGGACGCGAGGGGCTTCACGGGCTTCTGAGCAGCGGCATGGAGCGCGAGAAGCAGCATCGGCAGGAAGGCGGAGGCGAAGACGAAGGCGGCGCGCGCCGAGAGGTAGCCCGTCGCCTCGCGGGGATCGGTCTCGATGAAGTTCCGCACCATGTCCGGGGTCATCGCGGTGCTGTAGAGGAAGGCCGAGGCGAAGGCGAGCGCCCCGAGGAGGTTCAATACGGTGAGCACCGCGAGGAAGAGCTTCCTCGGAAGCATCGCCAGAAGCTCGATCAACGCCGTCGAGAGGCAGGCGAGCGCCGCGAGCGTGAGCCCGGCGAGCATCAGAGAGGACGCGGTGACGCGGCCGCCGTCCGTGAGGAGGTGCCCGATCATCGGGACGTCGAGCACGAGAGCCCACCAGAGGCCGTTCACGAGCGGCAGGGCTTTCATGAGCGAGGGACGGGAGGCGTTGCCGGTTTTCCCAAGGGCGAGGAACTTCGCGGCGAGCCCGCGGCGGTCGATCATGAGCACGTAGACCGCGGCCGAGATGAGCCAGTCGGTGAGGAAGGCCGCGGGGATGTGCGATAGGAAGTGGGCCCCGGAGAGCATGCGGGCGACGCCGGCGGCGGTGCCGAGCGCGATGGCGAGGGCAAGCATCGCCCTGGCAGCGCGGGGGTGCGTGTCGCGCAGCGCAAAGAAGACCGGAAGGAGCGCGTAGCCGCTCCCCGCGGCGCCCGAGGGCCAGCACGAGCCGGGGCGCGGCAGGAGCGGGAACGACGGGTCGTTCACTGGCGACGTGCCCCCGAAGGCCTCGACGTTCCAGGGACAGGCGACGCCGGTGGATTGTTTCAGCCACCAGACGACGGTGACGCAGAGCGCGCCCCCGGCGACCGCCGAGAGCAGTCTCAGACGCAGGCCGCGGGACCGGGCTGCCTCCTCGAGGTCACCCGCGCGGTCGGCCGCGCGGATCACGCTCTGCAGGTACCAGGCCGCGGCACCGACGAGGGCGAAGACGATGCCCGTGAGCACCTTCGGCATCAGGTGGAGCCAGAACTGCATCGCGCCGAAGCCGTGCCAGGGCCAGCCCGAGCCGTCGTAGAAATTGCGCTCGATCGCGAGGTCAAGCGTGTGCGGCGGATTGAGCCAGAGCCACAGCAGGCACCAGGCGGGGATCACGAACCAGAGAAGCAGGCTCCAGGGGCGCGGGGCGGGGCCGTCGGCCGCGGGCAGATCAAAGGCGCCGGCGTTCGCGACGGGAATCCGCCTGCGGGCGGCGGCGGCGAGCGAGACGGTGCTCATCACTTCCTCTCCTTGCCAAGGCCGCGGGCGGGGTTCGCAAGGAGCCAGATGCCGCAGAAGATCAGCGTGACAACCGGGGCGGCGAGAAGGACGAGGAGCGCGGGGATCGCATCGGCGACTTCGGAGGCATGTGAGACGGTCGTGTTGAGCATTTCTGAAAAGCTCCTTGGAAGAGGAAGGAAAGCCCGGGACGGGGAGACCGGGGAAACTCCCCTCCGGGCACGCTCCGGATCTTCCCGCCCGTCCGTCAACCGCCCGTCAGAAGGGCGTCAAAGGGTCGTCAAAGGCGCTGACGCGCGGCAGGGGGACGGCGGTTTTCCTGTTCCCGGGCCTCTCGCGCGTCTTTCCCTGCGGACCGGCCTCCGGCCGCGGGCATAGACTTCTCCCTGTCTCAAGTCATTCCTTTCGTCTCCTGCCATGGCTCTCCGTCTTCTTGTCGTCGATGACAACGCGGACATCCGCGAAAACCTGCGTGACTATCTCGAACTGCGCGGCTACGCCGTCTCGACCGCCGCCGATGCGCTCACCGCGGGGCACCTGCTAGAGACCGAGGGCGCGGACCTCGTGATTCTCGACATAGGGCTCCCGGGCGTGGACGGCATGACCTTCTGCCGCGAGCTGCGCCGCGGGCGCGATCAGACGCCTGTGCTGATGCTCACGGCGCGCGACACGGTGGACGACCGCGTCGAGGGACTCACGGCCGGGGCGGACGACTACCTCGTGAAGCCCTTCGCGCTCCGCGAGCTCGCCGCGCGCGTGGAGGCGCTCCTGAGACGCGCGCACCGCGGCGACACGGAGAAGCTTGTGCTGGGCGGCCTGGTGCTCGACCTCTCCGCGATGAGCGTCACGCGGGACGGCGAGCCCGTGAAGGTGAACCCGACGGGGCTCAGGATCCTGCGCGTTCTCATGGAGGCGAGCCCGAGGATCGTGAGCCGTGCCGAGCTCGAGAACCGTATCTGGGGCGACGAGCCGCCCGCGTCGGACAGCCTGCGCTCGAACCTGCACCTTGTGCGGCAGGCCGTGGACCGTCCCTTCGGGCGGCCGATGATCCAGACGCACCCGGGCTACGGCTGGTCGATCCGCGAGCCTGGGGAGGCCTGATCATGAGCGGCGCTTCACACCGCCCCGCCAGAGGGCTTTCGCAGCGCATCGCGCTCGCCTTTGCGCTCCTCCTCGCGCTCGTCGCCTCGCTCTATGCGATCGCCGTGATCAGCGCGATCGGCTTCACCGAGCGCGAGCTTCTCACGGCGATGCTCGAGGACGAGCTCACGAACGCGACTGCGGCCTTGAGCCGCGGCGAGATGCCGCGCGAGACGCCGTCGCTGAAGATTTACGGCGACGCCGCCGGTCTCGCCCCGGTCCCGGCCGCGTTCCGCTCGGCGCCCCGGGGGTTCTCGGAAATCACCGAGTCCCCGGCGGTCTTCATTCTGCGGGGCGTTGCCGCTGACGGCGCAACAATCATGGTCGTGCGCGATCAGGAGGCGTTCGAGGAGAAGGAGACGCAGATTTTCATCCTGATCGGCATATCGATTCTCGTGGTGGTGGGCCTCGGCGGGCTCGCCGGGACACTGCTTTCGCGCCGCGTGATGCGGCCTGTGGAGGAGCTCTCTAGGGCCGTCCGGCGCACGGCGGAGGCGCCGCGCTGGGAACCGCTCCCGGCGGAGCTGCAGACCCGCGACGAGGTGGGCGAGCTCGCCCGCATCTGCAGCGAGGCGATGCGGCGTCTGAGTTCCGCGCTCAAGCGCGAGCGTGCCTTCACGGGCGACGTGAGCCACGAGCTCAGAACGCCGCTCACGGTGATCGAGACCGGCGTCGAGCTTCTCTCGATGACTCAGATGAACGAGCGCCAGCAGGCGCAGCTCGCCCGCATCGAGCGCGCGGCGACCGAGATGAGGGCGCTCCTCGAGCTCTTCCTCGAGTTTGCGCGCACCTCGGGGCGCCCCGGCGAGGACGCCCCGGACACGGTCACGGGCATCATCCGCCGCGCCGAATATGTGTGGCGCCCCTTCGCCGAGGAAAAGGGACTCGAACTGGTGGTGAAAAAAAGCGGGAAATGTCCGGGGGATTATTCGCCGGGCATGCTCGGCATTGTCATCGCGAATCTCCTTAAAAATGCCGTCACCTACACCGATTCGGGTTCGGTCACGGTCGAGGAGACGCCGACGGGCGTCATTGTCTCGGACACGGGGACGCCCATTCCGGAGGCCGACCGCGAGCGGATCTTCCTCGCCTTCGAGCGCGGCGCCGACGCGAAGGCCGGAAAGGGCGCCGGGCTAGGACTCTCCATCGTCCGGCGCGTCTCGGCCCGCATGGGCTGGACCGTCGCGCTCGCGCCGGCCCGGGCCGGCGGGGGGAACAGCTTCGAGCTCACGCTCGTCACGGGCCGGGGGCGGCTGCGCGCCGACGAGGCGCCGGCCGCGGAAGGCTGCTGAGCCGGTCGTTCAGTTGTGGATCCGCTCCGGTGAAGCGGGGGCACCGGAGCGGTCTGTGATACGTCCAATAACGTCCCGGTTATTAAAAGAATTTGTCATAAATTCTTAACCTTTCGGTCATGCGTGATTAGGCCGAAGGTGCTCGATTACGAATCGAGGAAGGGAAAAAAACGTAGCCTCTTCCCGACAGCGCCACTTCGTCGTAGAGCTTCGAGGTGGCGATTTTTTTGTGCTTCGAAAATCCGCGCCATTTCCCCCGCGGGGCTGATCTCCGGGGAAGACCTCCCGCGGCGCCTCCGCCGCAGTGCGGAAGGGCGCGCTCCTGACTGCAGGAAGCGCGCCCCTCTGAGGGTCGCTCAAGTCGTTTTAAAACGAACCGCTCGGGTCTCAGGCGGCTTTGCCGTGCCCGAGGAGGCCGCGCAGCTTCGTGAGCATGTGCTCGAGGACCGAGTAGTAGATCGGCGTGAACATGATGCCGATGATGCTCGCGAGCAGCATGCCGGCGAAGGTCGTCACGCCGATCGCGACGCGGCTCGCCGAGCCCGCGCCCGTGGCGAAGACCATCGGCAGCACGCCGAAGATGAAGGACCAGGCGGTCATCATCACGGCGCGGAAGCGCTGGCCGGCGCCGGCCAGAGCCGCCTCGTCGGGCGAGAGGCCGCCCTCGCGCTTCACCTTCGAGAACTCCACCATCAGGATGGCGCTCTTGGCTGACAAGCCGATCAGCATCACGAGTCCGAGCTGGGCGTAGATCGAGAGCTCGAGGCCGGCGACCTCGAGGCCGATCAGGCCGCCCGCGATCGCGAAGATCACCGATAGCATCACCGAGACGGGCATCACCCAGCTCTCGTACTGCGCGACGAGGAAGAGGTAGGCGAAGAGGAAGGCGAGCCCCGTGAAGAGCACGATGCGGCCCGAGTTCTCCACCTGCTGGCGGCTCATGCCGGTCCACTCGATCGTGTAGCCGTCGGGAAGCTTCATCGACTCGATCTGGGCGAGCACCTCGCCCTCGTTGGCGCCCTCGGCGCACTGGATGTTGATCGAGGCCGAGCGCATCTTGTTGAAGCGCGAGAGCTCGCGCGCGCCCGTCTCCCAGCTGACCGTGCCGATCGCGGAGAGCGGCACGAGGTTGCCGGCGGAGTTGATGACGGTGATCTCCTCGATCTCCTTCGGCGTCGCGCGGTACCCGGGCTCGGCCTGCATGATCACCTCGTAGTTGTTGTTCTCGAGCGTGAAGTCATTGATGTAGTAGGAGGCGAGCGCATCCTGGAGCGCCGAGTAGGCGTCGGACGGCGTGACGCCGAGGAGCTCGGCCTTCCCGCGGTCAAGCGTGAAGCGCAGCTGCACGGTGTCCGCGCGGAAGCTCGTCATCGCCGAGCGCACCGTGGGCATGGTGAGGAACTCGGCGTTAAGTTCCTCCGCGGTCTTCGCGAGCTCGGCGGGCGAGGCGCCCGACGTGGAGCAGAGCTCGAAGGAGACGCCGCCCATGGCGCCGAGGCCCATCAGCGCCGGGGGCGAGAAGGCGGTCACCTCCGCGGCGGCCATGTCCGCGGTCTCGTTGTTGATGCGGGTCATGATCGCCTGGAGCGACTTCTCGGGCGTCGTGCGCTCGTCCCACGGATCGAGGTCCGTGATGCACATCGCGACGTTCTCGCCCGAACCCGACATCATCGACTGGCCGGACATCGTCATCGTGGACTTGACGCCCGGGATAGCCGCGATCTTCTCGCGCATCTCGGCCATCGCCTTCTCGGTGCGCGCCTGCGCGGTGCCCGGGGCGAGCTCCATGTTGACGAACATCATGCCCTTGTCCTCGGCCGGGATGAAGGAGGCGGGAATGGTCTGGTAGAGGAAGACGATGCCCGCGACGACGGCGGCGAGCGAGAGCATCGAGAGGGTCTTCACCCTGAGAAGCGCGCGGACGCCGCCGAGATAGCGGTTCTTGAGCCAGTCGAGCGCCCCCTCGGCCGCGCGCAGGATGAGGCCGCGCTCCGCGCCGGCGTGACGGCGCAGCACGAGCGCGCAGAGCGCCGGCGAGAGCGTGAGGGCGACCACGGTCGAGAGCGAGAGCGAAATGCACATGCTCGCCGCGAACTGCTTGTAGATCTCGCCCGTCATGCCGGAGTAGAAGAGGAGCGGCGCGTAGCAGGCGACCGTCACGAGGGTCGTCGCGATCACGGCGCCCGTGATCTCCTTCATGCTCTCGAGCGCCGCCTCGCGGGGCTCCATCCCCTCGTCAATGAGGCGCTGGGTGTTTTCCACCACCACGATCGCGTCGTCGACGAGCGAGCCGATCACGAGGATGAGGCCGAACATCGTGAGCGTGTTGATCGAGAAGCCGATCAGGTAGAGCGCGGCGAAGGTGCCGAGCAGCGACACCGGAATGGCGGTCGCCGGAACGAGCGTCGCGCGCCAGTCGCCGAGGAAGAGCCAGGTGACGCCGATCACGAGGACGAGGGCCGAGATGAGCGTCGTGACCATCTCCTCCATCGAGACCTGGATGAAGAGCGTGGGGTCGTAGCCGAAGATGTAGGAGACGCCCTCGGGGAAGCGGGGCTCCCAGCGCTTGAGCTCCTCCTTCACGCGGTTCATGGTCGCCATGGCGTTCGCGTCCGGCGCGCGGTAGAGGCCGAGGCCCACGGATTCCTTGCCGTTGTGAAGCGTCTTGCCCGCATAGGATTCGGAGCCGATCTCGACCCTCGCCACGTCACGGAGCTTCACCTGCCGGCCCGTCTCGGGCTCGGTTCTCACGACGATGTCGCCGAACTCCTCGGCGGTCGTGAGGCGGCCGGTGACATTGAGCTTGTAGTAGAGCCACTCGCTCGAGCCCTCGGCGCCGACCGAGCCCGCGGCGGCGGCGAGGTTCGAGGCCTCGACCGCGGTCTGCACGTCGGAGGCGGAGAGTCCGAGGCCCGCGAGCCTCGCCGGGTCGAGCCAGATGCGCATCGCGGTCCAGCGGTTGCTCATGAGTTCCGCCGATGAGACGCCCTCGACGCGGGCAATCGCGTCCTTGAGCGTGTTGTTCACGTAGTTGACGAGCCCGGCGTTGTCGAGCTTCGAGCCGTCCGTGAGGAAGGCGATCATGCCGAGGTTGTCCGAGCCGCGCTTCGTCACCGAGACGCCCGTGCGGGTGACCTCGCTCGGAAGCTGCGCCTCGGCGCGCTTCACCGCGTTCTGCAGATTGACGAGCGCGATGTCGCTGTCGGTTCCCGTGTTGAAGGTGACCGAGCAGCTGTAGGAGCCGTCGTTCGAACTCGTCGAGGAGAAGTAGAGCAGGTCCTCGACGCCGTTGATCTCGTCCTCGAGCGGCATGCCGACGGTCTGCTCGACCACGTCCGCGCTCGCGCCCGCGTAGGAGGCCGACACGTGGATGGTCGGGGGCGAGATGTTCGGGTACTCCTCGACGGGGAGGTTCATGAGGCCGATCACGCCCGCGAGCGTGATCACGATGTTCACGACCGCGGCGAGCCTCGGCCGGAGAATGAAGATGCGGGAGAACATGGCGCTTTACTCTCCCTCGACCACGCGGATCGCGCCGCCCTCGCTCGGCTTGTGCGTGCCGTCCGTGACCACGGTCTCGCCCACGGCGAGGCCCGAGGTGATGACGGCGGCCGAGTCCGAGAGGGTGCCGAGCTCGATGCGGCGCTTCTCAACGGTCTTCGCGCCGTCGGACGAGTCCTTCACGACCCAGACCCAGGCGCCGTCGGCGTCATGCATGACGGCCGAGGGCAGCACGCCCACGGCGGCGCCGGGATTGGCGCGCGTCACGTGCACGGCGACGGTCGATCCGGCGACGAGCGTCTCGTCGGGGTTCGCGACCACCGCGTAGACGTCGAGCGTGTCGGTGTCGGTGCCGGCCTGGTTGCTCGTGAAGCCGACGGTGTTCTCGGCCGGGAGCTTCGTGCCGTTCGCGAGCTCGACCGTGATGCGCGCGTCCGAGGAGAGCGCCTTCACGGAGCCGAAGAGCGAGAGGATGTCCTTCATGCTGAGCGCAAAGCGCACGCGGATCGGGTCGGTGACCACGACCGAGGTGAGGGCCGAGGAGCTCGTCGTGATCCAGCTCCCCACCGGGTAGACCGAGACGCCCGCGCGCCCGTCGGCGGGCGAGGTGATCTCGCAGTGCTTGAGGTCATCCTCGGCGAGTGTGACACTTGCCTCGGCTTTGAGCACAGCGGCCTGGGCGGTCTTCTCCGTGCGCACGGCCGAGTCGTAGGTGTCGCGGCTCTCGGCCTGGCGTTCGTAGAGGCTCTTGGCGCGGGCGAGGGCCGTCTTCGCGTAGGCGAGCTCGGCCTTCGCCTCGGCGAGGTCGCCCTTCGCGTCCTTGAGCGCGGCCTCGTAGCGCACCGGGTCGAGGCGGTAGAGCACGTCGCCCTTCTTCACGCGTCCGCCCTCGGCGAAGTTCTGCTCGATGATCTCGCCCGAGACGCGGGTTGTGATGTCCACGGCCGCAGGCGACACAACGCGCGCGGCATAGCGGCGGGCGGGGAGCTCGGAGACCGCGAACACCTTGCCCACGGCCACGGCCGGGGCCTTGCGGGCGGGCATGCCGCCCTCGTTCGCGAAGGAAACGGAGGGAAGGGCGGTGCCGAGCGCAAGGAATGCGCAGAGAACGAGCGCCTTCGTGGAACTGCCCGGGCAGGGGCGATGAATCGGATTCTGTGCGTGCATGTTTTCTGGGAATTTTTTTTGAGAGGGAGGATTCGTTTGCTCTTCAGAGGGCCTTCTCGATGCGGGGACGTCCCTTGATTGCCTGTTTCACCTGACGCTCCGCGGCGATCTCGTGGAGCTTCTGCGCGGCGTGCTCGATGACTCGCCAGAAGGTCTCGATGTCCTCGCGCGGCAGCCCCTCCGCGGCGGCGCTCCAGATGCCGCAGAGCTCGTTGCCCTTCACGGACTCGCGGCCGAGGTCGGTGAGCCGGATGGAATAGGCGCGGTGGTCGTGCTCGAGACGCTCGCGGGTGAGCAGTCCCCCGCGCTCGAGCTGCGTGACCGCCTCGGAAACCGTGGAGACCGGCAGGCACGTGTGGGTGACGATGTCCTTGAGGCGCATGCCGTTCGGGTACTGCTGCTCCGTCTTGATGAGGGTGGAGAGCGTGCGCCCCACGGCGATCGGCACGCGGCCCGAGCGCACGTCTGCCTTCTGCCGCGGCGTCTCGGCGCCGAGCACGAGGAGCGAGAGCCCGAGATCGATGATGTCGGTGACGTGCAGGTGTTCAGGGGTGAAGGGAGCGGAATCGGAAGGCTGGCCGGATATCGACATGGAGACGGTTGCAGTCAGTGCAATAGAAACAAGGCCGCCCGGGAAACCGCCTCGGGAGGAGACGGAGGTTCGGGGACGGCCTGAGAAAAGAGATGCTTCGGTTTCCGAAATAATAGTGCGACATTGTTGAACAAGTGCGCTTTATGGGGCGGAAAGTGCTTCAGAGTGCAACAACGAGGCAGTCATTGCCCAAAAGCGAAGGCTCCCGGGCGTGGCAGTCCGGGAGCCTTCGGGGGCAGTGTCGCAGCAGGACAATCAGATTCAGTCGGTCCAGTTCTCCACGATCCGTTCGAGCACCTCTCTCTGATGCCCGTCGAGGAACTTCATGGCCTCCTCGACGTCGTCCCGGCCGAGTTCCTCGATGAGTTCGTCGAGAGCCGCCGAGGCCGCCGCGTTGAGGCGGCAGTTCCTGCCCTCGGGTTCGAGCGTGAGGATCCGCGTGAGCCAGATGAGGAAGACCGCGGCGCAGAGCTCCTCCTGCTCGTACTCGAGTTTCTCCTCGAAGATGTCCGGATCCTGCTCCTCCAGGTAATCCTGGATCGGCGAGAAGCATTCATACGGGATGTCCCTCACGGCCGCCGCAGGATCGCCGGCCGCATTGATGTCGCTGACAATCTGTTCAAGAGATGTGATGACATGCTCTTCAGCGGCCGGCTCCTGGTCCGAGTCCGCACCTGAGGAATCGCCGTCCGCTCTGTTCATGTACTCCCGGACTCTGTCGGCCAGACTCTTTCCGTTCACGATCCCAAGTCCCTCGGCTGTTGCGCGGTCCAGGGCAGCTCGAGTTCTTGCGGATTCCTTGGGAGTGGAGACACAGCGATAGTAGATCTTCACGGGGTCGGGCTCCCCGTCGATCGGGGCGTCCACCTCGAAGGATTCAGACGGAGCTTCGAGTTCCAGATCCGTACCATCCAGTTCCAGATCCATATCGTCCGTATCGCATTTCATGATCTGGTTGAAGCAGATGACGTCATCGGCAACCATCTGCGGGACGCGGACGAGCTTCGGCATGCCTTCGGTCTTCTCGGCCTCGGCACGGACCTTCGCGAGGATGAAGCGGGTCTCGGGCGTGAGCAGTCCGTTCTCCGCGGCAAACGCGGCAAGATCCTCTTCCTCGTCCGCATCCGTTTCCTCACCGGCACGGTTCCGGAGCGCCCGGTACTGCGCCGCGGCGACAAGCTTGCGGACGGCCTCGGCGAGGGCGCCCTCGGCTCGGATCACCTCGAGCGGCACGCGGGTCTTCGCCCCGTTCATGCCGTGGGAGAAGACGGGCGCCTTCCCGGGCACTTCGGAGAGCGTCAGCGAGACAGAGACGGAGAGCCCCTCGGCGAAGCCGCGGGAGAACAGAAACCCGCCCGACTCGAAGCCGTGGAAGTCCACCATGGCGAAGGGGATCTTCTCGCTTCTCGCGGCGGCCATCGCACGCGCCACCACCGTGCGCATGTCCTCGGCCGGGTAGACGCGCTCGTAGTTGCCGTCAGTCTCGCGGGTAAGCTCGGCGAGCGCGCCGCTTCCTGAATGGCTGCCGACCATGATCACGTGTACGGAGCCTTTCTCCGCGATGCGCTCGGTGACTTCGTCGAGGCTGTCCCAGATCGCGCCGTCCGTGATGAGGAGGATGTCGGCCTTGGAGCGCGGGTTCTGGCGGCTCACGGCGTTGAGCGCCGCGGCCATCTCCGTGCCGCCGAGGTCGGCTTCCATGCCGAGGCAGGCCGGCAGGAAGTCGCGGCGCAGGAACGAGGCCGTCGCCGTCGTGAGCTTCGGGATCACGGCGTCAATGCTGCTCCCGAAGCGGGTAAGCGAGACCTTGTCGTCGCCCCGGAGCTCGTCCGCGAGCGCGGCGAGGGCCTGGCGCACCTGCCGGATGGGAATGCCGTGCATCGAGCCCGAGCAGTCCGTGAGGATCTTGAGCGCGGCGGGATGAAGCGCCTTCTCCGTTTCGCCGGCCGTCACGACGGCGAGCGCGGCGCAGCCTTCCTCCCGGGGGCTGACCCAGCAGACGTTGACGGGCGCGACGTCCTCGAAGCGGAGCGCAATGTCGCGGCTCGCCGCGGCGCGCTCGATCGTCACCTCGAGCGCCCCGTCCTTCGCCGCCACCGTCGCGGCGTGGGAGAGGGCGGTGAAGCGCCCCTTCGTGCAGGCGCCTTTAACGGTGAGCCTGAGCGACACCGGGATCTCGGCGCGGATGTCGGAGACGATCTGCTGATGGGGCTTGAGCGTCCCCTGGCCGCCCGAGGCGCTGTAGCGCTCGCCCACGACGGTCGGGATCACCAGGCGCACGGTGCCGTGATTCAGGTCGAGCATCTCGGCCGTTGAGATCTCGAGCACCACCTCGTCGCCTTTCTTCAGGTTGCCGAGGTTCGCAGTGGCGATGCCGAGGTGCGGGTCGCTCACCTCGAGCATCAGCGGGAGGTCGCCCTCGGAGATGCTCTTCTCATACTGGGCCTCGGCCTTCGCCGCGGGGAGGATCCTCGCCTCGAGCTTCTCGCCATTGATGACTGCGGCAAAGTGCGTGACGACGCTCCCCGAGGAGAGCGGGAAGGAGTAGACGGCCTCCGCCGGGTCGTCGCCCGTGTGGCGGAAGGTCTGGCGGCAGGTGAGGGTGAGCAGCAGCCCGTTGAGTTCGCCGTCCCAGCGAATCCCCTCGATCGCCGTGGATTCTGGATTTAAGCCGGTGAGCCCGAACGTGTCAGTGTCGAACATGAAGTTTTCCTTGTGCCCGGGGATTTCCGCGGGCAAAAGCGTCCTTGAGGGAGCCGCAAGCCGGGGCGCGGTTCCCTTTCTTCAAAAGGCAGGAGTCACTGCGGACAGAGGTGCAGCGAATCAGCCGTTGGTCTGCTTCGGTACGATTTCAATGATCTGCCTGATGAATTCACGCACGTCCTGTGCATTCATGCGAGCCTTCTCCGGATCGATTTCGAGTGATATTCCAGGCGCGATGTAGATGTGACTTCGTACGCTGACGGATCCCGGGCGCGGGGCCGGTTCTGAAGCGGTCTCCGGTGCAGTCATCATCGAACGGATGCTGTCGAGCGACCGGCCTTCGTCGGTGAGCCGTCGGATGCGGAGGAGCTGCTCGAGGTGCGACGAGGTGTAGTACGCGGCGCGCCTTTCACCGATGGGCCGGTCAGCGAGGCCGTTCTGGATGTAGAAGCGGATGGTTCTGACCGAGAGTCCGGTGAGGCGGCTCAGATCGTCGATGCTGTATCGAATGATGTCGCTCATGAGCAGATGTTCCTTCTCTCTGACAGCATAATAACACTTCTTCTGTCAAAGTCAAGTGTCAAAAAAAGAATTCACGTGCGCAGCGCCGGGGTTCAGCTGAACTCAAGCTCCTCGGAGGCGATCCTGCTCATGTTCTCAAGCGAGACGTGATCGACCTGCTCGACGAACCAGCCGTTCGCCTGGTACATCTGCATGAAGTCGGCGATCCGGTTCTGTCCGTCGCGGTTCCTCAGGGTCACGACGATCGAGAAGGGCAGGGCGTTCTCGCGAAGGGGCTTGAGCCGGTTGTTCGAGATCACGCCGAAGCCGTAGAGATCGCGGTAGTTCTTGAGCCCCTTGCTGATGATCTTTTTGATGACCTTGGTGTTGTTCCACTTGCCGTCGGAGCGGCGGGCGGTTTTCTCGGATATTTTTTCGCCGGCGTTCCCAAGGGACGAGGGTTGTTCAATTTCTCCGTTCTCCATGATTCTGCCGAACCGCAGGCCGAGCTCGGTGAGCGTGTAGTCGACGCCCTGTTCTCTCAGGCAGGGCGGGAAGTAGCAGAGCGTCGCCCGCATATTCCAGTTGAACCTGTTGAACTTGTCGCGCGGGACGGGAAGGTCATGTCTGAAGGTCCTGTAGTTTAGGACCTTTCCCTGAATGACAAAACGGATCTCGCTCGGTTCGCATGAAATGATGCTTCCGATGTGGGCGGGGACGACGCCGTGTCCGAGTTCCGCGGTGTTCCGGCTGTTCTCCGGGACCCAGCCCTCCGCGCTGTCGATGAGGAGCGCCTTGGCCGTTTCCCGGGAAAAACCGAGGACATGGATCATGTAGGCGATTTTTCGCGTGATCCAGGGGGCGGCGTAGGAAGTGCCGCTCACGAATCTGGCGCCCTGGCCGGAGCAGATCTGGACCTTGGTTTCCGGTCTCAGTCCGTCGCCGCCGAAGCAGGCGACGTCGGGCTTGGTGAAATAGTGAAGAACTGGCCCGGTTCTGGTGTAGGAGGCCGGGTTCCCCGCGAGATCGGTGGCGTTCACTGTGATCGCGTTGATGGAGTCCGCGGGCGCCCCGATTTTCATCGGCAGATCCGACCCTGTCGCGGGCTTGTTGGTGCCGGCGACGATGAAGATCACGTTGAATTCCGCCTGAAGCGCATCGAGCAGGGCTCCCTCCGGCGAGATGAAGAAGTCGCGGATTTCCTCCCTCGATCCGAGAGAGATGTTCCAGACACGGATGTCAGTGTTGGTGCGGACAATGTCGCGCACCATCTTCATGAGCGCGAAGGAACTCATCGGCGAGGCATAGCCGACGCCGAAGTGACGGACGCGGAACCGGCCGCAGCCGTCCTCGCGCCCGGGGTTCCCCGCGGGGCCGTCCACGATGATGGAGGTAACCTCGGTGCCGTGCTGATAGTCCTTCTCGGTGAGCGTAATGGCGGGGTCGACGAGTCGGTGATACTCCACCCAGTCCCTGAAATAGACGTTCGTGGAGAACTGGGTGTCGATGACGCCGACGACGGGTTCATTGCCCGGGGGCGGGATGCTGATCAGCCCGGGGGCGCCGCCGGGGGCGGCATCGTCTACGGCTGGATCGAGGCGACGCCGGGCTGTGAGAAGGCGCCGGCGCTCGGCCTCATCGCCCACATGGATACCTCGCCCGAGGCGAGCGGCGATCCGGCCCGCTGGCGCGTGATTGATTACCGGGGCGGCGACATTGTCTTGAACGAGGAGAAGGGCATCGTCCTCACGCTCGACCGGTTCCCGGAGGTCGCGAAGTACGCGGGCGAAAAGCTCGTCGTCACCGACGGAACGACGCTCCTCGGCGCCGATGACAAGGCGGGCGTGGCGGCGCTCATGCAGGCGGCGAAGTACTTCGCCGACCATCCGGAGGTGCCGCACGCGAGGCTCTGCTTCTGCGTGACGCCCGATGAGGAGGTGGGTCTCGGCACCGCGGACTTCCGTCGCGAGGAGTTCGGGGCCGACTACGCCTACACGATCGACGGGGGCGAGATCGGGGCGCTCGACACGGAGACCCTCAACGCCGCGCTCGTCACGGCGCATTTCGAGGGGCTCAACACCCATCCGGGGTCCGCGAAGAACAAGATGGTGAACGCGATCCGCATGGCGACGGACTTCATCAGCCGCTTTCCCTCGGAGAGCGTTCCCGAGAAGACTTCAGGGTACGAGGGGTTCTTCCACCCGGTGAGCGTCACGGGCTCGGTCGGTGAGGCCGAGGTCCGGCTCCTCATCCGCGACCACGACAACGCGAAGTTCGAGGACCGGAAGGCCTACGCCCGCAAGGTGGGCGAGGAGATGAACCGCGCCTGGGGCGGCCGCGTGACGGTCACCGTCCGCGACCAGTACTACAACCTGAGCAACTACCTCGAGGACTTCCCCGTCGTCACCGCCAGCGCCCGCGAGGCCATGAAGCGCGCCGGTGTGGAGATCGTCGAGGAGCCGGTGAGGGGCGGCACGGACGGCTGCAGGATCTCGTCGATGGGGCTTCCGACGCCCAACTTCTTCGCGGGCGGCCTTTTCTTCCACTCGGTCTACGAGTGCCTGCCGGTGAAGTCGCTCGATAAGGCGTACGAGGTCGCGCGGACCCTCTGCGAAATGTCGGCCGAGATCAGGACGCTGCGCTGAGCTTTCTCTGCCCGGGACGACGGCGCCTCGTCCCGGGGCGCCGCCTTGTCCGCCGGGTGACGTGAAAGAGTCGCGTCCGCCCGCTCCCGGCGGGCGGCCCGTGGCGTAATATCCCGGCACCTCGAACACCCAGCCCTCGCATTCACCCATGACCGCCCCCGAGCCATCCTCCGTCCGCCGTCCCGTCGATCTCACCGCGTTTCTCATCTGCGTCGTGCTCTCGGCCATCTGGGGCATGCAGCAGACGGCGATCAAGGCCGCGGGCGTCGACATCTCGCCGATGCTGCAGGTGGGCGTGCGCTCGGGCGCCTCGGCGCTCCTGCTGCTGCTTGCCAACCGCTTCTGGCTCCACGAGTCCTGGGCGGGGAAGGTGAAGCTGCGCGACGCCATTCTCGTGGGACTCGGCTTCACGGGCGAATTCCTCTTCGTCGCCGAGGGCCTGCGCTTCACAACGGCCTCGCACATGTCGGTGCTGCTTTACACGGCGCCCTTCTTTGCGGCGATGGGGCTCTCGATCAAACTGCCCGAGGAGCGCCTCAACCTCGTGCAGTGGCTCGGGCTCCTCACGGCCTTCCTCGGCATCGTGGTCGCGTTCCTCGTGCCGGCGCTCCTCGAGGAGTCGGGCCACGAGGGCATGCTCTGGATCGTGGGCGACCTGCTCGGTCTCCTCTCCGGCGTCTCCTGGGGCTGCACGACGATCTTCCTGCGCACGACCACGATGAACAACGCGCCGGCGACGCTGATGCTCTTCGCGCAGCTCGCCTGCGGCTGCGTGATCCTGACGCCCCTGGCGTTCCTCACCGGGCAGGATGTCTGCAACTTCACGCCCGTGAGCATGGCGAGCATGTTCTTCCAGATCGTCATCGTGTCGTTCGCGAGTTACCTCGTCTGGAACTTCCTCCTGAGAAAGTACCTCGCCGCGCGCCTCGGCATCCTCGTCTTCATGACGCCCTTCTTCGGTGTGCTCTTCTCGGTGCTCCTCCTCGGTGACTCGATCGGCGCCACGTTCGTCGTCGGCTGCGCGCTCATGCTCGCGGGCCTCATGATGGTTCAGGCGAAGAACCTCAGGCACTTCCCCGGCAGGAAGCGCGGCTGATCATCTGATTCCCCAGACAAGGAAACGCCGCCTCCCCGGGCTTCCGGGCGAGGCGGCGTCTGTTCTCAGGGATCAGCGTTCAGGCAGAGGGGCGGTCACTTCGCCATGTCCGCGACCGCGGAGAGGGCGGCGTGGCGGCCCGACCAGGACGACCACCCGAAGGAGTGGCCGGAGGTCCAGACGGCGTACGTGTCGCCGTAGAGCGGGCCCACGTCCACGCCGGCGGCGTAGAGGCCGGGGATGGGCTTGCGGTCAGGCGTCACGACGTGGAAGTCCGGGTCGATGCGGATGCCGCCGAGCGAGGTGTAGTGGAAGGGGAAGAGCTTCACGGCGTAGAAGGTCGAGCCCTCGAGCGTGCGGAGGTACTTGCGGGACTTGCCGAAGTCGAGGTCGTGACCGTCCTTCGCAAAGCCGTTGTACTCGGCGACGGTGGCCCTGAGGCTCTCGGCCGGGACGCCGATCTTCGCGGCGAGGGCGTCGAGCGACTCGGCGCTCACGAAGGTCGAGTTCCCCGCGTCAAGCGCGGCCTTGATCTCGTCCTTGAGCTTCGGGAGCTTGTCGAGCACCGGCACGATCACGCCGATGCCGTTGTCGATGCCGGCCCTCTGCACGTACTCGATCGAGTTGTTGTCCCAGATCGCCCAGGCGGTGCTGCCGCGCTGCGCGCCGATGGCGTTGCCGCCGTTCGGGAAGCTGAAGGCCTGCGTCTCGTCGACGAAGCGGCTGCCCTCGGCGTTGACCCACATGTTGAAGGGCTGCCAGGCCATGCAGTAGAGCGCGCCCGGGAACTCGATGCCCTTGCCCTCGATGCCCGCGTGGAGCATGAGCAGCATCGGCGTCTTGTCGGCGCCCGCCTTCCAGGCCATCTCGATCCCGTCGCCGGTCTTGTTGAGGGGCACCGAGGCCTTGAAGACCTCGGGGTCGAGGCCGAGCCAGTCGCGGACCTTCTCCTTGGAGTTGCCGAAGCCGCCCGTGGCGATGATCGTGGCCTTGCTCTTCACGGTGACCGTGTCGCCGTTCTTCTTCGTGGCCTTGACGCCCACCACGCGGCCGTCCTCCTTGATGAGCTCGGTCACCGGGGTGTTCGTCATGATCCTGACGCCGCGCTCGAGGGCGGCGTCGCGCAGGCACTGGATGTAGGCGGCGCCGTGCTCGGAATTCTTGTACTTCTGCACGACGTGCCAGGTCGGGGCGTCATGCGGGGTCATCTGGATCGGATCGAAGTCCATGCCGAACTGGTGCAGCCACTCGAGGTTCCCCGCGGACCCCCAGACGTAGCGGCGCGTGAGCTCCGGGTCGGCCTTGAAGTGGGAGTAGTTCATGAGATACTGGAAGGCTTCCTCGCGGGTGATGCCGATGCTCTTGCCGCGCTGCCAGCTGCTCTCGACGGCAAAGAGTCCCTCGGCGGCGTTCGCGCCGCCGCCAACGAAGCCGTTCTTCTCGAGCACGATGACCGTGCGGCCCTTCTCGGCGGCCTGCACGGCCGCGGGCATGCCGGCGGCGCCGCCGCCGATGACGACGAGGTCGGCCGAGAGCTCAAGGTTTTCAGCGGAGGCCGTGAGCGCGAAGGTGCTCAGAACGGCTGCGGCAAGAAGCGTGTGCTTCGTCATGGTCTTCTCCTTGGAATTTGTGCGAAAAGGGCGGTGAGCCCGCAGTTCGGACTGCGCCGTCCGGGTGGTCCGGCCCGCGGCGCTTCTCCGGTGTTTCCCGGGGCTTTCCTGCTGAAGAGAAATTTATTTCACCCCTCTGGGGAAGGGAAGGGCGCGAATGTTGCCCGGGCGACGTTTCGGGAGCCGTTCGCGCGAAAACGTTGGCCAGGCAACACTTCGAGGCCGTAAGATAGGCCGCAGTGATCCGTTCAGAGTGTCCCGTCCTGAAGGAGTGAATGAGCATGCGTCAGGTGTTTCTCGAGAGTCCGTGGATTCATCCCGAGGAGCCTGAGCGCCTGCGGGCGCTTTTCACGACCTACGGCCAGCGGAAGTCCGTGAAGGCCGGCACGGCGCTGCCGCACGGGACGCACGGAGCGTACGTGGGCCTGCTCTTGAAGGGCCTCGGCGCCTTCCGCTTCACCGACGCGGGCGGGCGCTCCCACATCTTCGCGGTGATTCTCCCCGGGCGCGTCTTCGGGGACCTCGACGCCCTGACGCGGAGCCGCCTCAATCTGCAGGGCCTCGTCATCCGCAATTCCGAGGTGGCGCTTCTCACGCGCTCGCGCTGGGAGGAGCTGATCGACGCGGATCCGGGGTTGCTCAAGCTCTACACGAAGCACGCGATCGCCAAGCAGGAGGCCCACATGGAGGGCATGATCGCGAACTTCACGATGAGCCTGCCCGCGAGGCTGCGGGCGCTGCTGAGGTCGCTGATCTCGTCCTGCTACACCGTGAAGCCCGACGACTGGAACCCGCTGCCCGTCAAGCTCACCGTCACCGAGATGAGCGAGGTCGTGGCCGCGAACCGCTCCTCGGTGAGCCTGCAGCTCTCGGCCTGGATTGACGAGGGGCTCATCCGCCGCGACGGCCGGATGCTCATCGTCCACGGGAAGCTCCTCACCGACATCTACGACTGGCAGACGGGTGTCGCCCCGGACGACCCGGCGATCTCGGACCCGCCGCTCTTCCTCGAGGACTGAAGCGGACGCCGGAAATGAACGATGCCGGCCTGACGAGTCAGACCGGCACCGTGAGAAAAGGGCGGTTCGCGGGAATCAGCGAGCGTCACGCAGGCGCCTGCGTTTGCCCGGGAGCCCCGCCATCCAGGGGAAGGCGGCCTCGTGCCTCGCGCGGAAGGCCTCGATCTCATCCATCTCGGAGAGCGTCGCGTCGGTCATGTCCTGCCCGAGGAGCAGCATCTGGCGGTGGCGCGGGGCGATTGCGAAGTCCCATTCCTTCTGTCCGTCCTTCGTGCGGATCTTCTTCGCCTCGAGATCAACGAGGAGCTCGACGGGCTCGGTCTCGGAGACGCTCTCGAGAATCTCGCG
Source organism: Sutterella sp. (assembly GCF_030539355.1). GTDB lineage: Bacteria > Pseudomonadota > Gammaproteobacteria > Burkholderiales > Burkholderiaceae_F > Sutterella. Next base: position 42,027 of record NZ_JAUNSF010000005.1, read on the forward strand.
GCCGGCCTCCGGGGTGACGCGCGCGGCGAGGAGCCCATTGTTGAAGCAGTTCGAGTAGAAGATCTCGCCGAAGGAGGGCGCGATCACGGCACGGATGCCGTACTGGAGCAGCCCCCAGACGGCGTGCTCGCGGCTCGAGCCGCAGCCGAAGTTGGGGCCGCAGACGAGGATGCGCGTCTCCTCGAACCCGGGGCGGTTCAGAACGCACTCGGGGCGGGGCCTGCCCTCCGCGTCCATGCGGAGGTTCCAGAAGAGTCCGGCGCCGAGCCCCGACTTGTCGATGCCGCGCAGGAACTGCTTGGGCATCAGCTGGTCGGTGTCGAGGTTGTCCATCGGCAGGGGCGCCGCGACGGCGGTGAGGGCGGTGAATTTTTCCATTTCAGTTCTCCCTTTCGCCTCAGAGGCGCTCGATGGTGCGCGGGTCGGTGATGAAGCCGGTGACGGCCGCGGCGGCGGCGCTCTCCGGGCTCATCAGGTGCGTGCGGGCGCCGCGCCCCTGGCGGCCCTCGAAGTTGCGGTTCGTGGTCGAGGCGCAGCGGACGCCCTCGCCGAGGATGTCGCCGTTCATGGCGAGGCAGAGCGTGCAGCCGCTCTTGCGCCACTCGAAGCCGGCGTCCTTGAAGATGCGGTCAAGCCCCATCGCCTCGGCCTCGCGGCGCACGCGCATGGAGCCCGGCATCACCTGGGCGCGCACGCCCGGCGCGACGTGGCGGCCCTTCAGGATCTCGGCGGCGGCGATGAGGTCCGGCAGACGCGCGTTCGTGCAGGAGCCGATGAAGACATGGTCGATCTTCACGCCCGCCATCGTGCGGCCGGGCTCGAGCCCCTGGTAGGCAAGGCCGCGCACGGCGGCGGCATGAGCGATCGGGTCCGTGAAGGAACCGGGCTCGGGGATCGGCTCGTCGATCCGCGTCGCCTGGTCCGGGCTCGTGCCCCAGGTGGTCATGGGGGCGACCGCCGAGGCGTCGATCACGACCTCGCGCTCGAACTTCGCGCCCGGGTCGGAGAAGAGGGTCTTCGAGTGCTCCGCCATCGCCTCGTACTCGGCCTCGGTCATCCCCTCCGCGTGGGCCTTCACCCAGGCGAGGGTCTTTTCGTCCGGCGCGATCACCGCGCCGCGGGCGCCCGCCTCGACCGTGAGGTTGCAGAGCGTCATGCGCCCCTCGACGGGAAGCGCCGAGACGGCGCTGCCGCAGTATTCAACGACCCGACCGAGCGCGCCCCTGGCGGAGACGGTGCGCAGCACCGTGAGGGCGAGGTCCTTCGGCGTGCTCCCCGGCGGGAGTTCGCCCGTGATCTCGATCCTCATGAAGCCCGGGAGCCTGTAGACAAGAGTCTGCGTGGCGAGGATGTGCTCGATCTCCGAGGTGCCGATGCCGAAGCCGAGCGCCCCCAGCGCGCCGTGGGTCGTCGTGTGGCTGTCGCCGCATATGACGACCATTCCGGGGCGCACGAGACCCTGCTCGTCCATCAGCACGTGCTCGACGCCCTGGTCGGGGTCGTCCGGCCCGTAGAAGGCGTCGATGCCGTTCTCGAGGCAGTTCGCCTTGAGGGTCTCGGCCTGCCTCAGGCTCGCCGCGTCGCGGATGAGGCGCGGGCTCTCGTCAATGCTCGGGATGATGTGGTCGACGACGCAGAGGTGGGCGTCCGGGACGGCGGCGCGCACGCCGCGGGCCTTCATGCCGGCGAAGGCCTGGGGCGAGGTGTACTCGTTCGCGAAGTGCGTGTCGCAGTAGAGGAGCACAGTCTCGGCGTCAATGCGCTTCACCGTGTGGGTGTCAATGATCTTCTGCGCAAGGGTTCTCGGAGTCGCTTCGGTCATGGGGTTCGCTCTTCTTTTATGGTCCTTGTGATGTTCCTCAGCGGGGCCCGCGTCTCCTCCGCGTGCCCCGGTTCCCTGAAGTATGCCGTTATTCCCAGCCGCGGACGTGCTCTATAACGTCGACGATATGGCCGTCACGCACGAGGAGCAGATGCGCGTAGGGCGCGACCGTCGGGCAGGCGTGGTTCGGGAGAATGCGCAGCCTCAGGCCCACGGGGAAGTGCTCCTGGGCGAGATCGGTGCCCTCGGGGATCGTGATGATGCCGTGCTCCTGGTTCGTGCCGGTGAGGAGGAGCTTGTCGCCCTCGACGGGCTCGCCGTTCATCAGGCAGACGACGCCGTACTGGTAGTCCTTCTTCTGGCGCTGCGTGCCGCGGTCGCGCGACATCGCAAGGAATCCCGAGTCGGTGATCACGCGGTTCTTCGCCGTCTGGCGGCCGATCACGGTCGTGAGGACCGATCCGGCGATCTCGTCCATCGAGCAGGCGCCGACGTTCGTCATGAAGAGGTCGAAGAGGGCGCAGACGCCCGCGCGGATCTCGGTGACGCCTTCCTCGCTCTCGGCGAACATCAGGGTCGGCGTGGAGCCGAGCGAAACGATGTCGATCAAGAAACCCTCGGCGCGCAGGCGCTCCGCGGCGCGCACGATGCCGGCGCGCTCGGCCTCGGCGGCCTCGCGGATGGCGTCAATGGTCTTGCACTCGTAGCTGTCGCCCGCGTGGGTGAGGACGCCCACGAGCTTCGCGCCGTTCGTGAGGGCGCGCGCGGCCTTGAGGAGGTCCTCGGACTCGGGCTGGATGCCCGAGCGGTGCCCGTCCACATCGACCTCGAGGAGCACGGGGATCTCAACGTCCTTCACCATGCAGTAGTCGGAGACGAGGCGCGCGGCCTCCTCGCTGTCGAGGATGATCTTGAGGTCGCACCCGAGCGCGCGGATGCGCTCGACCTCGGCGAGCTTCTGCGGCGCGATGCCGACGGCGTAGATGAGGTCCTTCACACCGTTCGCGGCGAAGTAGCGCGCCTCGGCGAGGGTGGAGACCGTGGCCGGTCCCTCGGGGGAGACCATCTGGCGGCGGGCGATCTTGATCGACTTGTGGGTCTTCAGGTGGGGTCTGAGCGTGACGCCGAGCGCTTTGGCACGGGCCTTCGCGCGCTCAAGGTTCGCCTCGAGTTTGCGGTCGTCGATGATGAAGGAGGGCGTCGGCACGCGCGGGTCGTCAAGCGTGAGACCGATCAGGCTCTCGGCGGGAGCGGGGGCGAAGCCCTCGATGGGATAGGTGAGGTCAGACATGGATCAGCTCCGGAATGTCCATTGTGAGGAAGTTCTGTAGAAAAAATTCTACCACGTCGCAGCTAAAATTGTTCTCATTGAAATCTATGAAAAATTAAGGGTTCCTTTGCGTGTCGAAACAGGTGCGGATCTCCCGCTCGAGCATCGGTCGGACTTGACGCATAGAATTTTTTATGGAAGAATGCAGGTCATCGGGAAATTCTTCCAAGGCTCCCGGCCTTCGTTCCACCAGCGAATTCCTCCTTCTAGCCATGACCGCCTCCTCCAAAGCAAAAGCCACGCCTCGCGAAACCGCACAGGCCGCGCTCTTCGCGCCCTGGCGGGCCGTCGCGGAACTCGTCGCCCGCGTGGGCGGCCCCGACTGCGAGACGGTGCTCCATGATCTCTCGGATCCCGTGCACTCGGTGATCTACGTCGTCAACGGCCACGTCACCGGCCGCGCGCCCGGGCAGGGCTTCCGCCACCTCGTCGCGGAGATGCTCCGCGACGCCGCGGCGAACCCCGAGGGCAGGGATCTCCTGAATGACTGGTGGTTCCGCCACGAGGGCAGGCTCATCCGCTCGATGACGCTCCTCATCCGCGGCGCGTCGGGCGAGCTCGCCGGCGCCCTCTGCGTCAACCATGACGTGAGCGCGGGCGAGGCGGCCTTCAGGACCCTGAAACAGCTTTTACCGGGGCTCTCGAGCGTGAGTCCTGTTTTTTCTTCCGAAGAGGGCGTGGTCACGGTCCCGGCCGCTCCGGCCCGGGAGGTTGCGGCGGCACCGCAGACGGACGGCGCCTTCATCGCGCCCCGCGAGAGCGTGCCTGACGCGGTCTTCCGCCTGATCGACCGCATCGTCGCGGACGCCGACGCGAAGGAGAACCGGGGCGAGGCGCCGCGGTCCCGCGAGGCAAGGCTCGCGCTCATCGCCTTCATGGAGGAGCGCGGCGTGTTCCTCGTGAAGGGCGCGATCGAGCGCGCGGCACTGCGCCTCGGCGTCTCCAAGGTCACGGTCTACAGCGACCTTGATCAGCTGAGGCGCGATAAGCCCGGTCAGGAAGGAAGCAAAGTCACCAAGCCCGCGCGCAAGCGTCCGGGCGATGAAAAACCGAACAAATCCACCAAAAAAGATCACTGAACGATCTTTGACAAACATTCAAGGGGAAAGACCAATATGAAATTCATTGACCCAGGCTTCAAGGGGGAGAACCCCGGCCACTACAGCGCCGCCGTCGTCTCGAAGGGCATGCTCTACGTCTCCGGGCAGCTCTCCATCGACCCGGACACGCGCGTGCCCTGCCAGGGCGACATCCGTGCGCACGCCCGTCAGGCGCTCGCGAACCTCGACCGGGTGCTGAAGGCCGCGAACTGCCGCCGTGACCAGGTCGTGTTCTGCCGCGTCTACACCCCGTCGAACGAATACTGGGGCCCGATCAACGTCGAGTACGCGGCGTTCTTCGGCGACCACCGCCCCGGCCGCGTCGTCGTCTCCACGACGCCGCTCCACTTCAACTGTCTCGTCGAAATCGAAGCCATCGCTGAACTTGAGGGGTAACTGAACATGCTGAACTTCGTCTGCACCTGCTGCGGCAAGCACACCCCCGTCACCACCCGCGCGCCGAAGTGCGAATGCGGCGGCATCTTTGAACTCGACTACACGCCCCCGAAGTGGGACGCGTCGAAGATCGACACCAAGGAGTGGAGCCTCTTCCGCTACCGCGAGTTCATGGCCGTCGAGGGCGACGCCTGGAAGAAGGTGACCCTCGGCGAGGGCATGACCCCGATCGTCGAGCTCGAGCCCGGCGTCTTCGTCAAGGTTGACTACGCGATGCCGACCCTCTCCTTCAAGGACCGCGGCGCCGCCGCGCTCGTCGCCCACATGAAGGCGATCGGCGTCGAGAAGTGCGTCCAGGACTCGAGCGGCAACGCCGGCAACTCGGTCGCGGCCTACTGCGCCCGCGCCGGCATCGCCTGCGAGATCTACGTCCCCGAGGGCACGAGCCCGAAGAAGATCGCGATGATCAAGGCCCACGGCGCCGGCGTGCACGTCATCCCCGGCAGCCGCGACCACTGCGCCGACGTCTGCCGCGAGCGCGTCGCGAAGGAAGGCGTCTACTACGCCAACCACGTCGTGAATCCCTTCTTCTACGAGGGCACGAAGACCTACATCTACGAGGCCTTCGAGCAGCTCGGCCGCATCCCCGACCACGTGATCCTGCCGCTCGGCAACGGCACGCTCTTCATCGGCGGCGTCAAGGCGCTCGAACACCTCTACGAGTCCGGCGCCATCCCGAAGTTCCCGAAGATCATTGCGCTGCAGAGCGAGCTCTGCAACCCGCTCGAGCGCGCCCGCGCCGAGGGTCTTGACCACGCCGCGGACGTGACGCCGCAGCCCACGATCGCCGAGGGCATCGCGATCGGCAAGCCCCTGCGCGACCGCGAGATCCTCGCGATGATGAAGAAGCACGACATCGCCTGCGTGACGGCCCCCGAGGACAAGCTCCTCGCCTGCCGCGAGCGCCTCGCCCGCCAGGGTCTCTACATCGAGCACACGACGGCCGCGAACTTCGCCGCCTGGGATCACTATCAGGAGCTCTACGGTCCCGCCTCCGACGTGCTGATCACGCTCTGCGGCGCCGGCATCAAGAGCGACCACTGATACCGCTGAGCCACTGATCTCCTGGAAGGAGCGCCCCGTCTGCCCCGAGCATGCAGACGGGGCGCTCGTCTTTTCTGGGGCCGTCGGATTTCCGCAGCCGTTGGTATACATGGAAAGCAAATGACTCTCCCGGAAGACGGAAATCCCCCGGGGGAACACTTCCGGCATTAAAGCGGATTTTCGCGGGATGGGGCGGATTTGTCGGATAAACCTATAATCCGCCGCGACGAACGTCCCCGGGAACCGAGCGATGAAGACCTGAAGCTCGGAGGTTCCCGAAAATCCAGAATAAAACCGCGGGGGCGGGCCGCAGCGAAACAAGGAGAATTCGCGATGAAAGGTGAAACCCAGAGGTTCAGGAAGTCCGTGCTCCTCGCAAGCATGCTCGCGGCCTTCGCCGGCGCCGAGGCGGCGACGGTGACGGATCCCGTGACGGGAAGCGGGGACGCGTATGGCTCCGCGGTGAAGACATGTGACGGTGCGGTCTGTACCTATGACTTCGGCGAAACCGTGACGATCTCGGCCGACCGGTCGGACTTCGAGACCGAAAAAGCTTTCTTCGGCGAATTCGCGAACGGTGTTGTCCGGTTCATAGGCACTTCAAAGAACAAGCTCACCGGGTCGGAGATCACCATAGCCAATCCTGTGACCATTGAGGCGACGGATGTGGCTCAGGAAGGCGACTCGTCCTCTGACGAGTTGTTCGGCGTTTATTTCAACTACGCGAACGGCAATGCTCTGACTTTCAAGGATGCACTCACGATCAACGCAACCCTCGAGAGAGACAGTTCAAGGTCCCTGGCCACGGCCAACGGCATCAACGTCCGTGGTGCGAATGCCAAGGGGAACACGATCAATGCCGGAGACACGACGATCTCCGTGGATGTGAGCAGTCTGCTCTCAGGTGCGCAGGCCAGAGGTATCTATACCTGGACAGGAGATAACGGCAACAGCATGACTTTCGGCGATCTGGTGATCCAGGTCTCCGCGGATTCGGAAGGCGGTGTCGCGAATGCATACGGACTCTACGGCGGCGGCCTTTCACTGACGGCTTCCTCGCTTCGGATTGAGGCGAATTCGAACACCTCGGCAGCCAGGAACGCAACGGCGCATGGACTCTATGCGCTTAAGTACTCAGATATTGCCGTCAACGGCACTCTCAGCATTTCCGCCGAGGCGGAGAGCGGCGGTTCAAACGCCACGACCACCGGTCTCTGGGTGTACGGAGGCTCGGTCTCCGTGACGGGCGGCTCGGCTTCGGACATCACAGCCGTCGCCTCAAGCAGCGCCGGTAAAGCGACTGCCCGGGGCATCTATGTCTACACATCAGGGAGCGAACTCAACCTCTCGTCGGAATCGAGCCAGATCGTGACCGTCCGCAGCGAGGCCGTGAACACAGGGGGTGTGGCCAAGTCCTATGGCGTGGATCTCTACGGCGCAGGCTTCACCTTCGAGGGGAGCCTGAACATCACCTCGACAGCGGATTCCTCAACGGGAGACGGCACTGCCTATGGTCTCAATGCCACGACGCAGACGGCGGTCATCAGGACTGCGCTCAACATCAATGCAGAGGGCGACGAGGCCTATGCCGTTCATGCATACCGAGGGGTCACGCAGGGCAGCGTCACTGCGGGGTCGGTGACGCTCTCCGCTGTCGGAACCGCAGAAGCCTGCGGTGTCTGTCTTGAGGGCGGCGCTGCCGATTTTGCCTCCGGCAGCATCTCCGCCTCGTCCGCGGCGGCAGACGCGACGGTCACTGCGGTGTCGGTCTCGGAGACGGGCGCCTTCGAAATGGGCTCCGAGGGTTCCGCCGTCACGATCATTGCCTAGGGCGTCGCCGGGGACACGGTCTCCGCGCTGCAGGTCACTGAGGGCTCGGCTACCTTCGACACCGGTGCCTCGGGCTCCGTCTACCTGTCGGCCGGGCTCTCGGACGACGGCTCCGACTCAAGCACGGTGACCACTGTCAGCGCGGTCGGCTCAGGCTCTTCGGTGGATGTGAGCACAGGCGACCTCCTCATCTTTACCGAGGCCGGGGATGGCGCGGGCACGGCGGTCTCGGCCGCGGACGGCGCGGCCGTCACGCTCACTGCCTCGACCTCCCTCGTGATTGACGCCAGGGACAAGGCGGTGAGCGCCACGGGCGGTGCCTCCGTCGAAATTGACTCCAGCAGCTCCTTTATCTGGGGAGACGTGACCGCTTCGGAAGCCGGTTCCGTGAATGTCTCGACGGGCAGCAGCTCCAGTCTGATCGGCACGCTCTCAGCCGCCTCCGGCGCCGCGGTGAACGTTTCGCTCGGCGCCGCCTCGAATTACTTCGGCCGAACGGCGACGGACGCGGCTTCAACGGTCACTCTCACGCTCGGGGAGGGCTCCGAGTGGTTTTGCCTCGGCGACTCCGAACTCACGAGCCTCACAGCCGTGAACTCGACGATCGCGATCAACGCGGTCTCGGAGGAGGGCAGTTTCACCACGCTCACCGTCGGAACGCTCTCGGGGAGCGGCATCACCTTCGAGATGAGCGCCGATCTCGCGGCGGGCCAGAGCGACCGGCTCGTCATCACAAACTCTCCTGCGGAGGGTGTGTCCTATGCGGTTTCGCTCAATCTGATCGGCAGCGAGCCCGCGGGGAACGTGAGCGGCATTTCGCTCATATCCGGCGCTGCGGACGCCGCTTTCTCACTCACGGACCAGGTCGCCTACAACGGCTCGGCCGACTCCTGGACGCTGGAGTACATGACCGAGGAGGAGGGCGTCGCCTCAGCCGGCTGGTATCTCACGCGCCAGTCCGGCACGAACGCCGCCGACACCCGCGAGACCGACACGGTGAAGAACTTCGGCACCTCGGCCGGGGCCTACTACGCCTGGCGGGCCGACATGCGCGAGATCTCGGCGCGCGTGGCGGAGATCCGCGGGGGCGTGGTGAGCGCCGCGGGTCTCTGGGTGAAGGGCATCCACGAGCGCGACCGCGTCTCGACCGCACCGGGCAAAGGTCTGCGCCAGAAGACCTTCGGTCTCCACATCGGCGCGGACAGCATCGTCGCCGACCGCGGCAATGCCGCCTGGCTCGCGGGCGTGTCGCTCCGGTTCGCGCACTCGGACCAGGATCACCTCGCCTCGGCCGGGAACGGCACGGGGAACCTCGACCAGTACTCGGCGAAGCTCTGGGCCTCGCGCGTCGGGCGGTCCGGCGCGTACACCACGGTCGTGCTCACGGGCGGCTTCTATGACGCCGACTTCGAGGGCGTCTCCAACGCCCGCAACCTCACCGTGAAGTCGGACTACACGACCTTCGGCCTCGGCGCGGCGCTCGAGGCGGGCCACCGCTTCGAGTTCGGCGACCGCTCGCCGTGGTTCGTCGAGCCCCAGCTCGCGCTCTCGTACCTCTGGGTGAAGGGGCGCGACTGGACGACGACGACCGGCATGCAGGTCTCGCAGGAGGATGCGGAGTTCCTCACGGGCCGCGCCGGGTTCGAACTTGGCCGCCGCTTCCCCGTGGGCCTCACGGAGAACGATCCGAGAAGCATGCAGTTCTCGCTGCGCGCGGGCGTGATCCACGAGTTCATGGGCGACCAGGACGTGACCCTGAACCGCTCCCACAGGTTCGCCTCCGAGATCGGCGGGACGACCGCCTACTACGGTCTCGGCCTGGACTTCGGTCTCTCCGAGGCCCAGAACCTCTCGGTGAGCCTCGAGCGCGAGACCGGCGCGCACTATCACCGGGATCTCAGCGCCCGGGTGAACTGGTCCTGGCGCTTCTGAGCTGAAAAAGAGCGGATGCGCCGCATCGTCCGGGCGCGGCGCATCCGCAATCACAAGGAGTTCAGTTCTTAGCAAAGGCGTTCAGGACCTCGGTTTTCGGCCGTCAGATCCAGGTGACCCGCGCGTCGTCGTAGCGGAGCTTCACCTGCGGCATCTCCCTCGGATGCCCGATTGCGATCAGGCAGAAGGGAAGCACGTTTGCGGGAAGACCGAGCGCCGAGATCACGCGCGCCATGCGCTCCTCCTGCGGCGCGATGCTCATCCAGACGCCGCCGAGGCCCTCCATCGTCGCTGCGAGCAGAATGTTCTCCGCGGCGGCCGAGAGGTCCATCTGCCAGTTCTCGGGGAAGCGCATGTGCGCGGTGTCGCCCGCGAGCACGAGCACGACCGGTGCGCCGGCGGCCGGATGCGCGTAGGGTGAGGCGAGCGAGAGAAGGCTGCGCTTCTCCGCGTCCTTCACCACATAGAAGCGCCAGGGCTGCTGGTTGCCCGCCGAGGGCGCCTGCATGGCGGCGGTGAGGAGCGCCGTCACGGCGTCGTCTGAGACGGGCTCGGGCGTGAAGCGGCGAACGCTCGCCCTTGAGAGCATCGGGTTCACCATCACTTCTTCCCCTGCCACTTCTCGAAGTGGACCTGCGCGGGGTTCTCGTAGAGCGCGGAGGCGCTCGAGACGGCGTCAGGCGCGGCGTGGCCGACCGCGATCATGATCTCGGGGATGAGATGGTCGGGAAGCTCGAGCGCGGCGCGCACGCCGATCTCGCGGTCCTTGAGCGGAGCGATGCTCATCGGCACGGTGACGAGACCGAGGCGGGCGGCCTCGACCAGCACCGCCTCGGTTGCGGCGCCCGCGTCAAACATCTGCAGCTCGTCATAGCGCGCGGCCTTCGGGTTCGCGACGATCACGAGCGCGGCGGGAGCGCTCGCGAGCGCCATGCCGTAGGGCGTCGACTTCTGCATGGCGGCCATGCGGGCGCGGTCCGTGACCCAGACGAACTCGAGCGCACGCTGTCCGCCCCCGGTCGGGGCCGAGAAGGCGGCCAGCGTCAGCGCGCGGATCTGCTCGTTCGTGAGGGCCTCGGCCGAGTAGGTGCGCACGGTCCTGCGGGCGAAGACGTCTCCGTCGGGGACGTCCGCCGGGGCGGCGGACGGGCCGGCGGCGAAGGCCGTGGAGGCCATGGAGGCGGTGAGCGCGCAGATCGCGGCGGCGAGGATCGTCCGGGTGTTGGTCTTTGTCATCTTCATTCTCCTTCTCCGGGGAATCCCGGCTGGTGGTTGAGCGAATGTTGGACGACTTTTCTCGAAAAGACAATAACTTACCGATTCGTAAGTACCCGGTTGGCGGGATGCGCGGCCGCGACGGGCAGGCGGGCGCCGGCGTCGATGCGGCGTCCTTCCCGCGGGACGCCTCAGGTACGGTCACGCCATACAAATCAGCATTCCGGCCTAAGGGTTTCCGACAGGTTTTCCATTTTTCAAGAGGTGAAAAAGTAATACCTGAGGTAATACCTGATCTGACTCAGAGCCGTTTTCCCGCCTGTCCGTAAGCTAGGGTCCGAGGAGGCGCACATTTCATTCATCAAAACCACTTCATCGCGCCCGAACAGGATTTCAACTTCAGGAGAGAGAACATGGAACACAATTCTGAAAAGGCGCTGACGCTCTCGCGCCGCAGGCTTCTCGCCGCCGCCGGCGCCGCCGGCATCACCGCCGCCGCGGGCGCTCTGCCCGGCATCGCGCAGGCCGCCGCTCCCGCCGGCAAGGCGAAGATCGCGGTGCTTCCGGCCGTTGACGCGCTTATTCTCTACGCCGCCGAAAGTGATGGTCTCTTCAAGGCCGAGGGCATTGACTGTGAAATCGTTCCATTCAAGAGCGCACTCGAACTCAATGCCGCGATGAGAGCCGGTCGAATTGCCGGCCATTATTCGAACATTCTCACCACCATTGCGCAGCGCGCGAATGGCATTGACTCCGCCATTGCCGTGACGACCTGGCACACCTCGCCCGACTACCGCGCCTTCGGCTTCGCGGTGTCCCCGGCGAAGGCCGCCGAGCTCACGTCGCTCGACGTGGTCCGCGCCCGCAGGGGCGTGCAGACCTCGACGAGCTCGGGCACGATCACCGACTGGGTTCTCCACCGCATGGTCGAGACGGCTCCCGTTCCGCCCGAGTGCCTCAAGTCGGTCGAGGTCGCGCAGATCCCCATTCGTCTGCAGATGCTGAACGCCGGGCGTCTCGACACGGCGCTTTTCTATGAACCGCTTCTCACGCTGATCGAGTCGAAGGGCGGCCGCACGATCTGGGATGACCGCGGATTGAATGAGCCGCTCTCGATGGTGGCGCTCCGCGGCCCCTATCTCACGGACGACTTCGTCGGCGCCTTCCGCCGCGCGCTCGCCGCCGCCGCGAAGCGTATCGACGCCGACCAGCAGAAGTACCTGCCGCTCGCCGTGAAGAAGGGCCTGATTCCGCAGGCGATCGTCAAGGATTACAGGCTGCAGAAGTTCTCCGGCTTCGCGACCCGTGACGGTCTGCCGCCGCTGCCGACCGACGAGCACGTGCGCGCCGCCGGCGAATGGCTCGTCGCCAACGGCCTTGTGAAGAAACTCCCGGATCTCGGCCCCGTGGTCTACCGCTCGGCCGCGAACGCCGACTGACCGCAGAGGACCCGACATGACTGCAGTTTCCAATTCGCCCGCGCAGGCACGCGGTGCGGCGCTCTCAGTGGAGGACCTCTCCGTCGGCTATGGCGATGTGCCGGTGCTCGCGGACCTGTCCTTCAGGCTTCCCGCCGGGGCTTCGCTCGCAATCGTGGGCGAGTCGGGCTGCGGCAAGACGACGCTGCTCACCGCGGTCGCCGGCCTCAAGGCGGCCGCGAAGGGCTCGATCCGCTGGACGGACGCGGAGGGCGGCGCTCTCCCGAAGCTCCGTTCGAGCTTCGTCTGGCAGGGTCTCGGCCTCTTCCCCTGGAAGACGGTCCGGCAGAACCTCGCGCTTCCCTTTGAACTGAAGAACTCGGTGATCCCGAAGTCGCAGGCGAAGGACCGTGTCGCCGGGATGCTCGCCGAGCTCGGCCTCACGGGCCTCGAGGACCGCTGGCCCTCCGCGCTCTCGGGCGGCCAGAGGCAGCGCCTCGCGCTAGGCCGCGCGCTGATCGGCGAGCCCGAGGTGCTCTTCATGGACGAGCCGTTCTCGGCCCTGGACGCCCTGCGACGCGAGCGCCTGCAGGACTTCCTCGCCGCGATGCGCGTGCGCCGCGGCGTCACGATGGTGTTCGTCACGCACGACATTCCGGAGGCGGTCTTCCTCGCCTCGCACATCCTGCTTCTCGCGGCCAATCCGCCGAGGCTCCTCAAGCTCTACGAGAACCCGGCCTGGCAGCCGGATCTGCAGTGCGCGAACCGCGAGTCGCCTTACTTCTATGACGCCATCCGTCACGTGCACTCGACGCTGCGCGAAGCCGCGATCAGCCGCGGCGAAAGGGAGGGGAACTGACCATGAACAACATTGCCATCCGCTATCTCGCGGGCACCGCGGTGCTCCTCCTCCTCTGGGAGGCGGGCAGCGTGACGCTCGGGCCTGAGATCCTGCCCGCGCCCCTGCAGTCGCTCCATGACTTTGCGCTCGCGCTCACCGACGAGACCTTCATCGGACACATCGCGGTGAGTCTCGTGCGCCTCATCTCCGCCATCCTCATCGCGGTCGGCACCGGCTTCACGCTCGGGCTCCTCTTCGGGCACCTCAAGGCCGCCGACTGGATCGGCGCGCCGATGACCTTCATCACGCTGCCGCTGCCGAAGATCGTGCTCCTCCCGGTGTTCTTCACCGTGTTCGGTCTCGGCGACTCCTCGAGAATCCTGCTCATCGCGCTCGCCACCGGCTACCAGATTCTCGTGATCGTGCGCGAGACCGCGCTCTCGATCGAGCCGGCGTATGAACTGTCGCTGCGCTCGATGGGCGCCACGGCCTTCGAGCGCGTCCGCCACGCGTATCTCCCCGCGGCGCTGCCGTCGCTCATGACCTCGCTCAAGGTCTCGCTCGGCACGGCCATGGCTGTGCTCTTCCTCGCGGAGAGCTTCGCGACGGACTCCGGTCTCGGCTGGCTCATCATGGACGCCTGGGGCATGGCCGACATGGCGCGCATGTTCACGGGCATTCTCGGAATGTGCATCCTCGGCCTCATCTTCTACAGCGGCATCGGACTGCTCGAGCGGATGGTCTGCCCGTGGGAGCGGAGAGGATCCTGACCGGAAGGATGTTGAAAACAGGAATCTTCCTCAAATCCCTTCTCGCAGAGGGCGACCGGAGTTTTCCGGCCGTCCTCTTTTCACGTTTCGCGGGATATTTCCTCAGGGCTTGACGAACCCTCATTGAGGCAAGCAATTGTCCTGATAAGGAAAACCCCGTCTCAGGGATAATCTCTGCTTCATCAGGTGTCCGGGGCTGGCTCACCTTGACCGCTGCGAAGGAAAGGCTCATTCATTTCACGGCGGCTCACCCCGGTGCCGCAGACCAACCCTCAGCCTAACTTCCAGGAGAATCAAATGGCTGGCAAAGCAAAAATATCCCTCGCCTGGCAGATGATGATCGGCCTTGCGGTCGGTGTCGTCGTCGGTGCCTTCGTCGACAGCCAGTTTGCGACGACTTATCTTCAGCCCCTCGGCACGCTCTTCATCCGACTGATCCGCATGGTCGTCGTGCCCTTGGTGGTCGCCACCATCATCGCGGGCTCGGCTGGCATCTCTGACACGGCCAAGCTCGGCCGCGTCGCCCTGAAGGTGCTGATCGTCTACGCGATCACGACCGCCATCTCGGTGACCTTCGGTCTGCTCTTCGCGAACGCCATCCAGCCCGGCATGGGCCTCGATCTCTCGACCGAGGGCCTCGCCGCCAAGGCGGTCTCTGCCCCGGCTCTTTCCGAGACGCTCCTCAACATCGTCCCGATCAACCCGATGGAAGCCATGGCCAAGGGCAGCATGCTCCAGATCATCTTCTTCGCGGTGATGTTCGGCTTCGGTCTCGCGGCGCTCGGTGAGCGCGGCAAGCCCGTGCTCAACTTCTTCGAGCTCGTCGGCGACGTCATGATCCGCATGACCGGCTACGTGATGCTCTACGCCCCGATCGGTGTGTTCGGCCTCATCTCCTTCACGGTCGCCAAGCACGGCCTGCAGGTTCTGATCCCGCTCCTCACGCTCGTTCTCACGTCGCTCATCGCCACCGCCGTCCTCGTCTTCGTGATCCTCGTCCCGATGGTCGCGATCCTCGGCAAGACCGGCCCGGCGAAGTTCCTCAAGGGCATCTTCGAGCCCTGGCTCATCGCCTTCACGACGTGCTCCTCCGCCGCGGCTCTGCCGGCCAACCTGAAGGCCGCCCGCATCCTCGGTTCGACCAAGGCCATCGCCTCGTTCTCGATCCCGCTCGGCAACACCGTCAACATGAACGGCACGGCCGTCTACATGGGCGTCTGCTCGGTCTTCGCGGCTGAGGTGTTCGGCATCGACCTCTCGATGACCGACCAGATCACGATCGTTCTCATGGGCGTTCTCGCCGCCGTCGGCACCGCCGGCGTCCCGGGCGCGGGCCTCATCATGACGACCGTCGTCTTCACGCAGGTCGGCATCCCGCTCGAGGCCGTGGCGCTCATCGCCGGCATCGACCGTCTGCTCGACATGATCCGCACCTCGATCAACGTGGTCGGTGACGTGGCCTCGGCCATCGTCGTCACGAACCTCGAGGGCGACCTCAACAGCGAGCCCTACGAGGAGGGCGAGGCCTGACCGGCTTCTCTGCCTCAAGTCCGGGAGCCTTCGGCTTCCGGATCCGCGCTCCGTAAGAAGGAGGCACATCGGGGAGAATTCTCCCGCGAGTGCCTCCTTCGTCGTTTTTGGAGAATCCGTCTCCCCGGCCAGGGCGGCGCCGCGTTTACAGAGAGGGGCTGCGGAGGCGGGCTGGGCCGGCACCGCACCGTCTCCGGGCAAAATGAACAATTGTTCGTATGTTGCTTTTGAGTTGTGCCGCAGGACAGGATTGGTCTGAAAGGAGATGCACCCCAATGACTGTCGCCGCAGGGGAGGGGCCTCAACAGGGCGGGTTTCCGCAGGGCTGCACCGCCTGTTTTTTGAGAAGCGTCTGATAGTTCGGCGATTTTTGCCCGGGGCGGGGCCTCTGACCCTGGAGAGACAGCGCCTGACCCGCGGGGGAGTGTAGGCGCTCCTTCTTGTTGTATACCTGCAACTGCGAAATTGGGAGCGTGTTCGAGCCCTGATAAACAGGCAATCTGAGATATAATCGCAAGAACTCAGACTATGTTCGCGCCCTGCGCGACGACTTACCCACAGGATTCCCACTTTTAGAGAATGCGAAATGAATAGGATTGCAAAGTCCCTGACAGCGATTGCGCTCATCTGCGGCGCGGCCTGGGCTGTCGCTGCTCCGGTTCAGGAAGCGGCTTTCGCCACCTCCGCCGGCACGCTGACGCTCACGACCGGTGACGATGGCTCGCTCTCCGTCTCCGACGGCAAGCAGGTCTACGTCGGCGCCCAGGCGCTCGATCTGCTCACGCAGTTCGGCATCAACCTGAACATCACCTCCGGCGGCGTCATCCAGGGCGTCCGTCTTGACCCGGCCCAGAGCGGCACGAGCGTTGCGATCGCTCCCCGCTACATCCGCTCCGGGAGCTCCGCCACGATCACCGACGAGAACACCTATGTGAACAGGGCGATCAACGGCACCGAGCTGGTGAACAACCTTCCTGAGAACACCCCGACGGCGAGCTCGATCTACAGCCAGCGCTACGACGAGGCGACGGGTTCCTCCGCGAAGGATGAGGTCAGCCGCTGATCTCTTCGGTGAGCACTATATTTCAGAGACAATAAATGCAGACGAATAATCTGAAAGGACTGAGCCTTGTCGCGGCGGCAGCCCTCATCGCCTCGAGCGCGAACGCCGCTGAACAGATCAAGGAGTCCTATCACCCGGTTGTGAACGGCTCGCCCGTCACGCTGATGAAGGACAACCTCATCACGCAGAAGCTCGGCGGCCGGATGCTCAACCTCGACATCTGGGCCGGTGAGTTCATCACCTTCGACAACAACATCTTCAATTCGCGCACGAACGAGGAGGATGACACGATCCTCTCGACGGCCGCAGGTCTTCTGCTGCAGGCCGGCGAGCGCGGCCTCTGGGATGTCCGCATCGAGAGCCAGATCCAGCGCAACAACTACTCCGACCACTCGACCTACAACGGCACCGAGGGCTTCTTCCGTGTGCGCGGCGAGCGTGACTTCAGCCCCGCGCTGAAGGGCCGCGTGAGCGCCGGCTACGACAAGAGCTACGACACGATCCGCAACGTCGACGGCATCTTCGACCTCGAGCGCTACAACGCCGGCGCCGGCGTTACGGTCGCTCCGTCGCCCTTCTTCACGATCGACGCCGACTACCGCTGGTTCGGCCAGCGCCGTGACCACTACCGCACGGACACCGAGTACGACGAGCACGCCTTCACGATCCGTCCGAGCTACGCGATCACGCCGAACACGAAGGTCTACGTGCAGGGCGCGTTCATCTCCACGAACGTGCTTGAGAATCATTACAACGACGCCAACACCTGGTCGCTCGTCGGCGGTGCCGCCTGGCACTACGAGGACAGCGCGCAGGTCTTCGGCGAGGTCGGCGTGATGACGATGGACTTCGACAGCAACGGCACGGTGACGGATCACCGCGGTGACAGCGTCACCCGTCCGACGGCCCGCGCCGGCGGCTGGCTCGCCCTCAACGAGGACGTCAAGGTCGGTGCCGAGGCCTCCTACACGGTCGGCATCGGTGCCGTGACGACGAGCTCCGAGCAGAGCTCCTACGTCGAGATCACGCGCGTCGCCGTCAACGCCGAGTACTCGCCCGGCGCCGGCCGCTTCACCGTGAAGCTCACGCCGTTCTGGACGCACAACTCGCCCTCGCAGAACACTTCGTTCCGCGAGTACGGCGCGACGCTCGGCGTCACCTACAGCCTGATCGACTGGTTCAACATGAGCGCCGGCTACCGTTATCTCAACACGAAGTACTCGGATGAGTCGAGCTATGACCGCCACGCGTTCATGCTCGGCCTCGCCGCGACCTTCTAATCCGTTCTTTTCACCGTTCCTCTTCCAGCCAGATTCCGTATGCGCCGTATGAGTGCGGCGCATACGCAGGTGCCGGAAGAGGAGCCGTTTTTTTATGGCGCCCTCCACCCCGGGGATGTGGCCAAGGAAAATTCGATCACCACGGATGCCTTGGATTACTCCCTGCCGTGCCGGCCTCAGGAAACTCGTATTGCCGTCGGAGCAGTTCTCATGAAATCCCTTGGTGTCCTCGCCGCCGTCACCGTCGCAGCGCTTTCTCTCGCGACGCCTCTCACCGCATCCGCGGCCGCATACAGCATCGCCTCCGGTGACCTTCTGACGGTGAGCGTCTATCGCCAGGAGGACATGACGTACCGCGTCCGCGTCGACACGGAGGGCTTCATCCGCTTCCCCGTCGCCGGCCGCATCGCCGCCGCGGGCAAGTCCACCGACACGATCGAGCGCACGATCGCGCAGGCGCTCCGCCGCAGCGGCTACAGCCAGCCTGAGGTGGTCGTCTCGGTCGATCAGTACGCCCCGCGCAACGTCTTCGTGCTCGGCGCGGTGACGAACGCCGCGAACGTGCAGATTCCCGAGGGCGGCGAGATCAGCGCCATGCAGGCCATCTCCGCCACGGGCGGCCTCTCCGAGGACGCGGACATCGACGGCATCGTCGTGCGCCGCGCCGTCGGGAAGAACGTCCAGACGATCAAGGTTCCCGCGCGCGACATCCTGAACGGCAAGTCGGTGCACGACATCGAGCTCACCCCGTCCGACACGGTGGTCGTGCCGCGCATGCAGCCGATCTCGGTTCTCGGCACGGTGAAGAAGCCCGGCGAGTTCTTCGCGACCGCCGAGTCGGCCCTCACGGTGAGCCGCGTGATCGCCCTCGCGGGCGGCGTCGAGCGTCCGAACTCGCTCTCGCAGATCCGCGTGACGCGCGGCGACAAGTCCTTCGAGGTAGACATCCGCTCGCTGCTCGAGTCCGGGAAGGGCGGCAACGACATGACGCTGCAGCCGGGCGACGTGGTGTACGTCCCCGAGACCCGCTGGTAATCACGGGCATAATTCCTTATCTAAGGCACAGGGCCGCTCTCGACGGAGCGGCCCTGTACGGTAGAACACCAAAACCAACATCCAGAACATGACGACACCCGACAGCCAGAAAGCTGAAGTGAGTGAAGCCCGGGGCAAGTCCGAGGACTTCCTCGAGATTGATCTGCTCGGCATCTTCCGCGCGGTCCTGAAGCGCTGGAAGCTCTCCGCCGCGATCATCATCGCGGTCATCGCGCTCGGCCTTGCGTACTGCTTCACCGCGACGCCGGTCTACCTCGCCTCGAGCCGCATGCTCGTCGAGCCGGGAAGCCTGCGCGTCACCGAGATCGAGGACGTGTACAACAGCGAGACGGGCCGCGACTCCGTCTCCCGTCGTGACTTCATCAACACGCAGATGCAGATGATCAAGTCCGACCACATCCTCGCGCGCGTCTACGAGCACTTCAAGTTCAACGAGCGCCCTGGCTTCGAGGCCCTCGCCGAGCCCCTGAAGGCGCTCGCCAACCTCGTTGACGTCAAGCAGGTTCCCAACACGAGCCTCATTGACATCGGCTTCAAGAGCACCGATCCGAAGTTCGCCGCCGAGGTCGCGAACTTCATCGCCGAGGAATACATCGACGACTCCCGCAAGCGCTCGTCTGGTTTCTCCGAACTCGGTCTCGAGCGCCTGCGCGCCGAGCTCACGAACATGGAGGCGAACCGCTACAAGGCGATCGCCAAGCTCAATGACTTCAAGCAGCTCCACCAGATGCTCTCCGTGGAGACGTCCTCGCAGCTGCTGATCTCGCGCCTCACCTCGCTCGAGACCGCCGAGGTCGCCGCCCGCCAGGCCCTCGCCAACGCGCAGGCCTCCGTCGCCTCCGTCGAGATCTGGAAGAAGGAAGGCCAGCGCCTTGACTCCATCCCCGAGGCGATCGCCAACCCGACGCTCGCGAACTTCAAGGTCGTCCGCCTCCAGGCCCAGGCCCAGCTCGTCAAGAGCCTGCAGGACTTCGGCCCGACGCACCGCACCGTCTCCACCCAGCGCCAGGTCATCGCCGAGATGGACAAGGCGATCGAGAACGAGACCGAGAACAGCCTGATCTCGATCCAGGCCAAGGCCAATGAGGCCAAGGTCCGCCTCGACCTCATCAGCGCGCAGCGCGTCGCCGCCACTGAGGAGCTCATGGGTCTCGACCGCATCTCGCACGAGTACAAGGTGCTCGAGGACAACCTCGCCGCGAGCGAGAAGGCCTACCAGTACGTGCTCGAGCGCGTGAGCGAGCTCGAGATCGCCCGCAGCGCCGACACGGGCTCGGGCGGCACCTTCCAGGTGATCGTGCCCGCTACGCCGCCGGTGCGCGCCGCGTTCCCGCAGAAGGCGAAGACGATGATCATCCTCACGCTCGCGGCCGTCGTGGCGAGCGTGCTCCTCTCGATCGTGCTCGAGCTCCTCGACAGGACGCTCAAGAGCCGCGAGGAATTCGAGAACGAGACGGGTCTGCCGGTGTTCGGCGTCATCCCGTTCGTCAAGGATCCCGGCCAGCGCGGTCCGGACTTCGTCTGCATCGACGCCCCGAAGAGCGAGACGGCGGAGGCCTTCAGGTCTCTGCGTACCTCGATCTCGCTCTCGAAGGCCGCCTCGAAGGCGAAGCTCCTTGCGATCACCTCTGCGCTGCCGCATGAGTCCAAGTCGTTCGTCAGCTTCAACCTCGCGGTCACCTACGCCCGCAGCGGCAAGCGCGTGCTGTTCGTCGACGCGGACATCCGCCGCCGCCGCATGACGTCGCTCCTCTTCGGCGACCAGAAGGACATGCCGGGTCTCTCGAACATCCTCGCCGAGACGATCTCGATCAGCGACACCGCTTCGCTCTTCCAGAAGCCGTTCGAGGATCTGCCGCTCACGATCCTGCCCTCGGGCCCGATTCCCCCGAACCCGACGGAGCTCCTCGCGAACGCCGTCTCGAGGGAGTTCTTCGAGCGTCTCGCCGAAGCCTTCGACATCGTCATCGTCGACACCGCGCCGGTGCTCCCGGTCGCCGACACGCAGAACCTCGCGGCCATCGAAGGCATGCGCTTCTTCGTGGTCGGCCGCATCGAGCAGACCGAGCGTGCCGCGATCCGCGCGACCGTCGACTCGCTCCAGAAGGTCGGCGCCAACGTGGTCGGCACCGTGGCCCAGCTCGGCGAGAAGACCAAGTCCCAGGGCGGCAGCGACTACAAGTACAACTACAAGTACGGCTACCGTTACGGGTACGGCGGACACGGCAAGGCCTGATCCCCGCCCGGAGGGAGCCTTTCCCGCGGATTTCCACGGAAGGGCTCCCTTGAGTTGGTTTTACGGCGAAAGGCTCTGAACGGCGCTCTCCGAAGGGTGTGTGTTCAGAGCCTTCTTTGTCAGGAAAAGGAAGAAAAGGAACGTGCGAATGGATCCCCGTCATTCACCGCGCCGGCATTCCATGAGAAGGCACCGGCCGGCGGCGCTGAGAACCTGCGGCAAAGTGCTGCAGAATCTCGCGCGCGTCGCGCTCCTGCTGCCGATCCTCGCGCTCCCGCTCCTCTGGGGCGGGCGTCACCTCGCCGCGGTCGGCCTCGCCGGCGTCTGCGTGCTCGTCTCGCTCTTCCTCTGGCTCGCCGGCGCGCTGATGCGCGGTCACCTCGAGCTTCGCCCGGCGCGCGGCCTGCTGCTCTTCGTCCCCGTTCTCGTCGTGGGGCTCCTGCAGTGCTGCCCCTGGGCCTACGACGCCTTCGCGCCCGAGGCCGTCCGCGCGCTCTGGGAGGGCGCCCGCGAGGCGAGCGATCCCGGCACGCCCCTGATCGCGCTCGACCCTGCGATTCAGCGCTACGGTCTCGCCGTGACGGTTCTCGCCGGCCTCTTCTATTTCCTTGCGGTCGAGCTCTTCCAGGGCACGCGCCGCACGCTCATTCTCCTCGTCGTGCTCGCGCTCGCCTCGGGCATCTCGGCCGCAGTCGGACTCTGGCAGTTCACCGAGCAGGAGGAGTGGCTCCTCTTCATTCACAAGACCGCCGACCGCGTGGCGAGCGGCGGGTTCTTCAACCGCAACCATTTCGCGGACTTCTGCACGCTCGGCTTCTTCGTCTCGCTCGGCCTCATCACCTCGTTCCTCACGTCCCACAGGGGCTCGGGCCTCATTGAGGAGACGGGGAGGGCAAGGATGCCGCTCCTCGCCGTGCTCGGGCTCACGGCGCTCCTGACCGCCCTCGGCGTCATCTTCTCCTACTCCCGCGCCGGAACGCTCTCCGCCGCCGGAGCGCTGCTCCTCTTCCTCGTCTGGATGGGTCTCGTGCGCCGGGGGAAAGGCGTCTCGGTGCCGCTTCTCATCCTGGTCGCCGTTCTCGTGGTCGCGGGCTTCCACGGCCTCGAACTCGTCGCGGACCGCCTCGGCTTCGCGCTCTCGGGCGAGGACTCGAGCGCGCTCATCCGTCTCGAGCTCTGGCAGTCGACGCTCGAGATCATCCGCGCCGTCCCCTGGACCGGCGCCGGCTTCGCCGCGGTGAGGGCGCTCCTGCCCTCGATGGGCACGGGCTACATGCCGGGCTTCATCAGTGCGGACGCCCACAACGACTATCTTGACCTGCTCGCGATCATCGGCATCCCGGCCGCGGCGGCGGTCTTTGTGATCGGCGCGGTGCTCTACGTGAGGCTTCTCAAGCGCCTCGCCGGATCCGAGCGCAGGATCTCCTCGTGGCTCCCCGTCGCGGTGGGCGGCCTCTGCGGCATCACGGCGGTGCTCTGCCACGAGTCCGTCGAGTACGGCCTGAAGCAGCCGGCGCTCCTGATCGGCTTCTGCGCGCTCTGCGCCGCCACGACGGCGCTCGCCGAGCGCGTTGACGAAGGGCGCTCCGAGCGTCCCGCGGAGTTCAAGGGCGTCCCGGGAGCTGTTGTCGCCGTCATTCTTCTCGTCGCCGACGCGGCGCTGCTGCCTTTCTACGGCCGCATCGCGGGCGAGGGCATCGCACAGGCTCGCGTCGAGCAGACGCGAGACGCGATGGCCGCGACGCCCCAGCTCTCCGCCGAGATCCGAGCCCGGACGGTGCGCGAGGCCTCGCTCGCCGCGCTTGAGCAATATCCCTCGAACACCGTGATCCTCACCACGGCCATCGACTCGACGATGGACTTCGGTGACGTCGAGCGCAGAGCGCTGATCGCGAAGGGCCTGAGCCAGATTCTTGACAGCACGATCGAGCCCACGGCGATTGACCGCCCAGCCTACAGCCGCTACCGCGCGGCGGCGCTCGACCGCATCCCGTCCGCTGACAAGGCCGGGCCCGCGGCGGTGTACGCCGGGGCCGCGGACCTTGCCAGGCGCCTCGCCGACACCGCGCCCTCCAATGCGCTCGATGTCTCGATGGTGGGTCAGATCCTCGAGGAGGAGAGCTTCTGGAGCGGAAAGCCCGCGGAGTCGCTCCCGCTTCACGCCTATGCGCTGAAGCACTATCCCACGCACACGACGGTGCTCTCAAGGGCGCTGCGCGGATACGTGCTCGCCGCCATGAATGAAAAGGAGCCGGCGAAACGCGCCGAACTCGTCGCCGAGGTGGAGAGAATCGCCGAGGCCCTCGTCTCCCAGGACCCGAGGGAGGTGCAGCGCGTGCTTCCGCTCATCGACGCCGTGCTCCCCGCGGCCGCCCGCGAGGGGCGGTTCGTGCCGGAGAACGTGACCGCGATGATCCTCTACGCCGACTGGCTCGAGTCCGTTGGTGAGCCGGGCAGGGCGCTCGGTGCCTTGGAGATCGCTGATGGTCTCAATCAGGACCGTCTCGAGGAGGAGAATCCCTGGACGATGGGAAGGCTCGAGTACCTCGCCCGCGAGCGCCGCTCCAAGATCGACGTCGCGAAGTTGATCGAGGAGAAGCGCCTCAGGATCTTCAACGCCGGAGGCGACTCCGAGGCCGGCGACGCCGCCGCCGAGCGCCTGCGCGAGCTGCGCCGCCAGGCGGACGACGCGAAGATCGAGCGCGCCGATGAGCTCCTCGCCGCGGGCCAGTGGGCGCTCGCCGAGGAGGTGCTCGTGCGCATCGGCTACGACGATCCGCGGGCGCTCGTGCGCCGCGCCGAGATGGCCGCCGTCACGCGCAAGGTCTTCACGCTCTCGAAGCTTCTTGAGAAGCTTGAGACACTCGAGGACGTTATGGACGACGACACGCGGTCAAGATATGAGAAACTACGCTCCGACCGCGGCGAGCCCGTGACCGCGAATACAGAACAGAAATAAGCACAAGGAATTTGAGTCCCGTGTCAGCGTTTTCGATCGACATCCATTCACACTTTCTGCCCGGCGTGGACGACGGCCCGGACACGGTCGAGGAATCGGTCCGGATGGCTGAGATGGCCGTGGAGGACGGAAGGCGCATCGTCTACTGCACCTCCCACCTCTCGGTCTTCGGCTCCGACAGCGTGGGCGCGCGCCCGGAGACGCTCGACGATCCGATCAGGGAGCTCGAGCGCCGCCGCGGGATCATGGAGACGCTGCAGCGAGAGCTCGACGCCCGCGGGATCCCCCTTGAGCTCAGGCTCGGCGCCGAGTGGATGATGGATCCCGACGTGCTCGATCTCCTCGAGCGCTCGCCGCTCGGGTTCCTCGGGGGCTCGAAGGCCTTTCTCTTCGAGCTCTCGTCCTTCTCGCCCCTTGAGTTCGTGCCGCAGTTCGTCGCGCTCGCCGTCGACCGCGGCTGGCAGCCGGTGCTCGCGCACCCCGAGCGCTATTCGCCCGTGACGGCGGAGAGCTTCCGCAGGCTGCTCAAGCCCGTCGTCGAGGAGGGCGGCATCATGCAGCTCACCTCCGGGAGCTTCACCGGGATGTTCGGTCCCCGGGTGAAGAGCCTCGTCGAGATGATCGCGAAGGAGTTCCCGCGCAGCGTCGTGATCGCGAGCGACGCGCACGAGTCGGAACTGCGCACGCCTCAGATCATCCGCACGAGCCCGGTGCCGGTGAACTTCCCCGCCGCGCTTGAGAAGGCGCTCGCTTCCTGAAGGCGAGCCGGCGTGTCATCTGATGACGCGCGGTGCTAGAGTTAAGGTGGCACCTTCGCCCAGATCCCGTCCGAGAGGATGAGCCATGTTCGACACGAAGCACCTTCAGGCCTTTGCAACCCTCGCTGAGCACATGCACTTCGGCCGCGCCGCGCAGGCGCTCGGCCTGTCGCAGTCGACGCTCTCCGCGCAGATCCGCGCGCTTGAGGAGGAGGTGGGCGGTCCGCTCATCAACCGCTCGAACAGGACGTTCTCGCTCACGCCCGTGGGCGAGGTCTTTCTGCAGGACTGCCAGGGCATCCTCTCGATGATGCTGCGCGCGAGGCGCAACACGGACAATGTGCTCGGCGGCACGGTGGCGACGCTGCGCATCGGCGTCTGCTCGGCCGTCATCTCCTCGGGGATTTTCAACGAGGTCCTCGGCGAATCAAGGCGGCGCTTCCCCGCGCTCGAACTCATCGCCGAGGAGAATCCGCCTGCGACGCTTGCGAAAAAGCTCT
The DNA here is from genome assembly GCF_030539355.1 of Sutterella sp. Taxonomy (GTDB): domain Bacteria; phylum Pseudomonadota; class Gammaproteobacteria; order Burkholderiales; family Burkholderiaceae_F; genus Sutterella. The sequence goes on from NZ_JAUNSF010000005.1 coordinate 67,167, forward strand.
CCGAGGGGCGGCTCGATCTGATGCTCGGCGTCACATACGGCGTGAACTTCTCCGTCCCTGTTTTCTCAATGCCGCTCGCAGCCTTCCGTGCGGCGGTGGTCGCCCCGGCAGGTCTTGACATTGCCGCCCGCGACGACGCCGGCGCCGAGGTTCCCGACATGGCAAGGATCGCGGAGCATCCGTTCGTGCTCTATGAGAACGCGGGCTGCGAGTCGCCGCCGGTCGTTGACACGATGCTCGCCTTTCATCCGAGAAAGGTGATCCGTGTCGCCTCGGTCCGTCTGATGATGAGCTACGTGCGTGACGGCGGCTGCATCGCGATGGTGCCGGAGGCCGACCTCTGGATGATGCCCGAGGGGACGCGCTCCCTTTTCGTGCCCGACACCTACATGGAGGCGCAGGCCGTCCGTCTCGCGACGAGCAACTCGCCGATCCTGCTCAAGTTCTTCCGGATGCTCGACGAGATGTATGTCCGCCGCCGGGTTCTGCGCCCGTAGGGCACGCTCGGTGCCCCTTTCCAATTTCTTCGGGTTTTTCGATTGCGCCATCGAAAAATCGCAGGCAGGGTTTTCCCTGCCTGCCATCGGGATTGGATTTGTTTCTATTACATTGATAAACAAGGAAAATAATCTTCGCCAGATCTGAGAGGAGAGGGCCGCCGGGGCTTCATTCGGTTTTTCCGATAATGCCATCGGTCCCCCTGCAAGCCTTTCGACTTAGCCTTTCGTCCAACAACGGTTACGCCCTCGGTACTAGTTCTCAAGACCTAGGTGAAAGCCGTTCAGATTCCCTCTTCAAGGAGAAAGGCAAAATGTTCGTCCAGAATTTCCGCACGACGCTGATCGCAGCCATGATCTGCGGCGTGAGCTCGGTCACGGTCGCCTCCGTCACGGCCGGCACCTACGAAGGCGCCGCCCAGGGCAAGCTCTCGACCGTCAAGGTTGAGGTGACGCTCGACAACGCGGGCAAGATCACCGACGTCAAGGCTGACGTCTCCGGCGAGACCCCGGGGCTCGGCACCGAGGCCGCCAAGCAGATGATCCCGGCGATCATCAAGAGCCAGAGCATCAATGTTGACGGCGTCTCCGGCGCCACCTTCTCGAGCAACGCCATCAAGGCCGCCGCGAAGGCCGCCATTGAGAAGTCGGGCGCCGACGTCTCGAAGTACGACGTCAAGGTCGTCAAGCAGAAGGGCCCCGATGAGACGGTCTCCTACGACGTGGTCGTCGTCGGCGCCGGTGCCTCCGGCACGGCCGCCGCGGTCGCCGCCGCCGAGAAGGGCGTCTCCGTGGTCGTCCTCGAGAAGGCCCCGACGGTGGGCGGCGCGGGCAAGCTCGCCAGCGGCCTCTTCGCCGTCGAGTCGTCGCTGCAGAAGGAGAAGTTCAAGAACAATCCCGAGCTCCTGAAGGAACTCACGCGTGACAACCTCTTCACGCAGCTGATGGACTACTGTAGCATTCGCAAAGTCCGTTAAGTAATGTTGTAAAATGGCTTCACCTTATACT
>NZ_JAUNSF010000065.1 GCF_030539355.1 Sutterella sp.
AGTTACAAGCCGTTAGGGGAGTCTCCTCGCTTCCCTAACGGCCATAGAGTTACAGTTCAAGTACTGCGAAACCAATGCCGAGGCGCAGAAACAGCTTGAGGCCGCAGTGAAGCAGATTCGCACGAGGCACTACGGCGAGGAGCAGTTCACTCCCGAACTCATTCGGGTGGCACTGGTCTTCTCCGCCGAGGAAAGACGCTTTGTGCTTTGGCAGCGCGTCTGACGCATTCCGAAAATCCGCGCCAGGGAATGAGCGCCGTGTAACGGCTGAATTTCAAGGCCTGCCCTCCCCGGGCAGGCCTCTTTGTTCTCTCAGTTGAGGCTCTCGGCCGCGCGGCCCTTCATGATCACGAGCCGCACGCGGCGGTCGTCCATCCTGCGGCGCAGCGCCTCGTCCTTCGTCTCCCTCACGGGGAGTTCCGCCGGCGCGCGCGTCCAGGTGAGGTCCTCCGGGTTCACCTCGAACGCGAACCGCGCGAACTCGTCGCCGATCGCGATGGCAAGGAGCGGAAAAAGCTTCGACGCGATCGAGCGCCCGACGCGGTTCATCTCAGCACGGCACTCCGCCGCGGTCATGCCGGCGGGACGCGCGTAGGTGAGGAGTTCATCCGCGGCGTAGTGATCCCACTCCCAGGCGTCGAAGGCGTCGCCCAGGGTCTCTCCGGCACCAAGCGGATACTCGAAGTACGCGTCCGGGGCGACCAGGCCCGTCTCGTCGACGTAGAGGCAGCAGAGCGCGAGGCCCCTGCCCTTTTCCGTCACGGTGAGTCCGGTGAAGAACCCGCCCGGCCGGGCGCACTCGTCCTCACCCTCACCCGCCTGTCCCCAGGCCTCGAGGCCGTCAAGCGAGAGCCACAGGCACCAGGGCCGGAGTCGTTCGATCACCCACTCGGTCGTGAAGACCCGCCACCACGAGGGGTCCCGCAGCACGTCGGCGAGCACGCCGCGGTCAAAGCCCACGCACACCTTGCCCGCGCTCCAGGCGCCGAGCATGAGCGGCACGGTCATCATCAGGTCCGCCTCGCCGTCCCGGCGGGCGTCGTCGGCCGCGAGTTCCTCGTCGCCCGGCTTTCCGCGGCGGTCGGCCTTCGCGAAGGCCGAGGAGAAGCGCACGGCCTCGGCCATCGGCAGAAAGACGCGGGCGTCCGAAAGCCCTGCGTCGGGCAGAAACGACTTCACGCCGCTGCGGAAGGTCATCACCATGTCGGTGAGCCGGCCTCCGAGGAGAATGTCCGTCTCCTCGAGAACGCCGAGCGGCACCGCGGCGTGACTGGAAAGCGTGCGTGACTGAAGCTCCTCGGCGTACTCGGACACGTCGCCGGGATTTCTGGGGGGGGGGGGTTCCTGAGAGAGCCATCTTGATCCTTTTTTGTTCTGGTCGGGCCGGCATTCTTGAAATAGTGTCTGCGGAAGCGGAGCAGACCGGTCGCTTTTCGCTATTCTAATTCAGTTTTTCACCCCCCGTAGTGATTCCTGACGATTTTTGGCAAACCCCTTGGAAATCTCTGTAAACACTAGAGGAAACGCGGTCATCATCAATTCCACTATGTGTCATCACACAACAACAGTTCCTCCCTGACCGCGCCCTTCAGAACCCTCCGTGTCACCGGAAGGAGGCGGAAATTGTCACTTCCGGGACACGCCCGTGCCGGGAGGAGCGCGTGCGTGACACCTCGGCCGGACGGCTTCCCGCCGGCCCCGGGCCAGGGATGAACGTGAGACGCCTCAGAGGATCCGCACGTGCCGGGCGAGCTTCCCCGGGACGCGCTCGAGCTCGGGGAGCATCTTCCTCTCGACGATCTCCTTCACCTTTCTGCCCACGAGCGCCGCGTGATCCGGGCAGAGGAGCCGGTCGCTCACGGTCCACATCGTGCGCACGGCGCGCCGCCCCTCCCCCGAGCTCGGAGACGAACTGGCGGCCGCACCTGCCGGCAGGATGCGCTTCCAGTCACGCTCGGCCAGGAGTTCGGCGGTATCGCGTCGCTGATGCACCGCCTCGCCGAGGCTGTGGTCGAGATGAGCCTGATGACCGAGGCTGAGGCCAGGAAGATCATCGATCCGATGCTGATGACGGACCCCGCCAGGATGGCCGCCGCCATCCACGCCTTCCGTGCCGGGAAGGCCGCGAAGGCCTGATTCCCAGGGGCACTCCTCCCGTCTCTTTCTCTCCGTTTCGGCCGTCCTTCGAGGGGCGGCCGATGTCTCCAAAGCTTGGGGAGAGTCTTCAAAGCGAAGGCTCTCCCATTTCTTTCTTCTGAATCCGGGAAAACCGCCCGTTGCGGCAGTACCCGGACTCAGCGGGCCGTTCAGGCCGCAGGCGCGTAGTCGTCGGCGTTGTCCAAGGACGCCTCGAGCGCCTCTCTTTCGGAAACGGCGTCCTCCTCGAAGGCGCCGAAGGCCTCCGCCTCGTCCTGGTCGAGCGGAATGAAGGTGCCGGGGACCGCGGCGATCCCGACGGTCCTGCAGTACTTCGCGAAGAGTTCGCGGCCCTCTCTCACGGTGATTTCGTCTGCCATCGTGCTTTCCTCCTTGAAGTTGAGATGGATTCGACACGCATACTTTAACCGCTCCGTGGAGAGGGTCCTCAACTTTTTGTAATCCACTGATATTCAAGGAATAGTCAAAAACTGACCGGCCTCTTCAACGATGCGAGCGGGGCGAAGGCAACGACTTCGCTCACAGATTCTCTTTTGTCCGGTTCGAAACCCACGACCGGCGCGATATGTACGGTTCCCTGCCTCTCCCCGAAAATTCATACATATCTTTAACCCATTGAAATTCCTGATTTTGCATTTCACGCAAAGACTCTTTGCACAGAATGCATCTTTGCACGTGCGTCCCGCGCAAATAGAATCGATCCAAGGCACCGCTCACCCGGGGTGCCGCCGGACATCTCCCGCCCTCCCGGGGCGGGGGCGTCGGACGTGTCCCGGGAAGACGGCGCCCCCATAAAACCAAGAAACTGAAGAACACCCGTTCGCAACCTACTCCAAGGGAACAAAGAAATGTCCGACCTCATACCGGTCTGCCGCGAGGACTGCCTCGCGGCCGTAAAGGCCCTCCTCGGAAACGATGCCGTCCGCGCCGCCGTCGCCCAGGCCGAGCGCGAGCAGGAGACGCGCGTTGCCCAGCAGTGCGAGCTCACCGAGATCCCCTCACCGCCCTTCCACGAGAAGGAGCGTCCGATCCGCTTCGCGGAGATGCTCACCGAAATCGGCATCCCTGACGTGCGCATCGACGAGACCGGCAACGTGATCGGGCGCCTCAAGGGGCGCGGCGACGGCCCGGTCCTCGTGATCGCCGCCCACACCGACACGGTCTTCCCCGAGGGGACGCCGATCAAGGTGCGCCGCGAAGGGAACATGATCTACGCCCCCGGCATCTCGGACGACGCCGGCGGTCTCGCCGCGGTGCTCCAGGTCGCCCGCTCGATCGTCACGCAGAAGCTTCTCCTCATCGGCGACATCGTGTTCGTCGGCACCGTGGGCGAGGAAGGAAACGGCGACCTCCGCGGCAGCAAGGCCCTCTGGGCCGCCCCCAACGACTACGACGCCTTCATCGCGATCGACTCGGCCGCGACCACCCGCATCCTCAAGGGCAGCGTCGGCTGCAAGCGCTACCGCGTGAAGTTCTCGGGCCCGGGCGGTCACAGCCTCCACAAGTTCGGCATCTCGGGCTCGGCCATCCACGTGCTCTGCCGCGCGGGCTACAAGATCGACCAGATCGAGGTCCCGGCGGAGCCCCGCTGCACCTTCAACATCGGCGTGATCCGGGGCGGCACGAGCGTCAACGCCATCGCCGCCGACGCGGAGTTCGAGCTTGACATCCGCAGCCTCAACCAGGAGGGCCTCGAAGCCTTCACCGCGAAGCTCCTGCCCCTCATCGACGAGGCCGTCGCCGAGGAGAACGCGCACTGGAAGCTCGAGGGCGAGAACGCCGTGAAGGCCGAGATCATCCAGATCGGCGACCGTCCCGCGGGCGTCAACAAGCCTGACTCCCCCGTCGTGCACGCCGCCTACGCCGCCATGCAGTCGCTCGGCATCCCGCTCGAGAAGTTCTCGTTCGCCGCCACCGACCAGAACGTGCCGCTCGCGATGGGCTACCCCGCGACGACGCTCGGCGCCGGCGGCGCGGAATGGTTCAACCACTCCGTCAAGGAGCACTGGGACGCGACCGACGCCTTCAAGGGCCCGCAGCTCGCGATGCTCACGGCGCTCGCCTTGGTCGGCGTCGAGGGCGTCACGGAGCCCGTGCTCGAAAAGAGCCACTGAGGCTGACCGCACCGAACATTCACCCAATTCAGAAGAGAAATTTCAACCATGCTGGGCATCATCATCGTCGCGCTCTCCGTCCTGAGCGCCGCCTACCTGATCGCGAAGAAGTACTACGCGCCGGGCGCGCTGCTTCTTGTGGGCCTCATCACCCTCGGCGTCGCCGCCGTTGTCGGTCCCGAACCCATCCTCACGGGCAAGAAGGTCACGCACCTCGAGGGCCTCGACGTCATCCAGACCTTCACCAACCTGCTGCAGACCCGCACCGCCGGCCTCGGCATGAACATCATGGCGATCGCCGGCTTCTCGAGCTACATGTCCGCCATCGGCGCCTCGAAGGCCCTGGTGCAGATCTCGGTGAAGCCCTTGACGCTCATTCACTCGCCGTACCTCGTGATGTCGCTCGGCCTCATCCTGAGCCTCATCCTCAACATCTTCATCCCCTCGGCCGCGGGTCTCGCGCTGCTGCTGATGGTGTCGCTCTATCCGGTGATGATCGCCGCGGGCGTCTCGCGCCAGTCCGCCGCCGCCACGATCCTGATCGGCGGCTCCTGCTGCTTTGGGCCCTCTGGCGGCAACAACCTGCTCGCCGCCGAGCTCACGAAGATGCACGTGATGGACTTCTTCCTCAACGTCCAGGTCATGGTCGGCTGGGCCGCCGTCGTGGTGATGCTCGTCGTCAACTACTTCGTGCAGAAGACGCTCGACCAAAAGGATCTCGCGAGCGGCCGCATCACGCAGGCTGACTTCCAGCTCCCGGACGCCGCGCCCGATGAGAAGAAGGACGGCAAGGAGGAGAGGAAGGTCCCGGCCTTCTATGCCTTGTTCCCCTTGATCCCCGTCGTGCTGCTCTTCGTCTTCTCGCCCCTGATGTACAAAGGCATCAGGATGGAAGTCGTGACGGCGCTTCTCACCGCCACCTTCACGGCCTTCGTGATCGACGGTCTCATCCGCCGCAACCTGCGCGAGTCGATCGCGAACATGAAGAGCTATGCCCAGGGAATGGGCAAGGTCTTCACCTCGACCGTCTTCCTCATCGTCTGCGCCGAGGTGTTCGCCGCGGGTCTCACGAAGTCGGGCGGCATCGCCACGATCATCCAGGCCGCCGCGGGCATGGACGCCGGCGCCGCCGCCGTCTTCACGGTGATGTTCCTCATCGTCGTCGGCTGCGCCTTCGTGATGGGCTCGGGCAACGCCCCGTTCTTCTCCTTCGCGCCGATGATCCCGGACGCCGCCGCGGCCGTGGGCGCCAACGCCGCCTTCATGATGTCGCCCCTGCAGCTCATCTCCGGCATGGGCCGCTCCTCGTCGCCTGTCGCGGGCGTCACGATCGCCGTCTCGGGCCTCTCGGGCGTCGATCCGTTCGTCCTCATCCGCCGTTCGATCCCTGTGATGGTCTGCTCGATCATCGCGGTGTACGTCTCGGCGCTGCTCCAGATCTGAGTCCAGTGACTCACGGACCGGCCCAAAGCCGGTCCGCTGACCTGATGGAAAGGGGCGGTTCCTCGTGGAGCCGCCCCTTCATTTGTGTCGGGGAATCCGGTTCTGCCACAGAGTCGTCCGGGGAGGACCCGGGGGAACCAGTGCAGGCCTTTCAGCGTCTCAGCCGGTAAGTCCTCTCGGACCCGAACCCGATCACGTCGATCTGGCCGAGCTTCTGCATCCAGTGGGTGACCTGCATCGCGCGCATCTTCTTGACGCCGAGGAGCCCCATGAGCTCCGCATCGTTGATCTCTCCGTGCTCCTGGAGGTACGCGAAAACCTGCCCGATCTCCTCGCTCACCTTCGCGTTCGGCAGGCTGCGAGAACCGGTTTTCGCCGCCTTCACGCTCGGCGGGCACCTTTTCTCCGCCTTCACATCCGGCGAGAAGTTCTTCGCCACCTTCACGCGGAAGGTGTTGCCGCTCGCCCGGACGTGCGACGCATCCTCCTCCGTGAGGTGCAGAAACTCCCTCAGACCCGCGCCGGAGCCCCTCGCGAGGCCGAGCCGCCGGAAGACCGCGAGGAGCCGCGGGTTCCTCGGCGGCAGAACCTCACCGAGGACGTCGTCCACCGTGAAGTCATGGGGCACGCCGCCCGGGGAAAGCACCTCCACCGCGTCGCCCCGGACATTCACCATCACGGGGGCGTTGAGGCTCCAGTCGCGGTGCACGAAGGCGTTGACGATCACATTGCGCAGGACGTCCTCGGGGAAGCCTTCCTCCCCGAGCCGGCGGGGAAGGTCCTCGAGCGCCTGGTACTGGCCGAGGACCGAGCCGCCGAGCTCCCCGGTCTCGGGGCTGCCGGCGCCGTCCTCGTACCGCATCACCCGCGTGGTCTGCGGGCACTGGTCGGAGAGAACAAGCGCGAGGTTGGTGAAGGCCCCGTCCGGAGTCGTGAGGCCCCCGACGCACCCGAAGTCCGCGCCGCGGCCGCGGAAGACCGCTGTTGCTTCCTCGAAAGTGAGGCCGTCCTCGGACGAAGGCGCGTCCTCGAAGCGGTCGCCTGCGGCTTCCCCGGTGATCAGTTTCTCTGCGGTCTCTGCCATCTTTCTCATTCCTCATCGAAGGATCCATGACCTCCCGGATCACTGCTCCCGGGAGTCGGCCTGCTCCGGCTTCTCCTCTTCCTCCGGGGCCTCGCCTTCATAGAGATCCCTCAGACCGGCGAACACGCAGGCCACAGCGCCCTTCGTGAGCGAGACGGTCTTCGTGAAGTCGCAGACCGCGGCGGCGAACGACACCGGCATCTGTTCGTTGCCGAAGAAGTCCGGCCGGAAGAGCACGATGTCGCCTTTCCTGCAGCCCGCGGTCTTCTCGAGCGAGTTGACCACGCAGATCTTCTCGGGGGCCATGATGTCCTCGAGGGAGACGGCCTCGGCGGCCCGGGCCTGCGGGACGCCGGCGACAAGGAAGACCGCGCAGAGCGCGGCGGCGGTGATGACGGCGGATTTCATCTTGAATTTCCTCCCAGGGAAAAAGGAAGCATCGATGCCTCCATCATAAACGTCATTCAGCGTCCCTCGGCGCCTTCCCTTGAAATTGACCCGGACGATCACCGCCGGCCTCACCCGAAGGCCTCGATGTTCTCCCGCAGACGCTTCACGCCCTCCTCGAACTTCCCGAGCGGAATCGTGTAGCGCAGCAGCACGTGCCTCAGCTCCTTTTCGCCGTAGAACCACCCGAGCTCAAAGTCCACGCCCCGGCGGCGCCGCCAGAGTCGCTTCAGGTTCACGCCCGCGAGATCGAGCCAGATGCACCCGAAGCCCGCGGGGCACTTCCAGCTGAAGCGGTCCCCGAGGTACTTCGCGAGGATCGCGTTCACGGCTGCGATCCGCTCCCGGTGAAAGACCGCGAAGCGCTCGGTCATCGGCTCGATCAGGTGCTCGGTGAAGAGCTTCTCCGCGACATACTGCGAGAAGAGCCCGGGCGAGAGGTAGTCGCGCCGCCCCGAGGCACGGAGCTGGCTGATGAGCCGGTCGTTGGCGACCACGAAGTTGAAGCACCCGATCGTGCTGAACCACGCCGGCACGGCGCCCATGTAGATGACGCAGTCCTTCCCGGGATCGAGCGAGGCGAGCGGGGGCTTCGTCGCCGTGGGCTCGACGATCCTCGTGTAGCAGTCCTCAATGATGAAGGCGCTGGTCTTCCTCGCGGCGTCGACGAGCATCAGGCGCTCGGCCTCGGAGAGCGTCCCGCCGAGGGGCTTCGCCGCGTCGGGCTCGAGCGCGAGCACCTTCGGGCGCTTCGAGACCTCGAAGCCGCTGAAGTCGATGCGTCCCGAGGCGTCGACCGGCATCTCGCGCCGCCAGGAGGTGTGGCGCTCGGCGATGCCGTAGAAGCGGATGAGCGAGACGGCCGGGTACCAGAACTCGGTGGACGGCCCGATCAGAACCTCGCTCACGAGCCGGTAGGCCTGGAGACGCCTCGAGAGGATGAGGATCTCGGCCGGGTTCGCGTGAATGCCGATCGAGGGAAGGTGCTCGCAGAGCGCGGCCTTCAAGCCCGGCATGCCGCCGGTCGTGAACATCTCGCTCACGCCCGCGCGGTAGTCGCGCATGGCGGCCGCGACCGCCGCGGCCTCGAGGTCGAAGTTCAGGTGCCCGTCCCAGTGCTCGTCGCAGAGCTTTGAGAGGTTGATCACGTCCTGCTCGGCGGCGCCGCCCGCGAGCCTTCTCTCGTCGGCGCGCCGGAAGGCGTCGTTCATGCGTGGCGGCCTGAAGCCGCTTCTCGAGAGAAAGCTCGTGAGCTTCTCCCCGAAGTCCTCGCGGCGCACGGTGATCTCGACGCGCTTCGAGGGAATGCGGCGGATCCAGCGCTCGCGCTCGAGGATGTCGAGCGCCGAGTCGATCGTCACCCGCGAGGCGCCGAACTGGCTCTCGAGCACGCGCCGCCCGGGGAGCCGCCTGTCCGGGTAGAGCCCGGCCTCGATGTTGCGGATGAGCGCCGCCGCGATCCGGCGGTAGCGCGGCTGCGCACTGTCTGAAGCGTTTCCCCTGCCTCGCATCACAAAAATCCTCTCCCTCCGATGGGCTCAGAACCGGGCCTCTTTATCCAATAAAACCGGGCTTATCCGAAGTATGTACCCGTGATTACCATTGAATCAAGGATCCGGGGTGGAAAGCGCGGAAAATCAATGACCGCCCGCCGCTTTTCCGCATGCCTCCGAGGCCGTCCGGCCGGCCCGGGGCAGCCATTGGATCCGCATCAACAACAAAATGGAGAGACACAGATGAAAAGCTTCAAGTTCGCCGCCGTCGCGCTCATGACGATGGCCGCCCTTTCGGCCCAGGCCGCCGCCGACGGCGTCTACCGCGGCCAGGCCATGGGTCACAACGACATCGTGGTCGTGGACGTGACCGTCAAGGGCGACAAAATCGCCGACGTCAAGATCGTCAAGAGCCTCGAGACCCCCGCCGTTTCCGAGCTCCCGAAGAAGGTGATCCCCGAGATGATCGTTGAGAACCAGTCGGTCAAGATCGACCGCATCTCGGGCGCGACCTTCTCGTCCTTCGCGATCGTGGGCGCCGTCAGGGACGCTCTCGCCAAGGCCGGCCTCGACCTCGCGAAGTTCCAGCAGGGCCCGTCGCACAAGTACCTCTTCACCGTTCCCGCCCAGTCGAAGGCTGACGTCGTCATCGTGGGCGGCGGCGGCGCGGGCGTCTCGGCCGCCGTTTCCGCGGCCCGCTCGGGCGCCAGGGTGATCCTGATCGAGAAGATGAGCTTCCTCGGCGGCAACACCGTCCTCGCGGGCGGCGCCTTGAACGCCTCCGACCCCGCGCTCGAGGGCCTGCAGAAGATGTCCGCCGGCCAGCGCGCCATGGTCGACGGGCTTCTCGCCGAGGAGCCGAGGAACGAGCTGCACCGTGCGCTCATCGCCTCCTGCAAGGCGAAGTGGGACGCCCACATCGCCAAGACCCCTGACGTGCTCTTTGACTGCGAGGAGCTCCACGCTCTGCAGACCTGGAAGGCGGGCGACTATGCCGCCAACCTTGAGCTCGTCGACAAGTTGAGCAAGCTCGCCCCCAACACCGTGAAGCAGCTCGCCTCGATGGGCTTCGACTGGAACGACTTCTCGAGCCAGTACGTCGGCGCCATCTGGCCGCGCTCGCATGACGCGAAGTACTTTACCTCCGGTCAGGGGTACATCGACACCTACCGCGCCACGATCGAGAAGGAAAAGCTTCCCGTGACGATCTACTACCAGACGAAGGCGCAGAGCCTCATCATGAAGGACGGCCGTGCGGTCGGCGTCGAGGCGATCGGCCCTGACGGCAAGCCCGTCAAGGTCGAGGCGACCAAGGGCGTTGTGCTCGCCGCGGGCGGCTTCGGCGCCAACGTCGAGATGCGCATGAAGTACGACACGCAGTGGGACGGGAAGCTCAACAAGAACATCGGCACCACCAACTCGCCCGCGATCACCGGCGACGGCATCGTGATGGCCGAGAAGGCGGGCGCGAAGCTCATTGACATGGGCTACATCCAGCTGCTCCCGGTCACCGACCCGCAGAACGGCACCGTCTCGGGCGTCTGCCAGGGCACGGCGATCTACGTCAACACCGATGGCAGGCGTTTCGTGAACGAAATGGACCGCCGCGACGTGCTCTCGCGCGCCGCGCTCGCCCAGAAGGGCGGCGTCTTCTATCGCATGTGCACGGTCCAGAACTCCCGCGTCAAGCCTGACGGCATGACCACGATGGGCCAGTCGATCGACACGCTCATCAAGGCGGGCAAGGTCGTGCGCGGTGACACGGTCGAGGATCTCGCCAAGAAGACCGGCATCGACGCCGCGATCCTGCGCGACACGTTCGCGAAGTTCAATGACTTCTGCCGCAAGCAGACCGTTGACCCCGAGTTCGGCCGTCCGTCCTGCGCCCCGAACATCCCGATGTACGAGGGCCCGTTCTACGCCGAATTAAGGACCCCGAGCGTTCACCACACCATGGGCGGCGTCGCGATCGACACCGACACCCGCGTGATCGGCGCTGACGGCAAGGTCATCCCGGGCCTCTACGCCGCGGGCGAGGTCACCGGCGGCATCCACGGCACGAACCGCGTGGGCGGCAACGCGATCTCCGACTGCCTGTCGTTCGGCTACGTCGCGGGCGCGAACGCCGCCGCGATGAAATAAACGCCGGACCTCTCTCCCGTCTTCCTCCCCGGCCGGGCCGCCCCGGGAGGAAGATCCGGGAAACCGGACAATCAGACACCTCTCCTGACTCCCCCGCGGGCCTCAAAGGGCCCCGGGGGTTCTTTTCACCCCGGCCCGCCCGCGCCATTCCCTCGGATGCGGCGGGGAAGCCCCTTCAGATTGACATCCGTCGATGCGAGTTCTATGATTCCTCGCATAGACAAATATCAATATAAAGGAACGCACGATGACCGCTCAGACCGCTGACACCGCCGAGCTCGCGCGGGTCTTCAAGGCCCTCGGCGACGAGAACCGGCTGCGGATCCTCGCCCTCCTGCGCGGCGGCGAGCGCTGCGCCTGCCGGCTCCTCGACGACCTGCAGATCACCCAGCCGACGCTCTCCCACCACATGAAGCTCCTCGTCGACGCCGGTCTTGTCACGGGCCGCCGCGAGGGCAAGTGGACGCACTACTCGATCAGCCCGGCGGGCGCCGCCCGCACGCTCGAGGCCGTTCGCGATCTGCTCCCCGGCTGAGCGGACGCCACCAGGCCGGTGCGCCGCACCGGCTTTTCAAAACCCAAATACATCGACGCATTTCAATATTTAGATCTGTCGATTCAAAACCCTTCCGGAGATCCTTCCATGTCCGCCATCCGCGACGCCGCCGACTCCTTCCTCACCGGGCTGCCCTGCCTGCGCCGGACCGCCGACGCCTTCGCCGACGCGCTCTGCGTCGCCGGCTGCGCGGCCGGGCTGATTCTCACCGGACTCCTCCTCAACGCCGTCGAAACCAGTCTGCTCGGATAGGACACGGATGCGGTTCACGGACCTCGTCACGACGGAGCGCTCCCGCCCGGTTCCTTTTGGGCGACAGGTTCGCCGAGGACGGCGGGCGCGGTCCGTGCGCCCCGCCCGGGGTCCCCGGCACGGAACACATCCCCCGGCCGGTGCCCTGCGCCGGCTTTTCAAAACCCTTTCAGATCGGCACATTTGAATATCGGAATCTGTCGATCCCGAAGCAACGGAGCCCGATGCCATGAATGCGATACGCGACGCGGCTGACTTCTTTCTCACCGAGGTGCTCGGCATGCAGTGGCTCGCCGACCTCATCGCGGCCGCGCTCGGGGGCCTCGGACTTGACGTGAGCCGCGGCGCCGGGGCGATGCTCCACTTCTTCCTCTGGGACACCCTCAAGATCATGGCGCTCCTCTCGGCGCTCATCTTCGTCATCGCCTGGATCCAGAGCCACTTCCCGCCCGAGCGGGCGCGGCGCATCCTCGGCGGCTGCCGCGGCATCGGCGCGAACGTCGCCGCGGCGCTCCTCGGCACCGTCACGCCTTTCTGCTCGTGCTCCTCGATCCCGCTCTTCATCGGCTTCACGGGAGCGGGGCTGCCCCTCGGGGTCACGTTCTCGTTCCTCATCTCCTCGCCCATGGTCGACCTCGCGAGCCTCGTGCTCCTCACGTGCATCTTCGGCTGGAAGGCCGCGCTCGCCTACGTCGTCCTCGGTCTCGTGATCGCCGTGGCGGGCGGCGCCCTGATCGAGCGCACCGCGCGCCCGGACTGGGTGGAGGAATTCATCCGCGCAGCTCCTGCCGCGGACCTGCCCTGCGGGGAGCTCTCCGCCCGGGACCGCGCGCTGCTCGCGCTCGCGGAGGTCAGGTCGGTCGCGCGACGCACCTTCCCCTATGTGCTCGCGGGCGTCGGCATCGGCGCCGTGATCCACAACGCCATCCCCGCCTCCGTCGTCGAGGAGGCGCTCGGCGGCGGCAATCCGCTCGCCGTCGAGACCGCGGTGCTCGCGGGCGTGCCGATGTACGCGGACATCTTCGGCACGGTGCCGGTCGCGGAGGCGCTTCTCGCGAAGGGCGCGGGCCTCGGCGTCGTGCTCGCCTTCATGATGGCCGTGACGACGCTGTCGCTGCCGAGCCTCATCATGCTCCGCAAGGCCGTCAGGCCGCCGCTTCTCGCGCTCTTCGTCGCCGTCTGCACGGCGGGGATGATCCTCGCCGGACACATCTTCAACGCCCTCGAAACCTTCCTGCTCTGAGGAGAGATTCACCATGTGGTTCACCGACTTCATCACCGGACAGCGCTCGCGCTCGGACGACGTCCGCCCCGTTTCTCCCGACGACAGCCCCGGCCGCTGCGAGAGCGACGCCCCAGAGGACAGGTTCGGCGGGGACGCCGGCCCGGCGGGCTGCTCGATCCGCGTGCTCGGCACCGGCTGCGCGCTCTGCCGCAGGCAGTTCGAGAACGCCGAGGCCGCCGTGCGCGCGCTCGGCCTTGAGGCCGACGTGAGGCACGTCACCGACATGCGCGAGATCGCCGCCGCGGGCGTTCTCTCGCTTCCCGCCGTCCTCGTGAACGGCCGGGTGGTCACGCACGGCCGCGTCCTCACCGCCTCCGAACTCGCGAAGCTCCTGCGCGTCCTCGGCTTCGGCGCGGCGCACTGATCCGCGTTTCCGGCCTCAGCGCACGCGCACATGTTCCGCGAGCACGGGCGACGCGCACCCGAGCTCCGGGATCATGCGCTTCCCGAAGGCGTCCTTCACCTTCTCGCCCACCAGCGCCGCGAGACCCGGCGAGACGAGCCGGTCCGCCACCGCCCACATCGTCCTCACGGCGCCCCGGCCCTCGGGGAGCGCGAGGATCACCAGATCGCGCACGAACTGACGACCGCACCAGATGTTGGTGGCCGGAACGACGCTCCAGCCGCCGAGCCGCACGACGAGGCCGATCAGCTGGTAGCTCGAGGTCACGGTCACGGAGCGCGCGGGCGTCATCTCCCAGTTCCTCAGCAGCCGCCGCATGTCCACCGCGAGCGCCGAGCCCGTGCGCTCGTAGCCGACGAAGGTGCGGCGGAGGAGATCGTCGCGCAGCTCCGCATTCTCCATCGCGAGGATCCGCCGCGCCTCGTCCGACGCCCCGGCGCCGATCACGAGAAGAAAGTCCTCGTCATAGAGCGGCATGCGCTCCCAGCGGTCCTCGCCCGGCATGGGGTCCGAGCTCACGACGACGTTCAGGTCCCCCGCGCGCAGCGCCTCGGTGAGGGGCTTGGCGAGCCCCGAGACGCACTCGAGGTCCCGCACCTCCTCCGTGAGGTCACCCACCACCCAGGGCGAGATCGTGGCGGCAATCGTCTCCGAGAGCCCGAGCCTGAGCGAAATCTCTGACCTTCCGCCCGCGGCCACCCTGGCTCGGAGGGCATCGGCCATGTCGAAGAGCCCCGGGAGCCCCTTCTCGAGCTGCCTCCCCGCGGGCGTGAGCCTCAGCGGCCGCTCGTCATGAAAGAAGAGCTTCGTGCCGAGCGACTTCTCGAGCCTCGCGATCGCCTGCGACACCGCGGGCCCCGTGAGGCCGAGCGACCTCGCCGCGTCCCGCAGCACCCGTTTCCGGGCGACCTCGCGGAACACACGCAGGTCGCCCCAGTTCATCTCGGTCTCTTTCTCCGCCATTGAGCTCTCCGAAGTCAGTTCCGCGGTCCGCACCGCACCTTTCATTCAAAATAAATGAAATTTACCCTGTCGAGAAGATTTTCTTACGATGCGCGACAATCGGGCAAGTCCGGATGAGAATGCCATGCATGAGCCCACGGCGCGGCGACGGGTGTCTCGGATTGGGAAGCTCCTTCGGAAAGGCACCCGCGAATGTGGCAGCGCCCGGTCTCATGAGCCAGTCCTCCGGAAGAACGTGGTGAGTCGTCCGGGGAATTGCTTTACGGCAGGCGTCCGCAGTCCTCCAGCTGCGGGCGCTTTTTTTCGCTTCGCCCCCGCGGCTTGAGGCCCCGCGGGCCTCAGATCTTCTCCCTCTTCTTTTCGCCGGGAATGAGGAACGAGACGGCGAGGGCCGCCGCGATGATGACGAGTCCCGCCGTCACACCCGCCGACCACCCCGCGGTCGAGGCCGGGTCAGAGGACGTGAAGGCCGCCATCACGGGCGGGATCACCGCGAAGGACAACCCTGCGCCGAGGCAGAAGGCCCCGGAGTTGATGCCGGGGAGGAACCCCGGGTTCTCGGCGGGCGAGAGCGAAATGGCGAGGGCGTTCAGCATCAGGATCGCGCACCCGGTGAAGGTGACGCCCATCAGCACCAGGCCCGCCACGAGCCATTGAAGATTCGAAATGCCGAGGAAAAGCACCAGCGCGAGGCTCGCCGCCGCCCCGGCGAGGCCGGTGCGCAGCATGTTGGCGTACCCGATCACGGGTGCGAGACGGCCCGCGAGCGGACTCGCGATCCAGCCCGCGACGGCGAACGGGGTGAGGAGATAAAGCGCCGCCACGTGCGGGGCTAGTCCGAAGCCCGCGGCCGTGTTCTGGGCGAGCGAGAGCGCCGTGCCGTTCACGACGGCGAAGCCCCCGGTCATGGTGAGGACCGTCGTGAGGAGGAGCGCCCAGGTGCCGCGGCGCCTCAGATGCTCGATCGCGACGAGCGGCTCCTTCACGCGCTTCTCCGCCGCGACGAAGAGCCGGAAGGCCACGAATCCCGCGAGAGCGAATCCGAGGATGACGATCGCCGGGTCGTTCGCCCCCGCGCGGTTGAGCGCGAGCAAGAGGCACGCGAGACTGGCGACGAGGAACCCCACGCCCGTCCAGTCCATGGCGCGGCCCGCCGAGGGCTTCGACTCACGGG
The DNA here is from genome assembly GCF_030539355.1 of Sutterella sp. GTDB lineage: Bacteria > Pseudomonadota > Gammaproteobacteria > Burkholderiales > Burkholderiaceae_F > Sutterella. Next base: position 15,514 of record NZ_JAUNSF010000065.1, read on the forward strand.
TGAACTTCCACGCCATCAGCGCCGCCACGGCCGCAATGCCGCCGATCGTCCAGAAGACCGCCCGGAAGCCGAGGTTCGAGGCAAGCCAGCCGCCCGCGATGGAGTCAAGGCCGCAGAGGCCCCCGCTCACGGCGGCGATGAGCCCGAGAAGCGTCGCGTAGAGCTTCTCGTCCTCGATTTCGGTCCTCAGCATCAGCATCGAGACCGAGAGCACGGGACCGGCGACGCCCTGCACCGTGCGGGCCGCAAGGAGCGTCGCGAGATTGGGCGCGACCGCCGCGAGAAAGCTCCCGAGCGCGAGGACGGCGAGCATCGCGGTGAGGAGCAGCCGCCTGCCCTTCATGTCGGAGAGTCTGGGCACGAAGAGCGCGAAGAGCGCCGCGGGCGTGAAGAACATCGTCTGCACGAGCCCGACGTCCGCCTCGCCGACGCCCAATTCCGCGCCGATCGTCACGAGCGCCGGCGCCACCATGCTGGCGTTCAGCTGATACGCCGTGCAGGCCGTGAGGAGCGCCGCCGTGAGCGCGATCACGCTTCCCTTCCCCTTCTTCTCCGCTGTCATTTCCTGCCTGTCTTTCGTTGAACAGCGCCGCAGGAAAACCCCGGATCGTCCGGGCTTCAAAAAAGAGACCCCGCGACCGCCCTGATCCGTCATTCTAGAGACCGGGCGGCCGGG
>NZ_JAUNSF010000066.1 GCF_030539355.1 Sutterella sp.
TATCAAACGAGGCTAGAAAGGTCTTCTGAGTACTTCTGTTTTGCGTTCGCCGTGAGGGTTACCGGCGGCATTGATTTGCCACATTCAAGATTGCATTGAGGATGCTAAAACTTTACGAGACTTCAGGCCTAAGTTGGCTAAAGCCTTAATTTTCCTGGCATTTTTTCAATATATCATTTTGTTTGTGACTATCTTTTGGATAGGGTTGACGCCATATAGATTTTATTGGTTATTCCAATCTCAAACGCTAACTATTGTTATTGTTCTTGTTCTTGCTGTATTGCCGACTGCAATATTGATTACCGTGTCAAGAGCTGTTTTCGGGCATCACAGTCGACCTGAGGATGTTCCTTATACACCAATTCAAACGGTAATTCAGATAATGAAAGATATGGGCAAGATGGGTTCTTAATATTAAGGCTCTGTTGGCGCATGTTGATGAAAAATCCGACAGTTTGAAACTATCGTAGTCATAGCCTCTTCCAATCGAAGGGAGCGCTAGAACGGCAGGTCTTCATCTTGTCCGTCATATGAGACATCTCCGTCATGGTCTTTCCCCGTCCTGTAGCGCTCCAGGGCCTCTTTCCGATCCTCATATTCAGCACGCGCAAGCCTGACCAAAAGGATCTTCATCAAGTCACGCTGCTTGTCTGAGAGGACAGGGACGCTGTCACGTTTCTGGACGCTCCGCCTCGTCGAGGGGCACACGCCGTTCTCCGCGATGTCGAGCAGCAGCTCCTCCAGTTCGTCCTCGTTGCCCTTGCAGGCCGTGAGGAACCCGTTCCAGACCACGTAGTTGTTGAGGTACTTCGTGGCGACGCCCCTGAACCGATGATCGACGAGTTCCTTCAGCGATCCGTGGAACGAGTTGACTTTCTGAATGCCGTAGACGCCCTTGGTATGCCTTCCCCTGGGGATCTGAACGAGGTTGAGATTCTCCTTCGCTGCAACCCGCTTGATCGCGCGGCCGGAATCACCGCAAAGGACAGCGCCGGCCTGACAGTGACCGGTAAGCACGTTCTGAAGGTCTGTGCTTGTCGGCTTCCCCAGATTGCTGACCTGGCCGAAAAATCCACCGCTCTGGCTCACGGCCACGGGCACACAGACCTGGTTTCGACCAAGACCGGCACGACTGAAGTCAGCGCCGCGCTTGTGCGCTGGCAGGGGGATGCCGTTTTCCACAACGGAATCCATCCTTTTATGCCCTTTGAACGACAGTCTGAAGAAGGTTTCGTCGAACTCCACAATTCCGTTCAGCACGGAGTTCTGAAGCGTGAGCGCAAGGGCGTCAAGGATCATATGCCGCCAGAGGAAGGAGGTCTTGAGATCGATCTCACACTCATCGGCTGCCTTCCTCAGGGGAAGCTTGAGCATCATGCAGTGCACGTACTTCCTGAGCTTCTCCCGGTTCCGCACATGGTGCCCCTTCATTACGGTGCGTGTCGCGGCGTTGAAGGTCTTTCGACAGGCTTGGCAGCGATAGCGCTGCGTCCCGTCAGGCTGTCGTCCGTTCTTAACAACCTTCTGGGAGCCGCAGTGCGGGCAGAACACGCCGTCCTTGAAGCGCTGTTTGTCCAGCGCATCACTCGGAACCGCCGCAGTGGGGGCGGTATCCCTGACGACATCTGTGAGTTCACTCAGCATGCGAGCCTGTTCTGTCGGAGTCAGCTTTAGGAGGGCTCTCTTGATCCTGTCGTACTCATCCGTCATAGGGTTGTCCTACCTTGTCAGGGGCTAGGATAACTCCAAACTGTCGGATTTGTCATCAACTTGCGCCAACAGAGCCAATATTAAATTTAATAAAATAAATACCCGCGACGGATTACTCCGCTCGCGGGTTTATTTTTATAATATTCCTAAGAACTTGCTCAGTTTGATCTTGCTTCCTGCGCGATCGTGAGGAAGTTCTTCAGCTGGTCCATGCCGTGCGCGGTGAGGATGGACTCGGGGTGGTACTGGATGCCCTCGATCGGGAGCGTGCGGTGACGCACGCCCATGATCTCGCCGTCGTCGGCGTAGGCCGTCACCTCCAGGCACTCGGGTATGGAGGCCTTCTCGAGCGCGAGCGAGTGGTAGCGGATGACGGAGAGGCCCTGCGGGAGGTCGCGGAAGAGCCCCTTGCCATCATGGCGGATCGGGGAAGCCTTGCCGTGCATCACGCGGGCGGCGTGAATGACCTTCGCACCGAACACCTCGCCGATGCCCTGGTGACCGAGGCAGACGCCGAGCGTGGGCATCTTGGCCGCTGCGCACGCGCGGATCATGTCGGGGAGGATGCCTGCGTCGGCGGGGCGGCCGGGGCCGGGCGAGAGGATCACCGCATCCGGGGTGAGGGCGAGGGCTTTCTCCGGCGTGGTCTCGTCATTGCGCTCCACGAGCACCTCGCAGCCGAGCATCTGGAAGTACTGCACGAGGTTGTAGGTGAAGGAGTCGTAGTTGTCGAGCATGAAGAGTTTCATTTGTTCTTTCTCCGCTGTCTTGTCCTGTGATCAGAGCGCGAGCCCGCTCGCGGCGAGCTCGATCGCCTTCATCATGGCGGCGGCCTTGCTCTTCGTTTCCTGGTATTCAAAGGCGGGCACGGAGTCGTAGACGATGCCAGCGCCCGACTGGATCTCCATGTGACGGCCCTGGAGGATGATCGTGCGGATCGTGATCGCGAGGTCCATCGCTCCGTCGTAGCTGAAGTAGCCGGCTGCGCCGCCGTACATGCCGCGCGGCGTGGGCTCGAGCGCATTGATGATCTTCATCGCGCTGATCTTCGGCGCTCCGGAGAGGGTGCCGGCGGGGAAGGCGGACTTCACGAGGTCGAAAGCGTCCTTGCCCGGGGCGAGATCGCCCTCGACGGTCGAGACGATGTGCATCACGTGCGAGTAGCGCTCGATCGTCATGAAGGAGGAGGGCTTGACGGTGCCGGGGGCGGCGATGCGGCCCAAGTCATTGCGGGCGAGGTCGACGAGCATCAGGTGCTCGGCGCGTTCCTTCACGTCGCTGATCAGATCCTTGGCGTTCGCCTCGTCCTTCTCCGGCGTAGCGCCGCGGCGGCGGGTGCCGGCGATGGGGCGGAGCAGCGCGCGGCCGTTCCCCTCGACGCGGCAGAGGGTCTCGGGAGAGGAACTCACGAGGATCAACTCGCCCATCTTCATGAAGAACGTGTAGGGCGAGGGGTTGATCAGACGGAGCGCACGGTAGAGCGTGATCGGCTCGATGTCCGTCTCGCCCGAGAACTTCTGCGAGAGCACGACCTGGATGATGTCTCCGTCGCGGATGTGCTGACGGGCCTTCTCGACCATCTCGCTGTAGCTCTCGAGCGTGCAGTTGCCGGTGAGCTCGGGGATCGGGGCCGGGGCGGCGGGCGGGAGGTTCGCGGGCTCTGCGAGACGCGCGCGGATCGCCTTCACGCGGCGGACGCCGTCCTCGTAGGCGCTCTTGAGATCCTCGAATTCCTCGGTCTTCACGGCCGCCGAGAGGATGACGGTGTGGCGGATGTTGTCGAAGATCACCATGTCGTCGATGATCATCATCGCGGTCGTCGGGCCCTTCAAGCCGGGCTTGGGCTCGGGGAGACGCTCGAACTCGCCGACCGTTTCGTAGCCGATCGAGCCCACTGCGCCGCCGAAGAAGGAGGGCATGCCCTCGGGAGCGGCCGGGCGGTAGCCCTTGACGAGCTGGCGAAGGGCCATGAAGGGACCCTCGGGGGCGGCGAGCTCGCGGCGGCCTTCCTGGGTCGTCACGAAGGCGCGGCCGTTCTCGACGGTGAAGACGGCGCTCGCGTTGAGACCGATGAAGGAGTAGCGGCCGAAGCGTTCACCCGCCTCGACGGACTCGAGCAGGAAAACGTTCTCGTCGTGACGCAGACGGGCGAGCACGGAGACCGGGGTCTCAAGGTCGGCGATCAGCGTCTCGGTGACGGGGATCAGGTTTCCCTTCTGGGCGAGCTCGGCAAACTTTTCGTAGGAAAGCATGGGATGGATCCTTTTCCGGGGAATGGCTGGAATCTGTTCTTTGTCTGGCGGCCCTTCCTGTGAAGGCCGGACCGCGGGAGGATTGAAGACGGAAATTCGGGACAAACAAAAACGGACCTGAGGTCTTAAGCCTGAGGTCCGCTGCGGGCGCTCCTTATTTATGCGAGGAGCATCGCTTCACTTCGTTTCCGGGACTCGTTCACACGGCCGGGGTTCCCGGCTCGGATTCACGCAGGCCACGGCCGAAGCGGCTGCAGCGGACGTTTCGCCACAGCCAGCGCCAGGTTTCCTTGAGCGTGAATTCGGAGTGCATGAAGAGGAAAGTCGAAGTGATGGGGTATCAAAAAAGTTACCGAAACACTATGACAGATCCGCAGGCCTTCCGGGATAGGGAAGGCGCCCCTTCGGACTTGATCGGAGTCAAGTGTGCGGGGTTCCTCCTGGGGCCGAGGAACCCCGCCGCTCTCATCTCCCCGTTTCCCGGGACGGGAGGAAATCCCGCTCCGGGGTGCTCGGGGATGGGGAGGCGAGGGCGGCCGGGTAAAAGGTTCAGATGATCATTTGAAGCCGAAGAAGGCCTTGAGGTTCTTCATGTAGAGGATGAAGACATAGGCGATGACGACGGTCGCGACGGCGATCTCAAAGTGGGCGAGGATGCGGAGCTGCGAGACGTACTGCTCGGTGCCGGGATAGGTGGCGACGAGGTTCGCGAGCTTGTAGAGAGCCGTCGCACCGATCGCCATCGGGAAGGTGAAGGCCGCGTAGCCGGGCGAGAACTGGAGTCTCAGCAGATGCCAGAAGGCGAAGTAGATCGCAACCGTCATCAGGATCGCGATGCCGAAGAGGAGTGCGACGAGAAGGAGGTGCGGGTCGTTGGAGACCGAGAGGTAGCCCGCGAGCGAGAGCGAGGCCGGGGCGGCCATGATCGCCATCGTGGGCTTGGCGGCGTTCGCGACCTGCGGCAGGAAGAAGAGGCGGTAGAGCATCACAGGAAGCAGCACCGCGTAGGCGGCGATGCCCACGACGAGGAGCACCTGCGCGACGGGAAGGAGCTCGGGCACACCGGGGAAGCTCACGTCGGCGACGATGATGCCCACGGGCGGCACGAACCACGAGGGAACCATGTTCGGGAGCACCGTCTCCTTCATGCGGAACCAGATGAAGGCCGCGAGCGCGAGGAGGTGGAAGACGACGGCGAAGCACCAGAGATCGACCGCGAAGGTGGGGAAGCGCTCAAGGAGCGCACGCGAGATCACCATCATCGCCATCGCGAAGGTCGGGACGATGCTGCCGACCACGGGATGTTTGAGATCCGCCCAGAGGGTGCCGAAGTTGAGCGCGAAGCGCACGATGAGGAGGCAGAGCAGGACCGAGGCGATCGCTGCGCCGGTGATCTGTCCCCAGCCGTGGAGCGGGAGCGCGTTCTCGAGACCCCAGCCGAGGCTCGCGATGCCGAGTGCAAGACCGGCCATGGGCGTGGGAAGACCGCGGAAGCGGGCGGGAAGAGCCTTGAGCATTTGCGGATGAGTGCGGGTGAGATGGCTTGTCTGGATGAATGTGTCGCACGGATGAGATGGTCCTCATCGCGCGGGCGCGGCAGTGTAGCAGAAAGGCTTGCTCCTGTGCAGTTAGATCGAACAAGTTTGTTAAGATTGTTCGGGACAACGGAACGGATGGGATGCGTCGCGCGCACCAATTCCGTGCTGCTAATATTTTCATTTACGGTCGCGACATCCGCCGGCGGCTTCCCTCGGAGGGAGCCGGACCAAACAGAAAACGACAAGAGGGACGAGCACGTGGTACCCATCACCCTTCGACAACTGCAGGTTTTCCTCGCCATTGCCAAGGCCGAGAACATCGGCGCTGCGGCCGAGCAGCTCTCGATGAGCAAGAGCGCGGTCTCGCAGGCGCTCTCAGAGCTTGAGGGCCGTCTCGGCGTGCAGCTCTTCGACCGCAACCGCGGCCGCATCTTCCTCACCCCCGAGGGCCGCCGCATGATGCCCCAGGCCGACGAGATGGTTCACCGGGCCGACGACATCACGGATCTCTTCCGTCAGAGCCGTCGCTACTGCCAGTTCCGCGTGGGCTGCACCCGCACGATCGGCACGTTCATGATCGCCGATCTGCTGCGCGGGTTCCGTGACGAGAAGGGCTGGATGCCGGCCGCGGAGATCGCGAACACCCGCATCATCGCCGAGAAGATCCAGCGGTTCGAACTCGATATTGCGCTCATTGAAGGACCCGTGACCGACACCGATCTCATCACCACGCCCTGGATGGCCGACGAGATGGTCGTGGTTGCCCCGAAGGACCATCCGCTCACAGGCCGCCCGGTGAGCTTTGAGGAACTCGAGGGCGTTTCCTGGATCCTGCGCGAGAAGGGGAGCTCGACGCGTGACTTCTTCGAGACGCAGCTCAGGCAGCGTCTCTCGCGCGTGGAGGTGATGGCGGAGCTCAACAGCTTCGACGCGATCCTGAGGACGGTGCTGCTCGGGCTCGGCCTCACCTACATGTCCCGCAGGGTGCTCAACGACCCCTACTACGGCCGCTTCGTCTCCCAGGTCGAGATCCCCGAGCGCTTCTTCCGTCAGCTCACCTTCTGCCACGAGCGCGACAAGTACTTCTCCAACGACATCGAGGCCTGGATCGAGCACTGCAGGAATTACGCCCGCATCATGGAGCGGCGCGAGGCCGAGCGGGTGCAGTCGATCTGAAGATATGTTCACGAGGCTCCGGAGGAGCTTCAGAGGAACTTCCCCCGCGGGACTTCAGAATCTCAGGACAACAAAGGCGGCCGGGTTGATTCGGTCGCCTTTGCTGACTGCTGGTTCGCCTCAGACCTGAAGCCTCAGTTGCCCTTCGTGTACCCGAAGGCCTCAAGGATCCTGTCGGCCACGTCCTCGGGAGTGCCGGCGTTCTCCACGGCCACGTCGGCGTTGCCGATGTAGATCGCCTTCCTTTCCTCCCAGATGGAGGCGAGCGACCGCGACTGCGAGACCGGGCGGCCCGAGACGGGGAGGTCATCGAGCGGCCGGGTGATGAGCGCAAGACGGCCGTTCTGCTTGAGCGCTGCCCTGTTCTCCGGACGGAGCAGCGTGCCGCCGCCCGTGGCGATTACAAGGCCGCGGCGGGCACCCTCGATGTGCGTGATCTTCGACTCCAGGTCGCGGAAAGCCTTCTCGCCGTCGGAGCGGAAGATCTCGGGGATCGCGCGGCCTGCGGCCACTTCGATCGAGTCGTCGAGGTCGACGAACTGGCGGCCGAGCTTCTCGGCGATCGCGCGGCCCACGGTGGACTTGCCGCTGCCGGGCATGCCGATCAAGATGATGTTCTCCGCCTCACGCTCGAGCGTATGGAAGAGCGAGTCGATGTCGACGGCCGGGGTGGTGCCCTTGAGGAACTTCTCCGACGCAACCACGGCCTGCACGACGAGCATCAGGAGACCATTCATCGCGGGGATGCCGCGGGCACGTGCATCCATCATGAGCTGCGTGACCGACGGGTTGTAGATGAGGTCGAGGACGAGCTTCAGATTCGGGAGCACCTTCGGGTCGGCGAGGTTCGGCACGGGCGAGACGCCGCAGCGCGGATACATGCCGACCGGCGTGCAGTTGACGAGGATCGCCGCGTCGGACTGTTCGTTCAGGTTCTCGTAGGTGACGGGACCCGAGCGGGAGACGATCACGGGAACCGCACCCATGTCCTCGAGCACGGTGCGCACGCACTTGGCTGCGCCGCCGGATCCCAGGACGAGGGCCTTCAGGCCCTTCACGTCGATGCCGGAGGCCTCGACCATCGCGGAGAAGCCCGCGTAGTCGGTGTTGTCGCCGGTGACGGTACCGTCCGACTCACGCACGAGCGTATTCACGGCTCCCACGCGCTTCGCGCGGTCCGTAAGGCGTGCGCAGTAGGGGATCACCGCCTCCTTGTAGGGGATGGTGACGTTGACGCCGTCAAAGGGGATTTCGGAGAAGAACTGGTCGAGACGCTCGGGCTCGACCTCGAAGCACTTGTAGGCGTAGGCGGCGAGGTGCGCGTGAATCGCGGGCGAGAGCGTATGTGAGAGCGTGCGGCCGAGGAGTCCGCAGAGGAGTCCTGCGCCGGGACGGCGGGGAAGGGGCTTCGTCTTCGGATCCCAGGGCGAGACCGTGCAGCCGAGGCCCTCGAGGTCGGCGGCGAGAAGCTGTGCGGAGAGACTGCCGTCGTTCTTGAAGACGATCGAGACCGCGGACTCGGTGCATTCGAACGACTGCGGGACGATGCCCGCCGCTCCGCAGGCGGAGAGGAGCTTGCCGGCGGCGGAGTTCGTGTCGGTGCCGGGGGCGAAGCTCATGCGCGCTTCGAGGAGCTTCGCCTTCGGGGCGTTCTCGGCGGTCATGAGCGGAGCCATCTGGCGGCGACGGGAGCCGGCGATCATGACCTCGTAGGTGGCGAGGAGCACCTCGCGGGAGGATTCGGGGGCGGCCGCGGCGAGCTTTGCGAGAAGCTCGGCCTCGCGGTGAAGCGCGTGGACGGTGAGACCGAGGCGGCGCTTCCTTGCGCCGATCTCGTCGGCGACGGCGAGGCGTTCGGTGATGAGGCGGGAGAGTTCGGTGTCGATCGCATCGATCTGCCCGCGGAGGTCTCCGAGCGTGCCCGTGGTGTTCACATTGATCACGGTGTTCCCGGAATCAGGACGGCTGTCAGTCATTTTGCATTCTTCTCCAGGGCGCACGAGGCCCAGGCACGGGGCAGTTCATTGGGGAGCACGGCGGGCGAGTCGAGGAGGAGGTCGAGCGCGGCAAGCGCGGCGACCGCCTCGGCGACCGGAACCGCACGCACGGCGATGCACGGGTCGTGACGGCCGCGCACGCCGAGCTCGGCGTTCTCGCCGCGCTCGAGCGAGATCGTCTCCTGCGCGAGCGCGATCGACGGCGTGGGCTTCATCGCGATGCGGAAGATGACGGGGGCGGCCGTGGTGATACCGCCCGCGATGCCGCCGGCGCGGTTGGTGACGGGGGCTGCGCCGGGCGGCAGATCGGAGACGCGCCAGGGATCGTTGTTCTCCGAACCCTTCATGCGGGCACAGGCGAAGCCCGTGCCGAACTCAACGCCCTTGACGCCGGGGATGCCCATGAGACCGAAGGCGAGCTTGCCGTCGAAGCCTTCGAAGAGGGGGCCGCCGAGGCCCGCGGGCATGCCTTCGATGATGCACTCAACGACCGCTCCCACGCTGTCGCCGGCCTTGCGGGCGGCGGCGATCGTCTCGCCCATGGCCTTGTCAGCCTCGTCCGTGAGGACGGGGAGCTCGCGGGTGAGGCGGCTCTTCAAGGCTTCCTCGTCCTCGCCCATGGGATTGAGAGGACGGTCCTCCGCGTCACCCACGGAGAGCAGGTGCGCGGCGATGCGGATGCCGCGGCGCGCGAGGATCTGGAGCGCGATGCCGCCCGCGATGGTAATGGGGGCCGTGAGACGGCCCGAGAAGGCTCCGCCTCCGCGGACGTCCTGATGCCCCTGATAGCGGACCTGCGCAGGGAGGTCGGCGTGGGAGGGGCGGGGCAGGTCCGCGATGGCGCGGTAGTCCTGGGAGCGCTGGTTGGTGTTGCGGATGATGGCGGTGAGCGGTGCCCCGCAGGTGACGCCGTCCAAGAGGCCGCAGAGCACCTCGGGAATGTCGGGTTCCTTACGCTGGGTGGCAAGCCGGCCGCCCGGAGCGCGGCGGGCCGTGAAGGCCGCGAGCTCGGCGAGGTCAATCGCCTCGCCTGCGGGAAGCCCCTCGATCGTGCAGCCGATCGCCTCGGCATGGGACTGCCCGAAGACGGTGGTGCGGAGGTTTTCGCCGAAAGTCGTGTTCATTTCTCTTCTTGCCTAGTGTCTTGGTGCTGTGTTCTTCTGCGGGGCTCTTCAAGGGCTCTCTCGGGAGCTTTGTGTTCTGGAGGCTCTCAAAGCCCTTGAGGGGATCCGGGACTTCGCCTGCCGGAGGTCGGGGAGCCTCGGATTCGCTTCACTCTTCCCGGGGCACTGCGGCCCGCTGCCGCGGGCCGGAGGCTCAGGGGTGAAAAGCCGGAAAGCCTGGAAGTTTGAAGGTTTGGGATAGGGGTTCAGACTTCCTTCGCGCTGCCCCCGAGTTGACGGAAGTCCTCGAAGAACTTCGGGTAGGACTTGGCGGAGGCCTGGGCGCCTTCTATCAGAAGGGGCTCGGAGCCGAATGCGGCGGCGACGGCCGCGGCCATCACGATGCGGTGGTCGCCGAAGCCGGAGACGCGGCTTCCACGGAAATTCTTCGTGGAACCCACGCCATGGACGACGAGTTCGTCGCGGAGTTCCACGTACGGGACGCCGAGTGCGGCGAGCAGTGCGGAAGTGGTCTTGAGCCGGTCGCTCTCTTTGATGCGCAGACGCTCGGCGTGCGTGAAGCGGGTGACGCCCTCGGACGCCGCGGCGACGACGGCGAGGATCGGCACGAGGTCGGGGATCTGGGCGGCGTTGATTGTGAAGCCCTTGAGACCATTCGGGCCCGGGGCGGCGAGGATCGCGTCGTCGGTCACCTCAATGCGTGCGCCGAAGCGCTCGAGGATCTCAAGCACGCCGCGGTCACCCTGGAGCGACTTCGCGTTGAGGCCCGTCATGCGGATGCCTTCCGGGTTTTCGGAGCCGGCGATCGCGCCGGCGGCGAGCCAGAAGGCGGCGTTCGACCAGTCGCCTTCTACCGTTGCATCCTCGGGAGCGGCGAGCGTGCCGCGGCCGGTGACGGTCCATACGGGGAGACCCTCGGGACCGGCGGCTTCCGAGATCTCGACGCCCGAGTTCTCAAGGACCTCAAGCGTCATGCGCACGTAGGCGGCGCTCTCGAACTTCTCGGTGACGGCAAGTGTGCTCACACCGGGAAGTAGAGAAAGCGCGAAGAGAAGCCCGCCGATGAACTGCGAGGAGACGCTGCCCGGGAGCGAGTAGGCACCGGGCTTCAATGCACCCTTCAAGGTGAGGGGCATGGAGCCCTCGCCCTCGAGCACGATGCCGTGGCGCTTGAGTTCCCCCGAGAGGGGCTCGAGCGGACGGGAGGGCAGACGCCCGTGGCCGAGGAAGACTGCACCGCGGCCGAGGGCCGCGACGACGGGGAGAATGTAGCGGAGCGTCGTGCCGGACTCGCCGCAGTCAAGCGTGGGCAGAAGCGGGCGGTCAGCGGCGTTCGACGGCATCGGAACGACCGTCGCACCTTCGCCCGGAAGACGGGTCACCTTCGCTCCCATCGCCGTGAGCACCCGGCAGGTCGCGTCAATGTCCTCGCTCGCGGCGGCGAAGCGCACGGTCGAGGGCTTCCCGCCCAGGGCCGCGGCAATCAGCAGCCGGTGCGCATAGGACTTGGAGGCGATGGCGGGGATTTCGCCCGTGAGGGGCTGCGGGGTGACAAGGGCGTCCATTTCTTGAGGTTCTTTCGAGTTCGGCGTGGTCGGGAACGTTTTCGGGATGCTTGGGCCCGGGAGTGGAGAAGGATAACCGCTTGGGGGACTGCCCTTCAGTTCAGGGACCCCGGGAAGTTTGCTTTTCAGAGGCTTCAGAGGCCCTCGCGGATCATCCCGAGGAGTTCGTCCCAGGTGACCGTCTCGACTTCGGAGAGTCCCGGGGCACGCTGGAGCACCAGGGCGACGCCGTTGCTGCCGGATTTCTTGTCGTGACGGGCGATGTCAAGGAGCGCTTCGGGCGAGAAGTCGAGCTTCGGGTCGGCGAGAAGGTCGTCAGGAACGGTGACCGGAAGGCCAGCGGCGAGGAGGTTCTCCTCAAGCTCGGCGAGCATGGCCTGCGGAATCCGTCCGTGCTTGACGAGGGACTTCAAAAGAATGTGCATGCCGATCGCGACGGAGGCTCCGTGCGAGAGCCGGTAGTCGGAAGCGGTCTCGACCGCGTGACCGACCGTGTGGCCGAGGTTGAGGAGACGACGGGAACCCGATTCCTTCTCGTCCTCTTCAACAATACGGCGCTTGACTTCAATCGAGGCGGCGATGAGCTCGACGCTGGGATAGGGAACCGTGACCGGCTCGTCCTTCCTGACAGCCTCGCGGTTTTGGGCGAGCTCGTGCGTGACGATCTCGAGCACGTCGGTCGAGAGACCGCCGTACTTAATGATCTCGCCCCAGCCGCAGGAGATCTCGCGGACCGGCAGGGTCTTCATCGCCTCGGGGTCGATCAGAACGCCCACGGGCTGGGCGAAGACGCCCATCAGGTTCTTTCCGGCCTTGAGGTCGACCGCCGTCTTGCCGCCCACGCTGGAATCAACCATCGCGAGGAGGCTCGTCGGGATCTGCAGGCACCGGATGCCGCGCATGTAGAGCGCAGCGGCAAGGCCCGCAAGGTCGCCGATCACGCCCCCTCCCAGGGCGATCACGACGTCCTTGCGGGTGAGCCTCATTGCTGCGAGTTCCTCAAGCGCGCGGACGAGCTCCGCGGGTGTCTTGCTCGGTTCCCCGGCGGGGATCGTGATGACTCCCGCGCAGGCCTTTCCCAGAGCGGCCGTTACGGCCTCGGCGTAGAGCGGGCCCACGTTCGAGTCCGTGATGACCGCGGCGCGGCGGCGGTCGGAATCAGGGTCAATTCCGAGCACCTCAGTGAGGCGGCCTGTGAGTCGGGGGCGGTCCGAGAGGAGACCCGGGGAGATTTCCACGCGGTAGCCGCCGCCGGCGGCCACTTCAATGATGTGCTCGGTCATGACTGCTGGAGATTCTTCTTTGAAGGGAAAGCTGCTGGGTAGTGCCTATTGAGTTAGGACGCGCAGGCGCGGATCACCTGCTCGACCGAGATGGGCTTGGCCTGGATGGCGTTCGCGCTCGAGACGGCGGCGCGGACGGCCTTGACGGTGCGGACGACCTTGACGAACTCGTCGGGGGTGATCGACTGCGGACCGTCGCAGAGGGCGGCGGCCGGGTTGTTGTGAACCTCGATCATCAGACCGTCGCAGCCCGCGGCAGCGGCGGCGGCGGCCATCGACGGAACGTAGCGGGCGACGCCGGTGGCGTGGCTCGGGTCGATGACGACCGGCAGATGGGTGCGCTCGTGGAGGACCGCGATCGCGGAAAGGTCGAGCGTGTTGCGGGTGGCCGTCTCGTACGTGCGGATGCCGCGCTCGCAGAGAACGATCTGGTCATTGCCGCTCGCCATGATGTATTCGGCGGCCATGAGGAGTTCCTTGATCGTGGCGGAGAGGCCGCGCTTGAGGAGAATCGGCTTCTTCGTCTTGCCGAGTTCCTTCAGCATCTCGAAGTTCTGCATGCTGCGCGCACCGACCTGGATCATGTCGACATCCTCGAAGAGCGGCAGGTGATCAATGCTCATGATCTCGGTGACGATCGGAAGACCCGTCTCGCGCTTCGCCTCAAGCATGAGCTTCAGGCCTTCGCCGCGCAGGCCCTGGAAGTCGTACGGGGACGTGCGGGGCTTGAACGCACCGCCGCGGAGCATCGTGGCACCGGCGGCTTTGACGGCCTTGGCGACCTCGACGATCTGCTCGCGGGACTCGATCGAGCAGGGACCGGCCATCAGCGAGAAGTTGCCGCCGCCCGTGAGCGCGCCGCCGGCGTCAACGACGGTGTCCTCGGGATGGAAGACGCGGTTGGCGAGCTTGTAGGGGTCGGAGACGCGGCGGATGGTCTCGACGTACGGCAGGGCCTGGATCTGGTCGGCGGGCAGGTGGCTGCGCGTCTCGCCGATGATGCCGACGGCGACCTTTTCAGCGCCCTCCATGATGACGGGGCGGAGGCCGCGGGCCTCGAGACGGTTCTTGAGGTCGGCGATGTCGGACTTGGTCGTGTCGGCCTTGAGGATCAGAATCATTTTGCTCTCCAGCGATTTTTCTGTGGTTCCCGTTCGCGGCCTGGGTACTGATGGTTGGTGCCGCTGCAGGGAAGGGGTTTGAAAAGGGGTTCCGGTTGGGTAGTGGTGTTCCGGTCTTTTCGCGCCGCTGGAGATTCTTTTTGGCCTGGCTTCGTTCGGGGTTGTCGCCCTCTGGAGGGCCCCTGTCGAAGGGCATTAAAAAACCTGCGGCGTTTGAGACCGCAGGTTCCTAACTTTCAGCTTGAAGTCAGATGCAGCTCAACGCTTTGACGTAAACGAATAACGCCAAAACGCGTAATAAAACGAGCCTGCACGGACGACGGAGTTCATTGCTTTGCCTGAAGTGACGGTGGAATGAAGTGGAAGCTGAAACGAAATTCAGTGAGGGTCACTCTACACGAGGAGAGGCGTTTCGGAAGGGGCCGTCATGCAAGCGCATCGCCGGAACATGACGAAATCCGGGGTCGGGTAGGTAAGAATGCTCAGGAAACACATGTTGGGGTAGGGATTCCTCTAGTGCGCTCTGAGGCTTCGGAGAGACAGTCGAGAGACAGTTCCTGCGCGGAGTGGTGAACTCGGGTGTGCTGCGGCGAGTGTCCGGGCGGTGATGGGCGGTGATGCTCCCGCCGGCAGGTGACGTACGTGACGGGCTTGTGGCGGGGGATCGTGCCTCAGGGATGGTGAGAGCGGTCAACTGCGGGTGCGCTTCGGGGGCAGGGGATACTCACTCTTCGGCTTCACCTTGAGACGGCGGTAGATGGCCTTCAGTTCCTTCGAGGGCTCGCAGGGCGTGCATACGGAGCCGCAGAGCTCCGCCTTCTGGTTGCGGGCTTTGAAGAGGATGCCTCTGAAGGTGAGGTCGGTTTCGATGGTTTTTACTTCAGCCTCAACCCGGTTCCGGATGACCTCGCCGATGAACCTGAGGAGCAGCCGGCCGCGGGCTGCGTTCTCCGACTCGTACTCGACGGGCGCGAGCGATTCCCAGTCCCGGCAGAGACCGAACAGTTGGTCGACCTCCTCAGTCGCGGTGCACCGGTGGATCAGATCCTTGGGATCCAGGTCCACCGAGGAGAGCCAGACCTCGAGACCGGCCCTTCTCAGTTCCTCGGTGACTTTCTTCGCATCGCTCCGTTTGCCCTTGTGGGTGTCGAGGATCTGCAGGCGCTCATGGTCCTGTCGAACAGAGTCCCGGCGGACGTAGGCATGAAGGGAAAGGCCCTTGTGGTTAATGTCCGCCTTTGCGACAAAGTCAATACGGTGGCGGAAGAGGCCGCCGTCCTCGTTCACGGCGACGCTGCCGGTGTCCGAGGGATCGCCGACGGCGGTGACGGCGGTCTCCCAAGCATTGAGTTCCTTCGGGCAGAGCGTGACGAAGGGGACTTCTCCGAGAAGGAGCTCACTGAGCACCGAGTCGGTGAGGCTCCGGTCATCAAGATGGACGTACTCCGGCTTCATGCCGCAGGACTCAAGTTCCGAGATTGCCTCGGTGACCAGTGACTTGGCGTAGGAGTTGTCAGGCTCGACGCGCAGCAGGACGGGGAGACGTGAGTCCTCCCGCACTGCGTAGACGATGCGAACCTGATTGCAGATCTCGTCGCGGTCAGTTCTGATGAGGCTGAGTTCTCCGGGGCCGTTCTTCAGCAAGCCGGTGCGCTCGACGATGACCACGGGGATCCTGCGCTTCTGACTGCCGGAGAGGGAGTCAAGCCAGTACATGAAGAAGGAGCGCACCGAAAACACGCTGCCGATTCTCTCGAGGAGATAGGCGATGTGCTCGGGATCAAGCTTTGCCTTTGGGTAGAGGATCCGGGCGAAGCTGCCTTGCCACCACACATCCGCCACGCTCCGGCTTTTGTCTTCAAGGATGGAGAAGAGCAAGAGGGCGGAGAGGTAGTCCCGGTCGTCGGTGTTGAGGGCGTTCAGCGGGCGGAGGAGGTCGAACCTGTCGAGGAGCGCGTCGATGAGGAAGGCATTGCCGTAGTCGATGAACTGGGTCTCCGAGGTGTTCTCCTTTGCGTTCTTCCGCCTGACGTCAGGGCTCTCCGTAGGTGTCGGTGACAGGGTCGTAGGTGAAGATGCCGCGCGCCCTGAACTTGTAGATGCCGCGTTCAGCATCAAGGACGCGGCCGAGGTTGCCCCGGTCGACTTTCGTGACGGTGTCGCCCTGCCTGACGGACTCCATCAGGCGGGCGTAGGGGATACCGCCTCGGTGCTGAATGGCGATGTACATGGTGATGATAACGAATAGGTATACTATATACTATACCAAAAGTCGCATAACGAATGTTCTTTTTAACCTAGATATTGCATCTGACCCGCCGTGGTCGAGGGACGGGCACCAAATTT
>NZ_JAUNSF010000067.1 GCF_030539355.1 Sutterella sp.
CTAGGAGACGAGGCCGGCCGCCTGCGCGAGCACCGAGAGCGCGAGAAGCACGAAGAGGGTGCCCGAGATGCGGTTCAGGATGAGCGAGGCGCGCGGGCTCGCGAGGAACCTTCTCGCCCAGACCGCGGCGTAGGCGTAGACGAGCTGCACGGCAAAGCCCACGACGGTGGCGACGAAGAGAAGCCAGGCCATGCGCGGGATGTACGCGTCCTCCGGACGCACGAACTGCGGCAGGAGCGAGAGCATGTAGACGAAGAGCATCGGGTTCGTCATCTGCAGCGCAAGGCCCGCCCAGAAACGGGTCGCGATCGAGCGCCAGGGCGTGCCGCCCCCGGGCGTTGAAGCCACCGCGGCGAATCCCGTCGCCGGTGCGGTGAAGCTCTTCCACCCGAGCCAGAGAAGGAGAAGCGCGGAGACGACCTGCATGCCGGCGAAGAGCGCAGGCGACCCTGTGAGGAGGGCGCCGAGCCCTGCGGCGCAGATGATGCCGATCACGAGTGCGCCGGTGACGTTTCCGGCCGGAGCGGCCCAGGCCGTTGACGGCCCGTCCTGCAGCGCCGAGGAGACGGTGTAGAGGACACCGGCGCCGGGCGTCGCGACCGAGAGCGCGGTGATGAGGGCGAAGAGCGGGAGGTCGTGCATTTTGCTGCACCCCATGGGCCTGAGGAGGAATCGGATTTGCATGAAATGGACGCCCTGAGCCTCAGACGGAGGACGCCCGCAATACGAATCCGCCGCGGAGCCTTCCCGGGTCCGCGGCGGATTCCCCTTTTAACCGGAAGAATACTCCTCCGTTATTCGGTCACACGGGCACGCCATGCGGGCATGGCCTGCTCGTAGGCGGCGATCGTTGCCTCGTCCTTGAGCGTGAGGTCGATGGCGTCGAGGCCCTCGAGCATCATCGCGCGGCGGAAGGGATCGACCTTGAACGTGAAGTGCAGGTCGCCCGCGTCAACGGTCTCGGTCTCGAGGTTGACGGTGACTTCCATGCCCTTGTTGCTCTCGAGCTTCTCGAAGAGCGCGTCGATCTCGGCCTGGGTGAGCTCCACCGGGAGCAGGCCGTTGCCGAGCGCGTTGTTCTTGAAGATGTCCGCGAAGGACGGGGCGATCACGCAGCGGAAGCCGTACTCCTGCAGCGCCCAGGGGGCGTGCTCGCGGGACGAGCCGTTGCCGAAGTTCTCCTGGGCGACGAGGATGCCCGCGCCCTTGTACTCGGGGAAGTTGAGCACGAACTCGGGGTTCGGCTTCGTCTCCTCGGCGTCGAGCCAGCGGTGGTCGTGGAAGAGATGCTTGCCGAAGCCCTTGCGGTCAACCGCGAGGAGGAACTGCTTCGGGATGATCTGGTCGGTGTCGACGTTGGCGCGGTTGAGCGGAACGGCGACCGATGTGAAAACGGTGAATTTCTGCATGGTGTTCTTATCTCGCTCAGAGGTAGTCGCGCGGATCGGCGATGTGGCCGGCGACGGCAGATGCGGCGGCGGCGGCCGGGCTCATCAGGTGCGTGCGGCTGCCCTTGCCCTGGCGGCCGATGAAGTTGCGGTTCGACGTGGAAGCGACGCGGCTGCCGGGTTCGGCGCGGTCATCGTTCATCGCGAGGCACATGGAGCAGCCGGGCAGACGCCACTCGAAACCGGCCTCGATGAAGATCTTGTCAAGGCCCTCGGACTCGGCGATCTCGCGGACCTGGGCAGAGCCCGGAACGGCGAGCGCGCGGACGCCCGGGGCGACCTTGCGGCCGCGCAGAACTTCAGCGGCGGCGCGGAAGTCCTCGATGCGGCCGTTCGTGCAGGAGCCGATGAAGACGGTGTCGATCGCGATCTCCGTGATCTTCTCGCCGCCCTTGAACTCATGGTAGGCGAGCGCGCTCGCGGTGCTCTCGCGCGCCACGGGGTTGTCGAAGTCCTCGACCTTCGGGATGCTGCCCGTGAGGGCGCACGTCTGGCCCGGGTTCGTGCCCCAGGAGACCTGCGGCTCAAGCGCGGCGGCGTCGAGCTCGATCTCGGCGTCGAACTTCGCGTCATCGTCGCTCTTCAGGGTCTTCCAGTACGCGACGGCCTCGTCCCAGTCCTTGCCCTTGGGCGAGAAGGTGCGGCCCTTGAGGTACTCGAAGGTCACCTCGTCGGGGGCGATCATGCCCACCTTGGCGCCCATCTCGATCGCCATGTTGCAGAGCGTCATGCGGCCTTCCATCGTGAGGGCGCGGACGGCCTCGCCCGCGAACTCGACGGCGTAGCCCGTGCCGCCCGCGGTCGTGAGGCGGCCGGCAATCGCGAGGATCAGGTCCTTGGCGGAGAGGCCGCGGCCGAGACGGCCCGTGCAGTTGATGCGCATGGTCTTGAGGCGCTGCTGCTTCAGCGTCTGCGTGGCCATCACGTGCTCGACCTCGGACGTGCCGATGCCAAAGGCGAGGGCGCCGAAGGCGCCGTGGGTCGCCGTGTGCGAGTCACCGCAGACGAGCGTGGTGCCGGGAAGCGTGAAGCCCTCCTGTGGCCCGATGATGTGCACGATGCCCTGGCGGCGGTCGCCGAGGCCGTAGAGACGAACGCCGAACTCGCGGCAGTTCTCGATCAAGGTCGTCACCTGCTTCTTGGCGAGCGGCATGCACGCCTCAAGCGTCATCTCCTTCGTGGAGATGTCGTGGTCCATCGTCGCGATCATCAGATCGGGACGGCGGAGACGCCTGCCGGCGGCGCGGAGGCCCTCGAAGGCCTGCGGGCTCGTGACCTCGTGGATGATGTGGCGGTCGATGTAGAGCAGCGGCAGTTCGCCCGGCTTCTGCATCACGACGTGGGCGTCATAGACCTTTTCGTAGAGTGTCTTTCCCATGGCTCAGGCTCCCTCGCGGATACGGCGGGCGACGGCGTCGCCCATCTGGGCGGTGTTGAGCGGCTCGGCGCCGGCGGCGCGGGCGAGGTCGGCGGTGACCTCACGGGCCGCGAGGGCGTCGGAGACGGCCTTCTCGATCGCGTCGGCGGCTTCCTTTTCGCCGAGCGAATAGCGCAGCATCATCGCCGCGGAGAGGATCTGGGCGACCGGGTTGGCGATGCCCTTGCCGGCGATGTCGGGGGCGGAGCCGCCGGCCGGCTCGTAGAGGCCGAAGCCGCCTTCGCCGATCGAGGCGGAGGGCAGCAGCCCCATCGAGCCCGTGATCATGGCGCACTCGTCGGAGAGGATGTCGCCGAAGATGTTCGAGCAGAGCATCACGTCGAACTGCGAGGGCTCGCGGATGAGCTGCATCGTGGCGTTGTCGATGTAGAGGTGGGCGAGCTCGACGTCGGGATAGTCCTTCGCGACCTCCTCGACGGTCTCGCGCCAGAGGACGGAGGCGGCGAGCACGTTGGCC
Source organism: Sutterella sp. (assembly GCF_030539355.1). Taxonomy (GTDB): domain Bacteria; phylum Pseudomonadota; class Gammaproteobacteria; order Burkholderiales; family Burkholderiaceae_F; genus Sutterella. Next base: position 3,344 of record NZ_JAUNSF010000067.1, read on the forward strand.
TTGTCGACGCTCGTCACCTTGGAGCGGCGCAGACGCGCGGCCTCGAAGGCGGCGACGGCGATGCGGCGGATCTCGCGCTTCGAGTAGACCTCGGTGTCGAACGCCGTGGTGTCCTCGCCCTCGCCCTTGCGGCCCTTCGGCGTGCCGAAGTAGATGCCGCCCGTGAGCTCGCGCAGGATCACCATGTCAAAGCCCTTCTCCGAGATGTCGGCGCGAAGGGGCGAGAGGGCGTTGAGGCCCGGGAAGATGCGCGCCGGGCGCATGTTGCAGAAGAGCCCGTAGCGCTTGCGCAGAGGCAGCAGCGCGCCGGCTTCGGGGCGCTTGGCGTGCGGCAGGTGGTCCCACTTCGGGCCGCCCACGCTGCCGAAGAGGATCGCGTCGGCGGCGTCGCAGACGGCGAGCGTCTCCTCGGGGAGCGGCGTGTCCTTCGCGTCGATGGCGGCGCCGCCCACGAGCGCTTCGGTGCGCTCGATCGAGAAGCCGAAGCGCTCGGCGGCGGCGTCAAGAACCTTGAGCGCCTCGCGCATGACTTCGGGGCCGATTCCGTCGCCGGCAAGTACGGCGATGCGGTGATTACGGGTCATTTGGAGTCCTTTCTGTTTTGGTCTGAAAAGAGAAAATCCGGGTCGCGGAACGCCCCTCACTGAGGGGCGTCCGATGCGGAGCGGTCAGTTCCGCGATGTCTGTTTACCGTGGTGCGGGGAGGCGGATCAGTCCGCGGCCTTCGCCTTCGCCTTCGCCTCGGCCTCGGCCTTCGCCTCGGCGACGAGTTCCTTCGTCGTGCGCTTCGTGCGCTTCTTGGCGTGGATGCGCTTGGCGCGCTCGATGTTGTTGATCGCACGCAGGAGCGCGAGGCCCGAGGCCTCGATCACGTCGGTCGAGAGTCCCATGCCGTGGAAGATGCGGCCCTCGTGCTCGACGGTGACGTCGACCTGGCCGAGGGCGTCCATGCCCGAGCCGTTCGCGGTGATCTCGTAGCTCTTGAGCGTGATCTTCACGCCCGTCAGGTGCGTGATGCAGTTGTACATCGCGTCCACCGGGCCGTTGCCGATGCAGGACTCGGTGCGGGTGCGGCGGCCGACGCGCAGACGGACGGTCGCGGTCGGGATCGAGCCGTTCGAGCCGCTCATGATGTTCATCTGGTCGAGATGGTACATGTCGTCCTCTTCATCGAGCTTCGTGAAGAAGAGGAGCGCCTCGAGGTCGTACTCGAACACCTGGCCCTTGCGGTCGGCGAGCTTGAGGAAGCGCGCGTAGATGTCGTTCAGATCGTATTCGTCGTCGGCGTACCCGAGCTTGCGCAGGCAGTCGTGGATCATGTGGCGGCCGGAGCGCGCCGTCATCAGCATCGTGTTGCTCGTGAAGCCGACGCTCTCGGGGGTGAGGATCTCGTAGGTCTCGCGGTTCTTGAGCACACCGTCCTGGTGGATGCCGGACGAATGCGAGAAGGCGTTGGAGCCCACGATCGCCTTGTGCGACGGCACGGGCTCGTGGCAGATCTTCGCGACCATCGCCGAGGTGCGGGCGATGTGCGGGGCGATGATGCCGGTCTTGAGGCCGCCGAGGACCTTCGAGCGCAGCTGGATCGCCATCGCGACCTCCTCGAGCGAGCAGTTGCCGGCGCGTTCGCCCAGGCCGTTCATGCAGCACTCGATCTGACGGGCGCCCATCTGCACGGCGGTGATGGAGTTGGCGGTCGCCATGCCGAGGTCGTTGTGGCAGTGGACCGAGATGACGGCCTTGTCGACGTTCGGCACGCGGTTCATCACCTGGGTGATGATGCCGCCGAACTCGGTGGGGACCGTGTAGCCGACGGTGTCGGGAATGTTGATCGTCGTGGCGCCCGCGTCAATCGCGGCCTCGATCATGCGCAGCAGCTGGTCGAGCGGCGTGCGGCCCGCGTCCTCGCAGGAGAACTCGACGTCATCGGTGTAGCGGCGGGCCTGCTTGATCGCGGCCACGCCCATGTTGAGCACGTCGTCGAAGGACTTTCTCAGCTTGTCCTTGACGTGAATCGTCGAGGTGGCGATGAAGGTGTGTATTCGGAAGTGCTCGGCGGGCTTCAGAGCCTCGCCGCATACGTCTACGTCCTTGAGCACGGCGCGCGCGAGGCCGCAGGGGATGGCGTGACGCAGCGTGCGGGCGATCTCCTGCACGCTCTCAAAGTCACCCTGCGAGGAGACCGGGAAGCCGGCCTCGATGACGTCCACGCCGAGCTCTTCGAGCGCCTGCGCGATCTGCAGCTTCTGCCGCATTGAAAGGCTCTGCGGAAGGGCCTGTTCACCGTCGCGCAGCGTTGTGTCGAAGATTATTACTCGGTCGCTGGAAGTCATTTTGGTGTTCCTTTCTTTTGTCGTCGGTCCCGTCGGGACCTGTGGGAAAACAACGCCGCAGGGGATGGGTGCGGCGTCGACAGTGTGCGAAAGTTACTCCCGGCCCGTGTGAACTGTCAAGGCAGTTTCGGGACTTTTGGAACGAGCGTTTTGCAACACCTTGATTTTCCACGGAACACAAAAAGGAAATTAGGGTTTTTTGCAATGTCTGATTTTTGCAGAAAGTCGGATTCTGCGAAAAAATCAGAGTGTCCCCGAGGGCTCGCGGCGGTGTGCGGCGACGACGGGGAGCGGCCGGCCGTCCACCTCGAGCGTGCGGATCGTCACGGGGATCGAGAAGAGCGCGGAGAGCCTCTCCTCGGTGAGGAGCTCGCGCGCGGGGCCGAAGACGGGCGCTTCTCCCCTGGGCACGAGCAGGCACTCGCTCGCGCGCAGCAGCGCATGCGCGGGGAAGTGCGTGTTGAGGATGACCCCGAGCCCGTCGGCGGCGAGCCGGTCGATCACGTCGAGCACGAGCGCCTGGTTGCGGAAGTCGAGGTTGCTCTCGGGCTCGTCGAGGATGAGGAGCTCCGGGGCGCCCGCGAGCGCGCGGGCGATCGCCGCGAGCTGGAGCTGGCCGCCCGAGACCTCGTTGGTGCGGCGGGCGGCAAGGGAGGTGATGCCCACCGTCTCCATCGCGCGGTCGGCGGCCTCCCAGTCGGCCGCGCCCGGGCGGGCGAAGGCGCCGAGCCGCGCCGAGCGTCCGAGCACCACATATTCTGAAATCGTGAGCGCCGCGAGCGAAGAGGTCTTCGCCTGCGGCACGTAGGCCGTGCGCGACCAGAACTCGCGCCGGGGCCATGCGGTGAGCGGGCGGTTGTCAAAGCGCGATTCGCCCCGCGTCCAGGGGAGCAGCCCGAGGAGGCATTTGAGGAGCGTCGTCTTTCCCGCGCCGTTGGGGCCGAGCACCGCGAAGACCCCCTTCCCGGAGAAGGAGAAGTTCACGTCCCGGAGCACGGGCACGACCGACCCGCGGGGGCCGGGGTAGCCGAAGGCGCCGTCTCTGACTTCAACACGCATCGCTTCGCCTCCCTCAGAACCGGCCGCTCGAGCGGCGCATGAGCCAGATGAAGACCGGTGCGCCCACGAGCGCGGTGAGAATCGAGACCGGGATCTCGCTCTCCGCCATCGTCCTCGCCGCGGTGTCGATCACGAGAAGGAAGAGGGCGCCGAGCACCATGGAGGCGGGCAGCACCCGCTCGTTCGCGGCGCCGAAGAGAAAGCGCGCCGCATGGGGAACGAGGAGCCCCACCCAGCCGATGAGGCCGCAGAGCGAGACGACGGACGCCGTGAGAAGGGTCGCCGCGAGGATCACCGCGCCTCTGAGGAGCCTCACGTTGATGCCGAGGCTCGCCGCCTCGTCGGGGGGCAGCGCCGCGGCGTTGAGGCGCCAGGAGAGCGCGAGCAGGATCGCGCCGCCCGCGATGAGAAGCGGCAGCCCCGAGAGGAGCGACGTGACGGTCGCGCCGGTCAGCGACCCCATCAGCCAGAAGGTGATCGAGGGAAGCACGTCCTGCGGGTCCGCGGCGAACTTCACGAGGCTCACGAGCGCCGTGAAGAGTGCCCCGACAACCATGCCCGAGAGCACGATCATCAGGATCGAGCCCGTCTGGTCGCCGCCCGGGCGGACGCGGGAGACCATCATCACGAGCGCGATGGCCACGAGCCCGGCGACGACAGCGCAGCCCTGTATGCCGGCGCTCCCGAGTCCGAGGAGGATCGCGAGCACGGCGCCGAAGGAGGAGCCCGTCGCGACGCCGAGGGTGTCGGGCGACGCGAGCGGGTTCGCGAAGAGCGCCTGGAAGGCGGCGCCGGAGGCGGCGAGTCCTGCGCCCGCGACGAGAGCAAGCGCGATGCGCGGCAGCCTCACGTTCCAGAGAATGGAGGCGGCGGGGGTCTTCGCGTCCGGATTGAGGAGTGCGCCGAGGGTGTCGGCGGCCGAGAGCCCGTAGCGGCCCGCGAAGAGCGAAAGGACGGCAACGCCGAGCGTCACGAGAACGAGCCCCGCGAGCGCAAGGGCGAACCGTCGCCCCCGGGCGCGGGCTTCGTCAAAGGATGAGGAGAGCTCCGGAGCGCTCATTTTTCAGCGGCCGCTCCTCACGTTGGTCGAGGCGTTCTTCGCTCCGGCCGCGGAGGGAGCGAGCGACCCGGCGATCGTCTCGCGCGAGAGCCTCGCGCCGAAGCCCTTCTCGTAATAGCGGCTCATCTCGCGCTCGAGGTCGATGTCGGAGAAGCGCTCCGGGTAGAGGGTCTTCGCGAGCCAGAGGAGCGTCATCGGCGCATCCCCCGCGGGCGTGAAGGTGCGGTAGATGCCGAGCGGCATCTTGTAGACGCGCCCTTCCTGAACGGCCTTCACGTGCGACCAGTCGCGGTTGTCGTCGCGTCCCGCGGCGAGGTCCGAGGGGGCGAGCGGCGTGAAGTTCGTGAGAATGACGACGTCGGGGTTCCAGGCGTAGATGCTCTCCATCGAGACCGCGGCATTTGCGTTCTCGGCGGTGATGCCGGAGGCCGCGTTCCGTGCGCCGGCGCGCGCGGCCCAGGATTCGCCGAAGAAGCGCTTTCCCGAGACCACGATCTGCCGCGGGTCGCTGCGCACGACGAAGAGCACCGAGAGGCGCTCGGCCTCGGGGATGTCCTTCACGCGCTCCTCGACGAGGCCGGCGACGCGGTGCATCTCGCCCTTGAGCCAGTCGGCGCGCTCGCTGCGTTCGGGCCAGAGCTCGGCAAGGGCGCTGATCCAGCCGTCGAAGGTGTCGACGACGTCGTAGTTCCACTTCACGGGACTGATGCCGAAGGCAGTGAGGCCGGCCGAGCGCACGCGCTCGAGCATCCGGCGGTCCGGGGCGTTGACGAGCACGACGTCGGGCGAGAGCGCGAGGAGCGACTCGACGTTGAGGTTCGCTCCCTGGATGAAGCCGGTCTTCGCCTTGAGCGCCTTCGGGGCGATCGAGGGAAGGAGTCCCGCCGTGGAGGCGGACATTGAGGCGGGGTGCATGCCGACCACCTCGGTCGCGTCCCCCGCGAAGGCCGCGGCCGTGCTCGCGAGCGGCAGGATGTTCGTGACGACGGTGCGCTCGATGCGCTCGGGCACTTCCACCTGGTCGCCGTTGTCGTCGGTCACCGTGCGGGCGCAGGCACCGCCGACGAGGGCAGTGAGGGCTGCGGCGCAGAGGACGGTTTTAAGAAGTTTCCCGGACATCCTCACTCTCCTTGAACTGCGGTGCCGTGTCGATCAAGAGAAAAGAAGTTCTCAGCGGCCCTCGCCGAGGATGTGGCGGCCGCGCGAGTCCTTCTTCATGATGCGCTCCTGCTCGCGCTTCCATTCCTTCTTGCTCTCGTCGGCGCGCTTCTCGAACTCGCGCTTGCCGCGGGCGAGCGCGATGTCGACCTTGACGCGGCCGCGGCTGAAGTGCAGGTTGAGCGGAATGAGGGTGTAGCCCTGGCGCTCGACGCGGCCGATCAGCTTCATGATCTCGCGGCGGTGCATGAGGAGCTTCCTCGTGCGGTTCGTCTCAAGCGTCTCGTGCGTGCAGACCTGGTCGGCGGGATTCATGTGCGCGTTGCAGAGAAAGAGCTCGCCGTCGCGGATGTACACGTGCGCGAGGTTGATCTGGGCGCGGCCGGCGCGGACGCTCTTCACTTCCCAGCCGCGCAGCACGAGGCCCGCCTCGAACTTCTCCTCGATCGTGTAGTCAAAGGTGGCGCGCTTGTTGAGAATGCGCGGCGTAGCGCCGCTCTTGTTGTTGTTCTTCTGAGCCTTGGCCATTTCTTTCTCAGTGTATTCAGTGCGTCTCCGGGGACCGGTCCGTCCGGGAGACCTGCGGCCCGCCTGCGGCAGGGCCCGTAAATTCTTTGCGGTTTTGCTTCGAAAGCGATAAATTCTATCGGCTTTTTTGAGCCGCATTTCGTCCGAAGGAGAGCTTCATGCAGGTCACGTTCTGTGAGATCACCGTCGAAGGCGCCGCCGCGCGCGCAGCCGAGCGGACGCTCGAGCTTGCCGAGGGCGCGACCGTCGAGGAGGCGCTCGAGGCCGCCGGCCGGGTGCTCGCCGACGACGAGGGTATCTCCATCCATTCGCACCGCGCGAACATGCTCGACGTCCTGCACGAGGGCGACCGGCTCGAGGTCTCCGCGGGCCTCCTCGTCGACCCCAAGGAGGCGAGGCGTCTGCGCGCCGAGCGCCAGGGCGATGTGCGCGTCGTCACCTGCGGCCGCCACGGCGGCAGGCACCGCAAGGCGGACTGAACTTCCGTCAGATCTGTCACTCGGGGGCCGTCCGGATCCGGACGGCCTCGAATTTTCTGCGCGCGGGAAAAACGAAAAAGCCCCGCGGAAATCATTCCTGCGAGGCTCTTTTCAGAATTCCTGGCGTCCCCATCCGGATTCGAACCGGAGTTGACAACGTGAGAGGCTGCCGTCCTAACCGCTAGACGATGGGGACCTTTGAATCGCTTCGCGTGCACAACCACGCAACTGCGACTCCAAGTTTTTTCCACTGCACGTTTGTCGGAGATCTCAACTTCCGACTCAAGAGATGTTGGCGTCCCCATCCGGATTCGAACCGGAGTTGACAACGTGAGAGGCTGCCGTCCTAACCGCTAGACGATGGGGACATCTCTGTGTGCTGCGGAGAAGCGGAACTATACAGAAGGTTTTTTCAAAAAGCAAGGGTCATCTTTCGCGTCGGACGAAAAAAGTTCCCGCTCATGTCCGGGGGAGGGCTGAAGGAAAGAAGAAAATCCTTTAAAAACAAAAATATATGGCATGAAGATACGGTTGATACCGTGTTCGCGTCAGGCGAAAAATTTTTCCTTCCGGCTCAGGATCTCCCCTCTGCGCGGACTTCCGGAAGCGCTTTCCTCAGGACGAATGACCGGCAGGCCCCGGGTCCCGCCCGGAGGCTGCGCGCATGTGCGCTTCGCCTCCGGCGGATCCCTGGCTCCAGACTCAGCGCTTCATCGGCGCCTCGACTTCGGAGAGCGCCAGGAGCCTGGGGGTGAGGCGCGCGCCGTGGATGCGGATCTGCGAGAGCGAGCGGTTGAACTCGGCGAGTTCCCCGGGCTCCCAGGTCACGCGCGCGGCGCCGATGTTCTCCCTGAGATGCGCTTCCTTCGTCGTGCCCGGGATGGGCACGATCCAGGGTTTCTGCGCGAGGAGCCAGGAGAGGGCGATCTGCGCGGGCGTCGCGTCCTTGCGTTTCGCCCAGTCGATGAGCAGATCGACGACCGGCCGGTTCGCGCGCCTCGCCTCGGGCGTGAAGCGCGGATTGGTAAGGCGATAGTCGGTGTAGCCCGGCTCGTCAAAGCGGGTGTTCTCGTCGATCGTGCCGGTGAGGTATCCGATGCCGAGCGGACTCCAGCAGACGAGTCCGATGCCGAGTTCCTCGCAGACGGCGATCAGGCCGTTCTCGGGATCGCGGGTGAGGAGCGAGTATTCATTCTGAACGGCCGCGACCGGGCAGACGGCATGCGCGCGGCGCAGCGTGGCGAGTCCCGGCTCGGACATGCCGAAGTAGCGGACCTTGCCCTCGGCGATCAGGTCGTTCACCGTGCCGGCGACATCCTCGATCGGGATGCGGGGATCGACGCGGTGCTGGTAGATCAGATCGATGTAGTCCGTGCCGAGGCGTTTCAAGGACCTCTCGACCGCCTCGCGGATGTGCTCCGGGCGGCTGTCGAGGTCGCCGGAGCGGCGTCCTGTCGCGTAGTCGATCTCCCAGCCGAACTTGGTGGCGATGATGACGCGGTCACGACGGTCACGGACGGCTCCGCCGAGAAGCTCCTCATTGATAAAGGGGCCGTAGACCTCCGCCGTGTCAAAGAAGGTGACGCCGGCGTCGAAGGCCGCGTGGATCAGGCGGGTCATTGCCGCGGTATCGCGCGGCGGATTGTAGATGTCGGAATTCATCGGCATGCAGCCGAGGCCGACGGCGGAGACGTCAAGCGCACCGAGCCTGCGGTGCGGCATGCCGATCGCGGGCGCGTTCGCGGCAAGCGTGCCGAGGGGCTTTGCGAGCGCGACGGCGCTGAAGAACTGCAGGAACCCGGTCAGAGCGTCCCTGCGGTTGATGAAATGGTCCGAAAAGGCTTTCATGGTGGTCAACCTCAGTGGTGGTGGAACGGTCACCGACGTTTCCGGACGGACACGCGGTGCCGTGCTGAGGAGACTAAGCAGCCCGGTCATCGCAAACAATATTGATTTCTTGGGGATTCCATAAGTTCCGCTTATAGGACGGCCAAAGGAAAGGGCCCCGGATTTTCATCCGGAGCCCTGGGCAGAGGCTTCTGATCAGCGAGCGTTCGATCAGGCGAGCGCGCGCTCGATGCGGGCGAGCACCTTCTCGCGGCCGAGGAGGCAGAGCGTCTGGTCGATCTGCGGGGTGCGGTCGGCGACGGCCACCACGACGCGCAAGGGCGTCGCGAGCACCTTCATCGGGATTTCCTGCTCGGCCATGACGGCCTGGATGGCCGCGTAGACGTTGGCGGGCGTGAAGTCCGTGACGGCCTTGAGCTTCTCGCCGAAGAGAGCGAGGGCCTCGCGGCCGCCGTTCGCGAGCGCAGCGGCAGCGGCCTCGGCGTCGGGCGTCTTGTCCGTGTAGAAGAAGAGCGCCGCGTCGGCGAGCTTCTCGAGCGTGCCGTTGCGGGTCTTGAGGAGCCCGCAGACCTGCGCGAGGTCGGCGCCGCCCTCGACGACGCCGCCGCGCTCGGTGATGCGCGGGGCGACGAGCGTGGCGAGGCGGGCGTCATCGGCCTCCTTCATGTACTGGCCGTTGAGCCACTCGAGCTTCTTCCAGTCGATGCGGGCGGAGGCGCGCGAGCAGTCCTTGAGGTCGAACACTTCGGCGAGCTCGTCGCGGCTGAACTTCTCCATGTTGCCGTGGCCCCAGCCGAGGCGGGCGAGGTAGTTGAAGATCGCCTCGGGGAGGTAGCCCTGCTTCTCGTACTCGAGGACCGAGACGGTGCCGTGGCGCTTCGAGAGCTTCTGGCCGTCCGGGCCGCAGATGAGCGGCAGGTGCGCGAAGACCGGCACTTCGGCGCCGAGCGCGCGGTAGATGTTGATCTGGCGCGGGGTGTTGTTGATGTGGTCGGCGCCGCGCACGACGTGGCTCACCTTCATGTCCCAGTCATCGACCACGACGGCGAAGTTGTAGGTCGGGATGCCGTTGCGCATGATGATGAGGTCGTCGAGCTCGGAGTTCTGGACCGTGATCGGGCCGTAGACGGCGTCGTCCCACGTGACCGAGCCCTCGTCGGGGTTGCGGAAGCGCACGACGGGCTTGATGCCCTCGGGGATCGCGCGGCCCTGGCAATTCTCGGGACGCCAGCGGCCGTCGTAGCGGGGCTTGAGGCCCGCGGCGCGCTGGGCTTCGCGCAGCTCGTCGAGTTCCTCGGGCGTGGCGTAGCAGTAGTACGCACGGCCGTCGGCGAGCATCTGGTCGACGACCTCCTTGTAGCGCTCAAGGCGGTCCATCTGATAGATCGGGCCCTCGTCGTAGTCGAGGTTGAGCCACTTCATGCCGTCGAGGATGACCTGCACGGCCTCCTTCGTCGAGCGCACCTGATCGGTATCCTCAATGCGCAGCAGGAACTTGCCGCCGAAGTGACGGGCGACGGCCCAGCAGTAGATCGCCGTGCGCGCGGTGCCGAGATGCATCATGCCGGTGGGGCTCGGCGCGATGCGGGTGCGAATTTCCTTCATGACTACAAATCCTTTGTGGGTCCGGGCATCCGGAAGAGATAGACGGACTTGAAGGGGCGGTCAGCCGCCCGCCGCCCTCGCTTCTCGCGGATGGCGGTCCGTCGGTGGTGTTGATTCTATGAGCCCGCTATTTTAGGGCGATTCAGGTGATTCCTCGCTGAAGACGCTCAGAAAGTGCTCCAGGAGAACCACGTCCAGGCGGAGAAGACGACGGCGACGATCACCGTGCTGTAGAAGACGAGCTTCAGGGTCTTGAAGAAGTCGGCCTTGAAGTAGTCGAGCGTCACGGTGAAGCAGAGGTGCACCGGGGTGAGCATCTGGCCCACGAAGCCGAAGACCATCGCCATGCCGGCGTAGTCGAGGCTGCCCGGGGCGATCACCGCGCAGATCGGCATCGTCATGGCGATGTAGCCCTGCGACATGCCGGTGAGAAGTCCCATGAGCACCGCGATCATCGCGAAGATGACGGGCATCGGAAGCGGCAGCGCCTTGAGCGCCGTGAGCGTCTCGTCAAGGACGCCCGTGCCGGTGAGAAGCCCGATGAAGTAGAGAATCATCGCAACGTTGCAGAGGAGCTTCAGGTCGAAGGCCTCCTTGAGGATGTCGAGGATCGGCACCCAGCGCTTGAGCGCCCAGAAGGTCGGAATGAGCGCGAGAACGGCGCAGCCCATCGCGATGCCGGCGGGCATCTCGAAGATGAGCATCAGGAGAATGTTGAGCACGACGGGCGAGATGGCGAGGCAGACGTTGCCGACGTCATGCCAGCGCGACTGGGGGCTCTCGGCGGCGGCCTTGGCGTTCGGGGACTCCTTGATCGGGCGGATCATCACGAACCAGCCCGCGGCGAAGATGAGCGGGATCACCCAGGCGAGGTGGAGCACCAGGTCGACCAAGTGGATGTTCGCGATCGTCACGGCGAGCAGAATGCCCGGGACGGTCGGGCTCGAGGTCTCGCACGTGTGGCGGAAGTAGTAGTTGATGGCGCTCTTGCGCTCGGGCGAGAGATCCATGCCGCGGCTCGCCTCTTGGACGATCGGGGCGGAGAAGCGCGCGCCGCCGAGCGAGGGCAGGAGACCGAGGAACGCGGGCATCACGGCGATCGTGATGCGCGCCGACGAGAAGAGGCGGTTCAGGGCCTCGACCATGCCGCGCAGCGTTCCGGACTTCCTCAGCTGCACCTCAAGGCACATGACGAAGTAGAGCGCGAGGATGAGGTCGTAGGTCCTCGAGGCGGTGGCCATCTCGACGCCCGCGTTGACGAGGGTGTCGAGACTCCGGTCGTTGAGGACCCACATCACGGCGCCGGCGGCGAGGATCGCGAGGCCGATCATCACGCGGAAGCGCAGGAGCACCACGATCGTCAGGAGCGCGAGGAGCAGGATGAGAAAGATATGCATGAGGGTGGTGCCTGATTCCTCAGGCCTAGTTCGAATGGGTGAAACCGTTTATTTTAGTCGCCTCGCCCGTCGTGTCCCTGCAGTGATGCGGAGGAGTGTCCGGGGTCAAAAAGAGGACGGGCTCCTGTCCGAGAGCACCGTCCTTGAAAAATCCCTCCGCGCCCGTCCTGGAGGACGCGGGAGGGACGAAAGCGCCGGAGCCTGATTGCCTTGGGGCCCCGTGCTGTTTGTCTGATCTTCCGGTCAGGCCCGGATGATGCGGGCCACGTCCGCGGCGAAGGCGACATCGCCCTCGGCCGAGCGGATGGCGTGCAGACGCATGGCGGTGAGGTTGGCGAGCACGTAGTTGCGGATCGCGTTGAATTCGCGCGGGCTCTTAGCCGCATCGATGCCCCAGGCGTCACGCGCGAGGCTCTTCAGGGCCTCGACGGTCCACTGGCAGGCCGGGACCGAGAGCACCCAGTCGTGGTCGGCGAGGTGCACGACGAAGCCCTCCGACCAGCGCGGGAGCGGCAGCGTCTTTCCGTCAGGTGCGAGAAAGCCCTTTTCGACGGGGTCGAGCCCCGCGATCATCGCGGCGCATTTGATCCAGCCCACCACCTGCGCCTCGGCCGCGGCGGCGATTGGGCTCAGCATGCCGAGGCCAGAGAATCCGGCGGCGCCAAGCGCGGCGGCGCGGAGGAAGTTGCGGCGGGAGGAACGGGCGGACTGCATAACGACTTTGGTCTCCATGAAATTTTTCGGACCGCGGCCAGGGTCGTCCGCGGTCGGAGAAATTGTCGCGAGGCCATGTTTCAGCAGAATCGCGGCAGGAGCCCTCGCCCAGGGCGGGGAGGAATGCCGCGTGAATGCCATTGTTTTTGAATGGACTTCTCCAGGACTTCAAGAGTTGCACTGCCTGCTGGGCAGGCAAAGTAACTTCCTGACCAAAATTTCCCGAATTTTCCAAAAAATGCAAAATTTTTCTTAAAAATCAACGAAACGGCTGCGTCAGAAAACGGTTCAACATGCCTTACTATGGTTCTCAGGGGAGTTCTCTGAATGGCCGAGGACCCTCCACCCGAGTTTCCCGGTGGGGCTGAGGGGGCAGGCGTTCATCTCTGAACAGCCGACTTTGTGGTGTCTTTCCTTCAGCAGAATCTCTCGTCTTTCATGACGGGGAGGAATGCCGCGAAATTAATTTTGAAGATTTTCGCGATATATCAATCACATGCTTCGAGCCGCCAGATTCCGCATTTATCCGACTGCCGAACAGGAACATTTCCTGTGGGGCCAGTGGGGTGCTGTGCGTTTCTGCT
>NZ_JAUNSF010000068.1 GCF_030539355.1 Sutterella sp.
AAAAGGGGAATCTGTCGGTGTTGAACAGTAGGTTTGGCAGATTTTCTATAACGGCGCAGCCCAAGATCGCGCTGCTCCGCGAGAACGGCCGCTGGATGGTGCCGCGCGCGGGCGTTCCCACGACGCACATCCTCAAGGCTCCGCTCGGCAAAGTCGGCGAGCGGCAGGTCGATCTCTCGGACTCCTCCGAGAACGAATGGATCTGTCTCCGTGTCCTGCGTGAGTTCGGGCTTTCGGCGGCGAAGGCCGAGGTGATCGAGTTTGACGGCATGTCCGCGCTCGCGGTCGAGCGCTTTGACCGCGTCCGCGAGGGAGAGGCGATCGTGAGGTCCCCGCAGGAGGACCTCTGTCAGGCGTCCGGCCTGCCGCCCGGCAGGAAGTACGAGGCCGACGGAGGCCCGGGCATCCCGGAGATCTGCAGGCAGTTCCTCGCTCACTCCGCGGATCCCGGAGACATCAGGAATTTTTTGAGGGCGCAGATCATCTTCTGGATGCTCAGGGCGACGGACGGGCATGCGAAGAACTTCAGCCTCTTTCTTCTCGGGGAGAGTAGGCATCGGCTGACGCCCTTCTACGACGTGCTCTCCGCCTGGCCCGTCATCGGCGAAGGCAGCCACCGGCTGCCCGAAAGGAAGGTGAAGCTCTCCATGTGCCTGCGCGGAAAGAACAGGCACTATCAGATGTATGACGTTCAGAGGCGGCACTTCATCAGCACGGCGGCTCTCTCCGGCATCGGAGAAAAGGAGGCCGGCGAGATCATCGACGAACTCATCGACCTCACGCCCCGCGTGGCCGACGCCGTCGGGGCGGCCCTCGTGACGCCCGCCGAAGTGAGAACCGGCGAGGCGATCCTGCGGGGGCTTCGCGAGTCGGCGAGCCGCCTCGCAGTGAAACATCTGTGACACCTGGAAAAAGGAGAAAATGAGATGATCACCGTCAGACTTCCGGAGAGCGTGGAGAAGAGGCTCTCCGAGCTTGCCGCGGCAACGGGCCGCCCGAAGAGCTTCTATGTCCGTGAGGCCGTTCTTGAAGCGCTCGACGACCTCGAGGACCGGTACCTCGCAGAAAGGGAGGTGGAGCGCATCAGATCGGGCGAGTCCCGCATCTGGACCTCCGAGGAGGTCGAGAGGATCCTCGGGCTTGACGACTGACGGCTTCTCCCCGGACGGATGTGACACACGCCGCGGGCGGCATCGCTTTCCGCTCGGGTAAAATCGGCGGATCGGCGCGCCTCACGGACCCCAGTGGACGCCCTGCGCCCTCTCTCATCCTCTTTTCCCCGGGAGCCCCCTCAACCATGGAAGTCATCCTCAACAACTTTCTCGTTGCGCTCCCGCTCTTTGCGCTCGTAGGCCTCGGCGTCGCGGCGTCGCTCTTGAAGATCGTCACGCATGACATCGGCGCCGCCCTCTCGCGCTTTGCCTTCGCCGTGGTGATCCCCGTGCTGCTCTTCCGCATCATGAGCAACATCACGCAGAAGCCCGCGCCCGACTGGAAGATCGTCATCGCCTTCTTCGGCGCCTGCTTCATCGTCTACTTCGTGAGCCGCTTCCTCGCCCGCACGGTCCTCGGGCTCACGGCGGAGGAACGCTGCGTCTTCGGCATCGGCGCCGTGTTCTCGAACAACGTCTTCCTCGGCCTCCCGCTCGCGCTCGAGCTCCTCGGCGAATCCGCCGCGCCGGCGGTGGCGGTGGTTTTTTCCCTGAATGACTTCATCATGTGGACTGCGGTGACGATCTCGATCGAGATGCTCCGCAGCAGCAGCCCGAACATCGCCGGCACACTCACGAAGGGGCTGCTGAGGACCTTGAAGAACCCCATCATCATCGCGATCATCCTCGGCTTCTGCTGGAGCCTCACGGGCCTCACGATGCCCGCCCCCATGCAGAAGACCGTCGACCTGATGTCCGCGGCGGCCACCCCCACGGCGCTCTTCGCGGTCGGCGTGGGTCTGACTCAGTACAGAATCACGACGGGCCTGAAGACCACCGCTGCGATCACGTTCCTCAAACTCGGCATTCAGCCGCTCGCCGTCTACACGCTCTGCCGGCTCGTCGGCCTCGGGTACGCCGAGACCCAGGCGATCTGCCTGCTCGCCTGCCTGCCCGTCGGCGTGAACGTCTACATCATGGCAACGCAGTTCAATGTCCTTCAGGGGCCGACGGCGAATTCGCTGCTGGTGACCACGGTGCTCGCGAGCGTGACGATGCCGGTCATCATGAGTCTGCTCGGGCTCCTCTGAGCGGCCTTTCCCACAGTGATCCTCGGCCGGGCTTCCGCGACTTTCCTTGAGATCGCCGATCCTGTAGGATGTTCCTGCGGAAGCCTCCAAAGGGCTGACGCCTTAAAAGACCTCCGGCAGTACGCCCCTCAATCATCCGAGGAAGGCCGAATCCTCAGGTCTCATATGTTGCATCTGGCCGACCAAGTCAGATGTCTTAACAGCCCCCTGACAGTACGCTTCCCTTTGATAAGGGGATATCCGAATCCCGGGGGCTCATCTTTTCAGGGCTGCGAAGCCGCAGCTGGAAGTCGCGCCTTTCTGCCGCTCCGGATTCAAACGAGCGGCATCTTCATGCGCTCGATGAGCTTGAGGAGCAGCATCGTGTCGATCAGCGCCCCGTGATGCTCGGCGCGCGACTCAAGGCTGATGGAATAGCGCGTGCAGAGGGCGTCGAGCGTGCAGCTCGGGCGCGGCCTCGGCATGCCGGCATAGAGCGAGCGGGCGTACTTCAAGGAGCAGTGGATGTTTGTGTTCAGCAGGTCGATCGAAGGGCGGCTCAAGAGCCCGAACTCGTGGTTGAGCATCCGCGTGTCGAACGAGGCGTTGTGGATGAAGATGTCCGAGCCCCGGATGAAGTCCGCGATCTCGTCGGCCACGTCGCCGAAGACCGGTTTGTCGGCGAGGAAGGCGTCCGAGAGCCCGTGCACCCTGAAGGCACCGTAGGGCATGCGGCGCTGCGGGTTGATGTAGCGGTGGAGCTGACTTGTCACCTCGAAGCGCTCGTTGAACTCGAGGATCGCGATCTCGCAGATGCGGTCGTCGTGGCTGATGCCGGTGGTCTCCGTGTCGAGACAGAGGAACCTATGCCCTTCGGTGCGCACGGGCGCGCGGACGGGGGCCTGCACGACCGGACGGACGGTCTCGCAGACACGCGCGGGCGCCGGAGCAGGCCTCGGGGCAGGAGCCGGAGTCGTTTTCGGAGCGGGCGCGGGCTTGGCCGGCTCAGCCGGATCACGGGCGAAGCAGCGGAGAATGTCGGCGAGAGACATCTGGAGGATCTGTGTGGTTTGGGGAGGCGGGGCGGTGCCGGCGAAACATGCGGTCGAAGCCGCCGGGAACCGGGCTGACAGTCATTTTATGCGACCGAAGCGTCAGTCTGAGGCGTTCCGATCTTTATCCGGGCGGATTCGCCGATAACCCCGGGCTTTTCAGCGGGCAAAAGAGAACCCCCGCACGCTGCCTCACGGGCGAGGGTTGTCTCTTGTCAGCCAGCCCGCTGCCTCACGGGCTCGATGACATTTGTAATGTTTACAACGTCCGCAGCCCGACGGAACTTGTCCCAGGGACAAATTTTCCGTAGTTCAGAGCGGACGGCCTGGATGGCGGATCCTCCACTCGCGCAGAGGCACGAGCACCGACCCGTCCCAGGGACGCGACTCGCCCGGGAGCCGCGGCGGGAACACGGCCGCGCCCTTGAGATAGGCCGCGCGGCCGCCCGTGGCGGCTGCGGGAACATTGGCGACGCAGAGCCCGGCGCCGGGCAGCCCCCTCGCAGGCACGCTCAATGGCTCGTTCTTCCTGTCTGTCATGGCCCTGATCCTCCCTCTGTATTCTGAGAACGGTTCTCATCCTCATTGTACAGACTTCAAGCAGCCTGCCTGAAACGGTGTTGCCGTGCAGGAACAGACCGTCGCGGGCGAGGTATACGGCGGAACCGCTATCCCGGTGGAGAGACGTGCCATCAGAACGCCCTCCTCCTCCCGGATCGCCTCTCCCGCAGTCCCCACCGGTTTACTGAACGGCTCGACTCGTCACCGCACGACGCTCTGTGAGGGATTTCCTCTCTTGACGATTTTGTTTACAGAAGGGTAACTTGACAGTTTGTGCAAGGTAAGGAAAGCGAGCAATCTCCGCCATTTAACGATCGGTTCGAACAGGGATCGGCGGGCCTTTTGAGGCTCAGCGCAGCTCCTTTGAGCCAGCGCTGATTCGGAGGCCTCGGGGTCTCTTCCGGTCGGCGTCCCTCGTGCGCGACAAAGGAAGCGCCGGTGAATGCGGAAAGCATCAGTTTCCCCACCCGTCCCTCGAGGACGCGCACCTTAATCGAGAAACCTGCGGGAAACGCCGCCTCCTTCCGGGAAGGCGGCCGATCCCGGAATTTCAGACCCGCCCGGGAGGGAGTGGATATGAACAAGACATACAAAGTGATCTGGTCGAAGGCGCGCCGCGCGCTCATGGTGGTGAACGAAGCCACCTCCTCGATTCAGGCGAAGGGCACGAAGACGGTCCTCGCGGCCGCCGTGGCGGCGGTGCTGGCGGCGGGCGCTGGGGATGCGTTTGCCATCAACTACGCGAACGAGACCGACATCAAGAGCGGCGTCTATGACATCTCCGGAGATCACACGCTGGACTCCGGCATAACGATTCAGGGCACGAGCGACAGCGCGGTTTTCCCGGAGCTTCATGACAGCGGCAGCATCTTGCTGACGGCTCCCGGATTCAATCTTTACGACTACGGTGAAGTTCTTTTTGACGGCGGCTCGACGATGACGGTCAGCGGGAACATGAACGTCAGCGGCTCCAATGTGTATCTCGGCCTCAACAACACAAGCAAGATTGTGGTGTCAGAGACACTGAAGGTCAGTCAGACGGCCAGCGACTACAGCGCCAGGCGTTCCGCCTATTCCGGCGGCATCAGCGTCATGGGCGGTTCCTCCATCACGGTCGGAAACCTGCAGACTGAGGCCGGGTCCTACATCTCCGTCGGTTCGAATTCCAACATCACCGCGACCGGATCGACGGCCAACACCGTCGCCGGCGAGGTGACCCTTCTGAGCAACGGCTACATCTCCGCGACTGACTCTACGATCAGTCTCCAGGGCACGCTCAACATGAACGGGACCTCGGCGGTCTATTCAGAGGTCGTCCTCGCCAGCAACGGCAAACTCAACGTCGCCGGCACCAACACGATCACGTCGCTTGACACCACCGGCGCCTCCAACGGTTCCGTGAATGTAACCGGGACGCTCACGATCTCTGAGTCCGCCAGTTTGGCAACGGGCACCGTCAGCCTGGCATCCACCGGTAAGCTTGTCCTTAACCTCGACGGCCTCCTCTCCGGCAGCACCCTTGCGAGCGGTGCCGTCACCGGCTCTGGCACGCTGACAGTTGACGGACTGAGCACTTACCTTGCTGGACTCGAATCCATTGACATGGATGATTACGCCACGCTCCTGAGTCTCAGTTCAGTCGCGGCTGACGGCGTCACCTTCAGCCAGAGCGAGGCGCTCGCCACCGCGCTGGAAGATCTTGAAGTGACGATCGGCGACACCGGCGACTTCTCAACCTGGGCCTCCATCAGCAGCGACAAGCGCCCGGAAGCCTCCGCTTCCACTCTCACGGGCATCTCCGGGACGGTGGACGCCGACGATGCCGGGACGTGGGGCGCCGCGCGGCTCGCCGACGGGACGACCGCCCTCACGCTCGGCGAGAACGCTTCGCTCACGCTGAAGGACTCCACAAAGAACAACGGCAACTTCATCTCCGAGAGCGACGGCACAACGCCGGGCGACGCCGTGCTGAGCTCGGGCTCCACCCTGACGCTCGAGGGCTCCGGCGTCGTCGGCGACATTGCGTCCGCGACCGGTGCCACGGGTACCAGCCTCGTCATTGCCGACGGTGGCGAAGACCCGGCCACGGTCACCACCGGGTCGCTGGGCACCTCGGCCAGGACGGCCATCAGCTCGATCGAGGTCACGGGCAATACGAACGTCACGACCAGCGGCAATCTCTACGCGGGGGACTACACGCTCACCGATGCGACCCACGACGTGAGCGGCACCGCCAATGTCTCCAACGACGCGACGATCAAGAACGGAGACTTCTCCGCGAACATCGCCGTGGTCGGCGGCGATCTCTCCGTCACGGATGATTCCACTTTCGATACAACGAGCGATCTCGGTGTCACGGGAAACATCACGGTTGATGATTCGACCCTCACCGCAGGCGGCAACCTCTCGGGCGACAAGCTCACGATGACGGACGGCGCCGAGGTCAACGCCGGAAAGTACACGACGCTCGGCTCGGTCGACTCGACGGACTCCTCCTTCACGAGCACGGGTGCGCGCGTCACCGTCACCGAAACCGTCTCGCTCGACGGTTCCCACTGGATCGCAAAGGAGTCCCGGCTCGGCGAGCTCGAGCTCAGCAGTGGCTCGACCTTCGGCTACGAGTACGACGAGGAGAGCGACGACTATGTCCAGGCCTCGACCCCGGGGTCGCTCTTCACCTACCAGAACGAAATCAAGGATGACGACGGAAACGTCACCGGCACCACAACGGGTGACGTAACCGTGGGCGGCGAGGAGGACGAGACCGGTTCGAAGCTCTACGCCACGTCGGCGAGCATCGCCGGGAGCCTCACCGTGCAGACCGGCTCGGAATTCGAGACCAAGGGCGGCACAACGGTCGACGGGGACATCACCGTCTCCGGGTCGTCGTTGACGACGGGCGGCACGCTCGCGGGCGGTGACACAAAGGTGACCTCGGGCTCCGTCACGGTGACGGACGGCTACACGAACCTCGATTCGCTGACGCTCAATGACTCGGACTTCACGAGCAGCGGCGACAGGGTGACCGTCACGGGCACGGCGTCGCTCGAGAGCGGCTCGCACTACCTCGCGGCCTCGAGCTCCGAGCTCGGCGAACTCATCGTCTCGGGCGGTTCGACCGTCGGCTATGAGGCCGATGAGGAAGGCAACTACACCATCAAGTCCGAGACCGCCGGCTCGATCACAACGAACCAGAACACGATCACGGACGCAGACGGAAACACCTCCACCACGAGCGGCGACGTGATCGTAGGCGACCCCGAGGACACGACCGGCAGCCAGGTCTACGGCGCCTCGGCGAACATCGCGGGAAGCCTCACCGTTCAGAACGGCTCGGAATTCGAGACCAAGGGCGGCACAACAGTCGCCGGGGACATCACCGTCTCCGGGTCGTCGGTGACGACGGGCGGCACGCTCGCGGGCGGTGACACAAAGGTGACCTCCGGCACCGTCACGGTGACGGACGGCTACACGAACCTCGATTCGCTCGCCTTGAACGACTCCGACTTCACGAGCGAGGGCGACAGAGTGACCGTCACGGGCACGGCGTCGCTCGAGAGCGGCTCGCACTACCTCGCGGCCTCGAGCTCCGAACTCGGCGAACTTCTCGTCTCGGGCGGTTCGACCGTGGGCTACGAGCTCGACGAGAACGGCAGCTGGGTCAAGTCCGACACCGCCGGCGCGATCACCACGAAGCAGAACACGATCACCAATGAGGACGGCAGCACGAGCACCACGAGCGGCGACGTCATCGTCGGCAAGTCGGGCGACTCCTCGGGCAAGGTCCACACCTCGTCGGCGAACATCGCCGGCGATCTCGAGGTCTTGAACGGCTCCGAGTTCTCGTCCGACGAGGATGTCGTGGCCGGGGACATCACCGTGTCGAACTCCGACCTCGTGGTCGGCCGCAATCTCGACGGCTTCGACATGAGCGTCACCTCGGGGAGCTCGGTCGAGGTGGGAACGGGCACCACGTCGCTCTCGTCCCTCACCGTTGACGACTCGGTCTTCGTGAGCTCCGGCTCCGGGACCGTCACCGTCGAGGGCGCGACCACGCTCACGACCGGCGCCGAGTACTACGCCGCGGGCACCACGAAGACCGTGGGTCTCACCGTCTCGGGCGGCTCCCTCTTCGGCATCGATGCCTCGGGGAACGGCACGGGCGGGACCCTCATCAGCTCGGGCAAGGTCCTCGTCACGGGAACCGGAACCGACGGGGACACGGGCGGGACCCAGGCGTCCACGCTCTATGCGAACAATGCGAGCATCACCGGCGACCTCGAGGTGAGCGACGGCGCGAAGTACGAGACCGCCGAGGGCACCGACGTGACGGGCTCGATCACCGTCTCCGACGCCTCGGCCGAGATCGGGGGCGTGTTCTCGGGCGGCGCGACGACCCTCACCAACGCCACGCTCTCCGTGGCGGGCGACAACGCCTACCTCGCGAGCGTCAGCGCGACCTCGGCCTCGACCTTCGGGGCCTCGGGGAACGTCGCCGTCTCGGGCGCCGTTACGCTCGACGGCGAATCGAGCTGGTTCGCGGACGGAAGCACGACGCTCGGCGAACTCGTCGTCAAGGGCGACTCGACCTTCGGGTGCGAACTCGACGAGAACGGTGACTACGTGACCACCGAAGGCGCGGGCTCGATCATTACGAAGCAGAACACGATCACGGACGCCGACGGGAACGCCTCCGTCACGAGCGGCGACGTGATCATCGGCGAATCGGGCGAGTCCGCGGGCTACGTCCACACGGCGACCGCGAGCATCGCGGGAAGCCTCACGGTGCAGACCGGCTCCGAACTCGTCTCCGAGGAAGACATCGCGGTCTCGGGCTCGATCACGGTGAGCGGATCCGAGGTCACCGCGGCCCGCCACCTCGCGGGCGGCGCGACCCAGGTCACCTCGGGCTCCGTCACGGTGACGGACGGCTACACGACCCTCGACTCGCTCACGCTCTCGGACGGCGACTTCGCGAGCCTCTCGACGAAGACCGTGACGATCGACGGCGAGACTGCCCTCACGGACGCCGCCAGCTACTATGCCGCGGGCACCTCGAAGCTCGGCGACCTCGTGGTCGAGGGCGGGTCGTCCTTCGGTTACAGCCAGGACGAAAGCTCGGCGGCCACGGGCGGCGCGCTTATCACGACCGGATCCGTGACCGTCTCCGGGTCGGGCACGAACGACGCGGGCGAGACCGTCGCCTCGAAGCTTTTCGCCTCGGCCGCGACGATCAGCGGCGCGGACGGCCTCACCGTGGCCGACGGCGCGCAGTACGAGACCGCGGGCAAGACCGATGTTCTCGAAGGGCTCACCACCGTCACGGGCTCCGGGTCGGTGATGAAGGCGGGCGGGACCTCCACGCTCGCCGGCCTCACGGTCTCGGGCGGCACGTCCTCGTCCGGAGAGGAAACGACCGCCACGGGCGCCGCGGCCTACTTCGAGAGCCTCACGCTCACGGATGCGGCGACCGTCTCCGAGAACGCCCTCCTCTACGTGGGCGACCTCTCGGCCACGACGCTCCCGACGGTGGCGAGCCTGCAGACCGGAACGCTCGCCGATTCGCTCTCGGTCTCCGACAACGCCAATGCGGACAATGCCTCGGCCTACTCGTCGGTGCTCTATCTCAACACGAGCTTCACGGCGCCTGACGCCGGCGTCTCGGTGTCGTCCGACGGCTCGGCTGCCGCGGCCGCGAACGAAATCGCCGTCGGCACGGGCGGCGCGCTCGTCCTCGGCGCCTCTGCCTTCACGACCGTCGCCGAGGACGGCACCGTCACCGCGGTGACCGATGAAGCGACGGGGAAGAAGGTCTACACGGCCGACATCACGGGCGACGTCTCGGTCGCCTCGGGCGGCGTGGTTGACCTGTCGTCCCTCAGCATCACTTCGGCGAGCGCGGTGAAGCTCACCTCGGGCACGATCTCGTACGAGGACGTGACGAGCATCCTCACGGGCAGCATTCTCTGGGCCGCGCAGGCGGCCGAGGGCTCGACCGACACGATCACGTTCGGCCTTTCGTCCACCGGCTCCCAGATCCTCACGGGGAACCTGTCGGCGAGTCTCGCCGGTGCGATCACCGCCCAGGCCGAGGGCGACGGGTTCGACGAGACCACCTCGCCCTTCATCATGGGGATCCTCGAATCCGCCGCCGCGGGCGTGACCTCGGGCGATCCGGCTGCGATCGCGGCAGCCTCCCGCACCGCGGGCCAGGCGATCGAATCGGCCGCACGGCTCGCGAGCCAGTCGGGCGTCTTCCAGAGCTCCGTCATGGCGATGAACATGATCACGGGCTTCACCGAGAGCCGCCTCGGCTTCAGCACGGCCGCGGGCTCGCCCGCTGCGGTGAGGCTCACGGGGTCTTCGCAGGCCTTCAGCCTCGCGGGCGCCTTCGCGGATGCCGCGAGCCACACGACGATGACCGACTCGCAGGCTCCGGCCGCCGCTGACACGGGCTCCGCCTTCTCCGGCAGCGAGACCGTCGCCTGGGTGACGCCGGTGTGGTCGAGGACCAAGTCCGACGGCTTTGACGCCGCCGCGTTCTCGACCGGCATCGACGCGAAGATGCACGGCGTGGCGCTCGGTGTCGACTGGGCCGCGGGGGATTCCGCGAGGTTCGGCGTCGCCGCGCAGATCGGGGAGGGAGACACGGACAGCACCGGCGAGCTCGCGAAGACCGCGACGGACTACGACTTCTACGGAGTGACGGTCTACGGCGGCCGCGAGGCGGGCCAGTGGACCTTCGTGGGTGATCTGTCGTTCGGCTGGATCGACGGCGAGACGACGCAGACGAACTACGGCGGAACGGTGAAGGCCGACACGTCCTCGAAGATCTTCTCCGCGGGCGCGAAGGCGAGGTACACGTTCGAGACCGAGTGCCTCGACATCGCGCCGTACGCGGGGCTCCGCTTCAACTTCGTCCACATGGACGCCTTTGACGCGACGACGAACGGCTACAAACTGCTGGGCTCGGATTCGTCAACGAAGACCTGGGCCGAGGTCCCGGTGGGCGTGCAGTTCTCGAAGGCTCTGAAGGCTTCGGACGGCACCGTCGTCAAGCCCGTGCTCGATCTCTCGGTGATTCCGGTGATCGGTGACACGAACCTCGAGACCACGGTGAAGTTCACCGGCATCAGCAATGCCGCGACCACCTCCACCGAGGTCATCGACCGCGTCAACTGGTCCGCGAAGCTTGGGGTTACGGCCGAGAAGGGCATGGTCGGCCTCGGGCTCGGCGTCTCCTACACCGGGAGCTCCAACGCCGACAACTACGCCGTCACGGGCAATCTGAGGTGGAAGTTCTGATCCTCAGAGCCGTACAGGGCCGGACAGATCGATATCAGATCCAAGTCCGGCCCGGGACCGGGGACAGGTTAAAATGTGTCTCAAGGCGCCGGCCGGCCGTTTCTCTCTCATGCGGTCAGGAGAGGACGGGCGGGCGGCGCCTTTTCCGTCATAGTGCTCTCTGCACAGCAACCACTCTGTTATCCGAGGAGTTCTGACAGCTTCATGCGCAGTTCCTGATCCGCAGATGCACCATCTTCACCATCCGGAGCCGGTCGGAGATGTTCATGCAGAGGCGGGTCGGAAGGCGCAGTCCCCTGCGGCTGATCGAGCGGTAGAAGGGCTCCTCCGCGATCACCTCGACGGTGCCTCCGGATCTGCCGGCGAGCTCACGGGCCGAGTCCACGTGGAAATAAACCTCGGCGTCGGCGTGTCGGACATCCTTCATGAGCTTCCTGCGCATCATTGCGAGGCCGATGCGGCTCACCGCGTCAAGGACGATCTCGATCCTGCCGAAGCCCCGGAGCATATGGAAGAGTCCGAGGACCTCCTCCTCCTTGAAATAGTAAAAAAGCCCGCTCGCGAGAATGAGGAGCGGCGCATCGGGCAGCGAGGCGCGGACCGCACGGATCCAGCCCTCGTCAAAGGCGTCGCCCGCGATCAGCGTCTGCCGTTCCGTCGCGGGCAGAAGCGTCCGCCTGTATGCGATCACGGCCGGGAGATCCACCGCGAACCAGCGGGTTCTCCCGTTGTCATTGCGATGGAAGGTCGTCTCGAGCCCGCAGCCGAGCTCCACGACGGCGCCGTCCGGATGGAGCTCGAGAAACTCCCGTACGTACCGGTCCATGCCGGCCGAGCGTGAGGCGGAGGCGACCAGGGTGTATTCGCCCTGGCGGTCCTCCCTGAAAATCCGTGCGGGAAGACTCTTCCTGAGTTCCAGGGCCTTCTCGTCGCGGAGAATCCAGGGAAAATGCTCGCTTGCATGTATCCGGCCGATGAGCGGCACAAAGAGCGTGTCCTCAACGATTCCGATCTCCGTCACAATGCCGCTCCTCCTCGGGTCCGATACCAGATTTATCCCCGGGAAGTATGCACCGAATCGAGGGATGTCGCGCATGTGCGGGATGGCAACACGCCGGCTCACCGCCGGGCCCGCGAGTTCCTTCTCTCCGGGGAATCACGTCAGGCGTCGCTGTCGTTCCTTGTTTACCAGCGGGTTGAAAATTCCTCCGGGGGCGACGGCGGGCTTCGTCAGAGCCCCCCGGCGACGTTCCCTGACCAAGGCTTTCCGGGCCCTGCGTTCCGTCCCCGGGAAAACCCGGGCGGAAGTCCTTAATATGCGCGGAAACCTCCTCCGGCGCAGCGCTCCCCTCGGGAAGCACTCTGCGCACCCCGACGGCCCTCCCCGGGCCGGCCGGACAAATCCCTCGGTTTCCAAAATGTCAAAGAAGATTCCCTCACTCACCGCGCTCACCCCCGTCGCCGCCGCGATCGGCCTTCTCTTCGCCGCGCCTGCCGGGGCCTGGTACACCCAGGCCGTCACGAACGAGGACGGCTCGGTCTACGCGTGGCTCAATATCGCCGAGACGACCGACACGGTCGACGCGGACGACAAGGACGACGACGGCAATCCGCTCGTGCGCCGCGAGATCACCGCGGCCGACCTCGAGAAGATCACCACGGCCTTCCGCTACTGGTCCGGCATCATCGGCAACTCCGTGAACAAGCCCGTCATCACGCTCGAGTCGTACACGGACAAGAGCGACAACGCCTCGGCGGCATCGACCCTGGCCGACTCCGGAACGACGAAGCTCCAGGCGGTGGTGACCGGCGAGATCGAGAGCACGGGCGAGGACGCGAGCATCGACTTCGATCTCCCGACGCTCACCACCTCGTGGACCTGGTCAACGATCTCGATCCTCCCGAGGAACCACCTCGAGGGCGACCTGCCCGGAACGATCATCCACGAGCTGATGCATGCCTACGGGCTCATCGACAACACTGGCACTGTGACCCGCGAGACTGACGGACAGACCGTGAAGTTCTCGCAGTTCCTCGGCAACAGCGTCTACAACAGCCATCTCTACGATCTGTACGGCACCCAGGCGACCTCGGGCATGCCGCTCGCCACGGTGACGACTGACGAGGCGCTCGACGCCTCGAAGAACGACTCCTCCCTCTTCCAGGTCATCTTCAGCACGGCGGTGAGCGGCATCACCTTCAGGGGCGATGCGGTCACGCAGGTGCTGCGCGGCACGGACGAGACCGGCGCGAAGATCTACGAGGGCGGCATCACCTGGACCGATGACGAGGACGTCGTCATCTACGCCGCGGACATGACCTCAGTCGAGGACGGCACGCTCGTCACGGCCACTGCGGCGAACTCCTACACCGGGGGCCTGCCGATCAACGGTCTCGAGAGCCTCACCAAGGAGAGCGAGGAATCCGGCGGATCCGGGGGATCGACAGGCGGCGACGATGAGGACGACTCGGGTGACTCCGGCAGCTCCGGCACCGGGGAAGCGGAAGCCTCGGGCGACGACGATGCCTCTGATGACGGCGATACCTCAGACGGCTCGGACAGCTCCGGCTCCTCGGGCACCACGTCAGCGGTCACGGACATGACCGTCGCCGCGGAGCTCTCGCATATTGAGCTCCAGAACTCTTTAATGAGTCACCAAAATTACAGGAACTGGGGTACCTTGATGGAGGCCGAGCTTGCTCTGATGGAGGATCTCGGCTTCTCGATCGACCGCAAGAAGTACTTCGGCACCTCGGTCTACTCCTCGGGCAACACCGGAAGCAATGCCATCACGATCACGCAGCCCTTCTGGGCCCGCGAGAACGGCGAATGGGTCGAGGGGACCGCGAGCACGCAGTCCCTCGCCGTGGGCGTTCATGTCTACGGGTCTGTGAATGACGTGACCGTCGCCGCCGACCAGCTCGCAAACGGCGCCGAATCGATCGGCGTGCGCGTCGACGGCATCGCCAACTCAGTCACCGTGGCCTCCGGGACGACGGTCTCGGCCGACGGCACGAATGGTCTCGGCATCGCCTTCGCCTACGGCCGCGCTCACAGTCTCACGCTCGAATCGGGCTCCACCGTGACGGCGAACGGCACCGGGGGCCGGGCGCTCTCGTTTGACTTCGGCGGCAACGAGATGGGCGACTACATCGAGTACCGCGGGTCCTACATGCGCGCGACAATGGCCAAGGACTCCGAAGGCACGTACAACGGATCCTGGAACAACGGGATGTTCACCACGACGGTCGTGAACGGATCCAGCGTGATGCAGGATCCGCTTGACGCGATCAACGGGGCGCTCATGGATTCCGTGACGATCGCCGGCACGGTTGAGGCCGCCTCGGGCGAGGCGATTTACATCTCGCCCAACGCACTCGTCTCGAAGATCACGATTCAGAACGGGGCCTCGATCACGGGCGACATCGTGAGCGAGTGGAACGCGTGCTCGACGGTCACCGAGGCGATCGACGGGTCGGCCTACTACTACTACCTCGAAGCCGCGTCCACGCTCTACGGTGACACTCGGACGACGGACGACGACGGGACGATACGGATCATCCCGGGCGTGCATGCGCAGGCGCTCATCACCAAGAGCACCACACGCTATAACCTGCTGGAGCCGGATGGCATCAGATCGCTTCTCGCGCTCGACACCGTGCCCGACCTCACGACGAACCTCGTCTTCGGCGACTCGGAGGACTTCGACTTCACCTACACCGGGAACATCACGGGCGCGAACGGCATCCGCCTCACCTTTGCCGAAGGTGTCACGACCCTCAGCGGGACGATGACCGTGCTCGGCGGCGTCATCAGCGCGGACGCGGCCGTCAAGGGCGCGGCGACGTACAACCTCACCTCCGCCGTGTACAGCATCTTCGAGGCCCAGGCGCGCGTCAGCGACGGCTCGGGCTTCGTGCAGGGCGCGCTCGTCAACTCGGGCGTCCTCTGGTCGGCCGTCGCGACGGGCGGGTCGCCCACGATCAACGGCAATTACCTGCAGTCGGGCGAGGGCACGATCGCGGTCGGCGTCTCGACCTCGGGCAAGCTCGCGACGGTCACGGTGACGGGCGAGGCCCGACTCGCCTCCTCCGACTCCTCCGGTTCGACGGAGACCGACACCGAGACGGAGATCGAGACGGCGACTCTCCTCACGGCCGCATCGGCTGACGAAACGCCTGTGAGCGTCACACTCGTGCCGGACCTCGGTTACTGGGCTGACGGTGCGACGGCCACGGTGGCTGACGGCCAGAATGCGATTGTGAATGGTGACGGCACCGGCGTCGGGACCACGATGACCTGGAGCAACGACCTGCTCTCGAGCATCTCCGAGACCCTCACGATCGACGAGACCACGGGGACGGTGGCCAGAAAGTCCGGCGCCTACTCGAGCATGCTCGGCAGCTCCGCCTCCTCGGGACAGCGCGCCGTCGCGGCCATGCTCGACGCGAACGCGGGCTCGGCCACGGACACCAATGCGCAGAACTTCATCGCCGCCCTCGACTATTCCGACGCGGCGGTGGGCGCCGCGGCGATGGGCGAGATCACGGGCGACGCCCACATCTCGGCCGTCCGCGCGCAGTTCGCGGTGGAGAGGCTGCTTGACCGCACGCTCGCGCGCGTCCCTGCGGACGCCGCAGTTTCGGGCCGCCACATCTGGGCGCAGCCGTTCGGCGGGCG
>NZ_JAUNSF010000069.1 GCF_030539355.1 Sutterella sp.
CCCTAAATAGGTAGCGTCAAAAAGGGACTCTTTTCCCGAAAATCCGCGAAGAGGCCTCTCTCCTCGTCCGCCCTTCCCTCTCCTGAATAATCAGGAAGGGCGGACACACTCTTTCCGGACCGGTTACCGGACCGGTTCCCGGATCCTCATGCGGAACCACGCGATCCCTTGGTCGTGGTTCCGCTTTTTTCGTATTGAGTCCGTCAATTGCGGATCTTCCAGCCCTTCGAGAGCAGGATCACCGCGACGGCGGTCACCGCCACTCCGGTCAGGGCGACGACGATGAGCGAGAGCCACGGGTCGGTGTCGCCCCGGCCGAAGAAGCCCTGGCGGAAGCCGTCCACGAGGTAGAAGAAGGGGTTGAAGTGGCTCACCTTCTGCCAGACGGGCGGAAGGGAGTCGACGGAATAGAAGACTCCAGAGAGGAAGGTGAGCGGCATGATGACGAAGTTCATCACCGCGCCCATCTGGTCGTACTTCTCCGACCAGAGCGCCGTGAGGAGCCCGAGCGCCGCCATGATCATGCAGCCGAAGAAGGCGAACGAGATGAGAAGGAACGGCTCCTCCACAGGGGGCGCCGCCCAGTACGCGCAGAGAATGTAGAGGCCCGTGCCGGCGATCGCCGCGCGCACGAAGCTCGCGCCGATGTAGGCCGCAGCGACCGCTGGGCCCGGAATCGCGGGCATCAGCACGAAGACAAGGTTCCCGAGGATCTTCGACTGAATGAACGAGCTCGCGGTGTTCGAGAACGCGTTCTGCAGCACCGTCATCATGATGAGGCCCGGGATGATGAAGGCCGTGTAGGAGACACCCTCGTAGACGGGGATCTGCTTCGAGAGCGCCTCGCCGAAGACGAAGAGATAGAGGCCGCCCGTGAGCACGGGCGCGACGACCGTGTGCATCCAGAGCTTCAGGAACCGGACGACTTCCTTCTTGAAGAGCGTGAGAAACGGTATCCACATGGCTTCACTTGCCTCCGGTGATCGCGAGGAACACGTCCTCAAGGTCGGGCTGTCCGACGGTCAGGTTCTCGATTCTGAGGCCCGCGGCGCGCATGGCCTCAAGCTTGGCGAGCGCGTCGTCCGCGTCCGTGATGCGCAGCGTCACGTCAGAGCCGTGGCGCCTCAGCACATCCCCTTCGAGCGCCGCGGGCAGATCACCCGCTTCGATGCGGCACCTGAGCACCCGGCCCTCAAAGTTCGAAAGCAGCGTCTCGGTGCGTTCGAGCGCCACCACCTCGCCCTGCTTCATGATTGCGATGCGCCCGCAGAGCTGCTGCGCCTCGGCGAGATAGTGCGTCGTGAGGATGATCGTGCGTCCTTCGCTGTGGAGCCGCCCGATGAAGTCCCAGAGGTGCTCGCGGAGCTCCACGTCGACGCCCGCGGTCGGCTCGTCGAGCACGATGACGGGCGGCTTGTGCACGAGCGCCTGCGCGACGAGCACGCGTCGCTTCATGCCCCCGGAGAGCATCCGCATCGTGGTGTCGGCCTTGTCGGTGAGCGCGAGCTCCGTGAGGATCTCGTCAATCCAGTCGTCGTTCCTGCGGATGCCCCAGTAGCCTGACTGGAAGCGCAGCGTCTCGCGCACCGTGAGGAACGGGTCGAAGGTGATCTCCTGCGGCACGATGCCGAGCGACTGCGACGCGCGCCTGCGGTCAAGAGCCGCGTCGGTCCCGCGCACGACGATGCGGCCTGCGGTCGGGGTCGTGAGACCCGCGAGGCAGCTGATCAACGTGGTCTTCCCCGCGCCGTTGGGTCCGAGAAGGCCGAAGAACTCGCCCTCCTCGACCTCGAACGAGACGCCTTTGAGCGCCATCGTTCCCGTGTCGTAGCGTTTCTCAAGCCCTTCGAAGGCCACCGCCGGCGGGCGCTTTCCTGTGTTCTGCAGTGATGTCATCTCTTTGCTGCACGAATGAAGAGGGCTGCGCAGTGCCTGTTCGCGCAGCCCTGAAATGTGGTCTGCCTGAGCCCGTGGCTTTCCTCAAGGACCCCGGGCCGGGGCGTTCTCAGAAGTTCATGCCGAAGACGCTCCGGAAGAGCTCCGCGCCCTTCTGAAGGTCCAGGCGGTCCGGGTGCGTCTCGCTCGCGCGGCGGCGCGCCTCGCGCTCCTCGCTCACGACGCCGCCCATCATGTCGGTCATCCGCTTGAAGAGCTCCGGATCGATGCGGCCGCGGCAGAGGAAGGTGCCGGCGAGCGTGTTGCCCTTGCCCGCGTTGATGAGTCCCTCGGCCGTCCGCTGCATCCAGGCCTTCGACTCGGGCGAGTCCGCGTCGCCGCCCATCGTCGCGAAGCAGCCGATGGTCTTGCCTTCGAAGCGGGGCGCGATCGCGAGCATCTCCTCGGGGGCGTTGCCGCGGTCGCACCAGAAGCCGAGCAGCACCGGGTTGTAGCCCGAGAGGTCCTCGGGAAGATCGGCGGGCTTCACGAGCTTCGCGCCGGGAAGCGCGTCGCAGATCGCATGACCGAGGATCATCGTGTTGCCCGTGCGGGAACTGATGACGAGAAGCGGTGTACTGGTTCTGGTCTCTTCCATTTTTGTTCGGGGCTCCTTGGGGTCGTCGGAGGAGGCGCCTCAAGGGCCTCCGCGGCAGGAAATCCGGCGCGTCCGTCGTTCGTTCTCAGGTACGGACGCCTCAGGACTCAAATTTAACGACTTCCGCCTTCCTCCGCGTCCGGGAAGGCGGGACGGGCATGCGGAAAGGCGCCGTCGCGGGCGGTCTTCCCCGCCTCCTCGGCCTCCCTTGCCTTCCAGAAGCCCTGGTGCATCTCGAGCTGCTTCTCAAAGCGCGTGAGGCGCCCGAGCACCGGCGCCGAGATCACGTGCTCGAGCTCGCAGGCGATGCGCTCCGAGACTTCCTCGTCCAAGTCGAGCACCGACATGAAGAAGTGCTTGATCACCGCGTTCTTGCGCACGATCTCGCGGGCGAGCTCGCGCCCGCGGGGCGTGAGCCGAATCGGGCTGTAGGGCGCGTAGTCGATGAGCCCGTCGGCCTTGAGCTCGCGGAAGGTGAGCGCGACAGTCGAGCGGGTCACGCCCATCAGTTCGGAGAGGTTGCAGGCGCGGGCGTAGCCGTTCTGCTCCTCCTCGAGGTAGATGAACTTCAGGTAGTTCTCTCGCGTGGGCGACAGCTGTCCCGAAGCAACAGAAGTTTGGCTGCTCAGATCGGGCTTGGCGTCACGTACGGTCATCGGGGCTCCGGGGCGGTTGAAAATTTATTCGGAAAATCAGCAGTCTATCAGGTCTGATGTAGAGAACCTGCACTTTGATTGACGGAGGAATCAAAGTTTGACAGTTCGAACATTATATAGATATACTCGCGGCGTCTGAGAAATATTCTCATTACTAGAAGAAGAGTAGTTCTCATTCGAAAGTACTAATCCGCAGGAGATCGACCGGTCCGAGAAGCCTCGAAAGCCTGCACTGCCACCCTCCAAGCACCAGCCCTATGACGCATTCCCCCACCGGTGAGACCCCGAAGGCGGCCGACGCCACCTTCGAAGCCGGCGCCCGCAAGATGAGCGAGGCCGTGAAGTCCCGAGCGCCCGAGGCGTTCTTCGCCAACGCCGACGACCCGCTCCACGCGGCCTTCCAGGCCAAGGCGGCCATTCATTCCGGTCCCGGCGGCATGCCGCTCATCGGCGAGGCTGCGAGGAGGACCTTCGAGAGCCTGCTTGACCGTCCGAGGACGGGAAAGACCCTCGCCTACATTCACGTCCCCTTCTGCGAGACGCGGTGTCTCTACTGCATGTTCTATCAGAACCCCTTCAAGGAAGAGGCAGTGCATGAGTACGCGAAGCGCCTGGTCGGAGAACTTCAGAGGAACGCCGACCGCGCCGCGCAGAACTCCGCTCCGGTGCACGCCGTCTACTTCGGCGGCGGCACGCCGACGGCCTTCGCGCCCGACGACTTGAGAATTGTTCTCAAAGCGCTCCATGACTATCTCCCGCTCGCGAACGACTGCGAGATCACGCTCGAGGGGCGCATCCACAATTTCTCCGACGCCAAGATGGAGGCGGCCCTCGAAGGGGGCGTCAACCGGTTCTCCCTCGGAGTCCAGACCTTCAACACGCAGGTCCGCCAGTCCGTGCAGCGCGTCGATGACCGCGACACGATCATCGAGCGCCTCAACAAGCTCTGCTCCTATGACAACTCCGCGGTCGTGCTCGACCTCATCTACGGCTTCCCGGGTCAGACGATGGAGGTCTGGGAGGACGACCTGAGGACCGCCGCGTCGCTGCCGCTCGACGGCATCGACTGCTATCAGCTGAACGTTTTTGAAAAGTCCCCGCTCGCGCGCTACATCGCGAACGGCAAACTCCCGCCCGCCGCGGACAAGCGCCTCAAGGCCGACCTCTTCGCCCGCTCGGTCGAGTACCTGACCGAGCAGAACTGGAGGCGGCTCTCCAACAACCACTGGGGTGCGAACACCCGCGAACGCAACATCTACAACGCGCTGGGAAAAAGCGCCTGCGACTGCCTCGCCTTCGGCTGCGGCGCGGGCGGCCGTCTCTTCGGCTACAGCTACATGATGGAGCGCAAGCTCGCCGAGTACTACTCGGTCCTTGAGCAGGGCGAAAAGCCCGCCTGCTTCCTCATGGCCCCCAAGGCCAACTGGCACCTGCTGCGCACGATCTCGGCCGACATGGAGTCGGGCGCGATCAACCTGAAGCGCATCTCCCGCGCCTTCGGCGACGTGGATCTTGAGGGCATGGCCGCGCCGATCCTCACGCAGTGGTGCGAGGCCGGGATGCTCGTCAAGCGCGGTGACTGGTACCTGCAGACCGTGGCCGGCCAGTACTGGCACGTCACGCTCGCGCAGCTTCTGATGAACTGGGTCGAGCCGATGCTCCCCGGTGCCCAACCTCCGAGGAGATTTGACATGGGATCCCCTGACGCCATGAAGGCCATGACTTCGGCCAAACCGCTCACCCTCGCCGACGTCGCTCTGATGCTCGCGAAGATTCCGTCGGGCGTGCGCGACATGGCCCGCATGATGCCGCGAGCGATGCTCGTCAAGGCCATCCACGACATGCCCGCCGAGAAGCTCGCCCACATGGGCGGCGGCGTCAACCGTGACGAAGTGCTGAAGCTCCTCGAGGGCCTCAGCCCGAGCGAACTCTCGAACTTACTCAAGAACCCTGAGCAGGTCGCGGCAAAAGCGACCGAACAGAAAGCCTCCGCGCATCCGCACCTCGGATGAAGCGGTAGCACTACGAAGACCTGAAGAAGACCCACAACACAAACAACTTCTCCTTTCTCATCTTCATTTTTTCAATCATGACTACTCCGAAGATTTGCATTCTGACCGGCGCGGTTGCCACCGCCCTCCTCTCGATGGGCGCTGCTCAGGCCGCTGACGAAGTGACCACCGAAGAGGTCAAGGTCACAGCCTCCCGCGTGGAACAGGACCTCATGGAGGTTCCGATGTCCGTGACGGTCGTCACTTCCGAACAAATTCAGAAGTCCTCAGCCCGAACGATCGGCGAACTGCTTGAGGATGTGCCGGGCGTCCAGATCATCAATTCCGGCTCCCAGGGTCTCAACCGCGTGATGATCCGCGGCGAGAATGCCTTCCGCACGCTCGTCATGATTGACGGTCAGAAGATCTCCGAGCAGAAGTCCATGGAAGGCACGGCGGTCCTGATCGATCCGGCCCAGGTTGAACGTATCGAAGTGATCAAGGGCCCGGCCTCCGTGCTCTACGGCTCTGATGCCATTGGCGGCGCCATCAACATCATCACCAAGAAGGGCGGTGACAAGCCCTTCGGTGCCGAGGCTTCCGTCGGCTGGAACGGTGCCGGCCAGGCTTCTTTGTATCCGGGTTGAGGCGAATGATCAGATCATCCAGTCCGAGTACTCCTCGGGCACCTCGGTCTTCGTCTGCGGATTGCGCGCCCAGAGCTTCGAGCGGTCGAAGTCCTTCACCTCCGCTTCGGCGGCGCTGCCGCCGAGGCGCTGGATCTCCGCCGAAAGGCGCTTGATCTCGGCGTTCTGCTCGTCGACGACGCGCACGAGCTCGAGGATCGACGAGGCGTACGGGTCGCGGTCCGAGGCCGTGACGCCGTAGGCGTTGAAGCCGGGACGCTTCGTGCCGTCCTCGTCCTCCTTCGCGTGGGAGGCCTTGGGCTTGGGCATCTGGCCCGCGATACGGCCCGGAACGCCCATGACGGTGGCGCCCTCGGGAACGGGCTTCACGACGACGGCGTTCGAGCCGATCTGCGCGTCGTCCTCGACGGTGAAGCCGCCCAAGACCTTGGCGCCCGCACCGACGACGACGCCCTTCCCGAGCGTCGGGTGGCGCTTCGCGCCCTTGGTGAGGCTCGTGCCGCCGAGCGTCACGCCGTGGTAGATCGTGCAGTCGTCGCCCACCTCGGCGGTCTCGCCGATCACGACGCCCATGCCGTGGTCAATGAAGACGCGGCGGCCGATCTTGGCGCCCGGGTGGATCTCGATGCCCGTGAGGAAACGGCCGACGTGCGAGACCCAGCGCGCGAAGCTTTCCCACCCCTGGGCACGACACCAGTGGGCCGCGCGATGAATCATGATCGCGTGGAAGCCGGGATAGGCGAAGATGATCTCGATCGAGCTGTGAGCCGCCGGATCCTTCTCGCGGATCGTGCGGATGAGTTCGCGGGCGTCGTCAAACATGGTGTCTCTGCGGTTTCTCGGTTTTATTGGGTTGTAAGGCAGGGTTCGTATTGTGTCACTCTGTCCCGGCCGTCAAGCTTTCTCGCCGCCGTTTTTAGCGCGCTTCATGCCGATGCGCTCGCTCTTCGGGCGGATGATCGCCGCGCAGATGCCGCGCATCAGCGCGATCTCGTTCTTCGAGAGCCCGGAGCGGCTGAAGATCCTGCGCGTCATGTCCATCAGGTGGCGGGGGTTCTCCGGGTTGTGGTACCCGCAGGCCTCCATCGCCTGCTCCCAGTGCCCGTAGAAGCCCTCGATCGACTCGGCGGTCGCGGGCTCGTCGCCTTCGAACCGACCCTGCCAGTCGTAGAGCTCGCCCTCGTGCCCGGAGGCCGAGAGGAGCGCCATCTGCATCTCGTAGGCGGCGATCTGCACGGACTGCGCGAGGTTGAGGCTCGGGCTCGCGGGATCCGCGGGAATCGCGGCGCAGCCCTGGCAGAGGAGGATCTCCTCGTTCGTCATGCCGCTCCTTTCGGTCCCGAAGACGAAGGCAAGGTCGCCCTCCATCTGGTCGAGCCAGGCGGCGGACTTCATGCCCGCCTCGCGCACCGGGGTGAGCGCCGGTCCGTACTGACGGTCGTAGCCCGTGAGCGCCCAGGCGAAGGTGACGCCCTCGAGCGCCTCGGCGAGCGTCTCATGCATGCGGGACGCCTCGAGCACATCGACCGAGCTCGTCGCGTAGGCGACGGCCTCCGGGTCGGTGCGGTACTCGCGGATCCTGGGGCAGACAACACGCAGGTCGCGGAAGCCCATCGTCTTGATGGCGCGCGCGGCCGAACCGATGTTTCCCGGGTGCCCCGGCTCGCAGAGAATGAAGCGCACCCTGCGGGTGAGCTCTGGCGTCTGTTGCATTCTTGTTCTGAGGTGACCCGGCGAGCCTGCGGTCCGTTTCTGTGAACGGATCTGAGACGGCTGGTGGCTCCCGCGTCCTTCCTGTGGGTTGGAGAGAAATTGAGTGAAGTCCGTAATTTTAGAGGTTCCGCAGGGGCGGACCATCCTTCTTCGGGCGTACTTTTCCGTGGAAAAGGCGCCGCGGCCGGGCCGGCGGCGCCTTTTCTGATGTATTGCCGGCTTCCACCGGAGGGTCAGCGCGATCAGCGCGGCAAGCGGGCGAGCAGCACCACGGCGTGGGCCATCATGCCCTCCTCATGACCGACGGCGTCCATGCGCTCGTTGGTCTTCGCCTTGATGCTCACGCGGTCGGCGGTGATGCCGAGCGTGGCGGCGACGCTTGCGCGGATCTCGTCCTTAAGTTTCCCTAGCTTCGGGCGCTCCGCGACGATCGTCGCATCGGCGTTCACGACGGTCCAGCCCTCGGCACGGGCGAGCTCGATCACGGCGGCGAGAAGCCTGCGGCTGTCCGCGCCCTTCCACTTCGGGTCCGAGGGCGGGAAATGCGTGCCGATGTCGCCGAGCGAGGCGGCGCCGAGCACGGCGTCCGTGAGGGCGTGGAGCAGCACGTCTGCGTCCGAATGGCCGTCCAGGCCCTTCTCGAAGGGGACGGTGACGCCGCCCAGGATGAGCGGACGGCCTTCGACCAGGCGGTGCGAGTCATAGCCCTGCCCCACGCGGATCTCGGGAACGGCGACGGTCTGAGGCATGGTCTTTTCCTCCAGGATGAGTCCGGCGAGCATCTCGTCGCCCGGTTCGGTGACTTTGAGATTGGTGGATCGGCAGGAGACGCACTTGACGGCGAGCCCGAGGCGCTCGACGGCGCTCGCCTCGTCGGTTATGCCCTCGGAGCCGGCCGAGAGGGCCTCGAGCAGCACGCCCGCGCGGAAAAGCTGCGGCGTCGCGGCGCGCCAGAGGTTCGCCCTCGGCACGGTCTCGAGGATCTGCCTCCTCGCATCGGTGCGCTTCACGGTGTCGGCCATCGGCACGGCGAGGATGCCGCCCGCGAGGCTCGAGTCGGCGAGCACCTCGTCAAGGAGATGGTTCACCTCCGAGGGGCGCACGCAGGGGCGCGCGGCGTCATGCACGAGCACCCAGGCGTCGGCGGGAAGGTTCGCGGCCATGAGCCCGCCGCGCACGGAGTCCGCGCGCTCGGCGCCGCCCGCGCGGAGCACGGTGACGCGGTCGGGGAAGTCCTTCGCGACCTCGTCGATCCAGGCGTCCGCTGCGCTCACGACGACGTAGATGCGCTCGATGCGCGAGGCGCGCGCCATCGCGCGCACCGTCTGCGTGAGCATCGGGGTTCCGGCGATCTCCATGTACTGCTTCGGACGCGCGCCGCCCATGCGGCGGCCGACGCCGGCCGCGGGGATGAGCGCGAAGATTCTCGCCTGCGTGTTCTCCGTCACTGCGGTTTCTCCTTTCGATGAAATACCTGCAAAGAGGAAAGTTTACCGACCCGTTTGGGGCGGTACTTCAGAAAAGGCGGTGACGTTTGCCTGTCACCCATTTCTTCTCGTGTAGGATTCGCCTCCCCCCGGAAGCCGGGTCCTTCCCGGCAGACCCCGACCACCACCACTCAGAAGACAAAAACACTGACATGGAAACCTTCGTCGAACGTCTGATGTACGCCACGCGCTGGCTTCTCGCGCCGATCTACATCGGTCTCTCCTGCGCGCTCCTCGCCCTTGCGGTCAAGTTCTTCCAGGAAGTCGTGCATGTGCTGCCGCACGTGCTCGAGCTCTCGGAATCCGACCTCATCCTCTCGGTGCTGTCGCTCATCGACATGGGCCTCGTCGGCGGCCTGATCGTCATGGTGATGTTCTCCGGCTACGAGAACTACGTCTCCTCGATTGACATCAAGCACGACACCGAAAAGCTCTCCTGGCTCGGCAAGCTCGACACGGGGTCGCTGAAGAACAAGGTGGCTGCGGCGATCGTCGCGATCTCGTCGATCCACCTGCTGAGGATCTTCATGGGCATCCAGGAAACGCCCAACGACAAGTTGATGTGGTACGTGATCATCCACCTCACGTTCGTGCTCTCCGCCCTCGTGATGGCCTTCATCGACCGCTTCTCGAGGCACTGAGGCGACTCAGCCTCCCCGGCACTCCGGCCCGCTTCCCTGACAGGAACGCGGGCCGTTCTCTTTCCGGGGTGGCGGAATCCCTTGGGTCACCCCCGGATCATCCGCCGTGGTACCCCACCGGAAACCGCGTCTGCACAATATGCGGCCCCGCTAATCTCCGCGACCGTCCCCATGGTGCTGACGACCCGGCACCGTCACGTCCAAAAAGTTTTTCGGATTAGCCCATTCGGGCAGGGATATCATCCCTCAGTTGTTGCGAGACACTTGACATTCTTACTTTTCCCTTGTTTAACAACTATGTTAACAATATAGAGCCAATTACCATCGCATCATCCGTCCGCATTATATTGGTCTGAGGATCAGGGTTTACCCCTAGATTTTGGGTTGTTCAGAGCGTGTTTTGTCACTGAAAATCACTGACTTGCCAAATGCCCGAAGGACCAAGTATC
The DNA here is from genome assembly GCF_030539355.1 of Sutterella sp. Lineage (GTDB taxonomy): Bacteria > Pseudomonadota > Gammaproteobacteria > Burkholderiales > Burkholderiaceae_F > Sutterella. Next base: position 10,118 of record NZ_JAUNSF010000069.1, read on the forward strand.
CGAATCGGGCAGTACCCCCAAAACTCTCAGGAAAAACTGCAGGAGACTCTCGTGATCCGCACGAATCTCAAGATTGCCGCGACGGCCCTTGCCGTTGCTTCCACCTTTGCCTCCACTGCCTATGCCGCGGGCTTCCAGCTCACCGAGCAGTCCGCTCTGGCCCTCGGCCGCGCCTACGCCGGCGTCGGCGTTGACGGCACCGATATTTCGGGCATCTACTACAACCCGGCCACGATGACGCTCCACAAGGGCACGCAGGTCCAGCTCGGCCTCGTCGGCGTGGGTCTCAATCTTGAGTACGTCGACAAGCAAAACGGCACCAAGGAAAACGGCCGCGCCGGTGAGGAAGTCCTCCCCCACGGCTATATCTCCCACCAGATCAATGACTCGACCTGGGTTGGCCTCGCCATCACGATCCCGTACGGCCTCTCGACGAACTACGACGAGAACTGGTCCCGACAGGATCAGGGCACGGACGCCAAGATCACCGTGATCAACTTCAATCCGAACTTCGCGTGGAAGGTCACGGACAAGGTTTCGATCGGCGCGGGCATTGCCCTGCAGTACGTGGACGCCGAGTTCGGTGTCGGCGTGGATCTCAGCAACTATGGTGCTGCCGGCACGATCCACAATAAATACAAGGCGGATGACTTCACCTGGGGCTTCAACGTCGGCCTGATGTGGGCTCCGGTCGAGAACCTCCGTTTCGGCATCTCCTATCGCTCCGAGACGAAGCACAAGACCAACGGTACTCTGACGACTTCCGGTTCCGCTGCTGATGTCCTCGGTCTTTCCGGCTCGCGCGATGCCTCCGTCACCGTCGCCGGCCCGGCCTGGGCGATGTTCAACGCCGCCTGGGACGTGAACCAGTACCTCAGCCTCTACGCCACGTTCCGCTGGGCCGACTGGTCGAGCTTCTCTGAACTCAAGACGGAAAGCACGGAAATGGATACGGCTGTTGGTTCGGTTGTTCAGGCCACAGGCAACAGAACTGTTGCCTCGGTGTTCAGTGCCATGGCCAACATCGACAACAGCTGGACGGACACCTATCTCTACTCGCTCGGCTATGACCTGCGCGTGAACGAGTTCTGGACGCTCCGCGGCGGTATCGCCTACGAGACCTCCGCCATCGGCGACCGTCAGAAGCGCACGGCCATCATTCCGGATGCCGACCGCTGGTGGTTCGCCATCGGCTCGTCCTTCCACTGGACGAAGGACTTCCAGACTGACATCGGCTTCGCGCACCTTCACGGCGTGCATGAGCGCTCGCTCTACGATCATCAGACTGGCGCGGAAATCGGCAAGTACCGTCACCTCGACGCCTACCTCCTCGGCGTCCAGATGCAGTACCGCTTCTAATCCGGCTGTTCTGCTGAAAGCGTGATTTGATTGAAGCCCGTTCCGGTCCGCCGGGGCGGGCTTCTTTCTGTCTGTCAACGGAAGTCTCCCTTCCGCTTGACCTCGGGCAATCAGCCGAGGCCCTTCCCCCGGCCGGGGGAGTTTCAGTGTCCGACAGCGGAGTTAATCTCGAAGGAACAGCATTCTCTCCCGCGGGCTTCAGGACCAGACCGAGACCCGCCGGAGCAACCACTTGTCTGAGGCAAACATGCCCGTTGCTGACTTCACTCCGCTCTTCGAAAAACAGTTCATTGACGGCGAATGGGTGCCGTCAACCTCGCCCGACTTCATCGAGGTCGAGAACCCCGCCACGTTCGAGCACTTCGCCCGCATCCCTGACGGCACGCCCGAGGACATCGACCTCGCGGTCGAGGCCGCCGCCCGGGCGCTGCCTGCCTGGAGCGCCACACCGCTCGAGGCCCGCCGCGAGCTGATGCGCAAGTTCCTCGAGCACTTCCGCTCCATGCGCGAGGAGATCATCGAGCTTGAGGCCGAGGAACTCGGCGCTCCGGTGAGCTTCGCCGCCAACTCGCACTGCGACTACCAGTACGTCCGCGTCGCCTCCTACATCGATGAGGTGAAGCAGGTCGTCTTCGAGACGCGCTTCCCCGCCTCGACCGTGATCCGCGAGCCCGTCGGCGTCATCGGCTGCATCACCCCCTGGAACTATCCGCTCGGACAGATCGTGCAGAAGGTCGTGCCGGCGCTTCTCACGGGCAACACCGTGGTGCTCAAGCCCAGCCAGTCCACACCGCTCACGGCGTGCCTCATGACCGAGGCCTTCCGCCGCGCCGGGTTCCCGAAGGGCACGATCAACCTCGTGAGCGGCCGCGGCAGCAAGGCGGGCGCCCGTCTTGCCGAGAACCGCAAGGTCGCGATGATCTCCTTCACGGGCTCGACCGAGGTGGGCATCAAGCTCTCGCAGAAGGCGCTCGAATCCGTGAAGCGCATCAGCCTCGAGCTCGGCGGCAAGTCGCCCTGCGTGTGGCTCCCGAGCGTGAAGGACTTCGCGCCCCTCGTGCCGCAGCTCTTCAACTCGATCATGCTCAACACCGGGCAGACCTGCACCGCTCTCTCGCGCCTCCTCGTGCCCCGCTCGCGCCTCGCCGAGGCCGAGGCGGCGCTCGTCGCGAAGCTTCCCGACTACCCCGTCGGTGACCCGAAGGATCCGAAGACCCGCATCGGCCCGGTCGCCTCGAAGGCGCAGTACGAGACCGTGAAGCGCTACATCGAGCTCGGCATCAGCGAGGGCGCGCGCGTGCTCGCGGGCGGCGTCCCGGACGAGCCCGTGAAGGGCTGGTACGTCAAGCCCACGATCTTCACGGACGTGAGGAACGACATGCGCATCGCCCAGGAGGAGATCTTCGGGCCGGTGCTCTGCGTGATTCCGTACGACACCGTGGACGACGCGGTCGCGATCGCGAACGACACGCCCTACGGTCTCAACGCCATGGTCTGCGGCATGTCCGAGGCCGAGGCGAGCAAGGTCGCGCGCCGCATCAACTCGGGCAACGTCTACATCAACAACGGCCCGCGCGACGTCACCGCCCCCTTCGGCGGCTACGGCGCGAGCGGCATCGGCCGCGAGGGCGGCCGCTACGGCCTGATGGAGTTCACGCAGTTGAAGGCCCTCTTCGACCACTCGACCTACTGAGCGGTCCGTGCCTCAGGCCTGACCCTCTCGAAACGAACCCCGCGGGATGCCTTTCCGCGGGGTTCCGTGTCTTATTCGTCGAAGTTTCCGATCTGCGACCAGCCGTCGCGGTCGAGCTTCACGTTGAGCGTGAAGGCATAGCGGTCCGCCGGGTGGTAGGAGACGGTGGTGAGAAGGGTCTTGCCGCGCGCCGTCACGTAGTGCCTGAGGATCCTGAGGCACGGGGCGCCGACCTCGGCACCGAGGTTGGCCGCGGCCTCCTCGGTGAGGGTCGTCGCCTCGATGGTCTGGCGCACCTCGGCGCAGCGGCGGCCGAAAAGCTCGCCGATGAGCTCGATCATGAGCTTTCCCGGCTGCTTCGGCGCCTCGGTCACGAGCCTCTGGAAGGCACGTTCAACGTATTCCGTGGTCCAGGCGATCGGCGGCTCGCCGCGCTTCTTGGCGAGGCGGATCATCGAGAAGCGCAGGTAGGTCTCGCCCGGCGGGCACTGGATCTGTTCGCCGAGCTCGCGGCTCACCACGATCTCGCGGATGTCGAGGATGCGGCGGGGATTGGCCTCGGCGAGACGGTCAAGGTCGGAGAGGGTCGAGAGCGACTGGTCGAAGTGCTGGAGCTTGCCGCGGCTCACGACCAGGGTGCCGACGTGGGGCGTGCGCTTGATGAGACCGAGATTCTCGAGCTTCGAGAGCGCCGCGCGGACGGTGTGCCGTGAGACGCCCTCCGTCTCCACGAGCTCCATCTCCTTGGGGAGCAGCGACCCCACGGGATGCCGGCCCGAGCGGATGCCGTCGATGAGCTTCTGAGCGAGTTTGTCCTGAAGGAGTTCCTTTGCCATGGTCCGATTCGGCGCAGCGCACGCATTACCTGAAATAGATAGCTTAACGCGACAGGCACTCCGAGGCCTATCCCGCATGACCGCCTGCGGACGTCGCTGAGGTCTTTCAGCTCCCTTGAGGGGGTTCTCTGTTAATAATTCATTGGCTTCACAAAATGGAAGAACGCTGTCCACCACAGACCATTCACCCTTTTCCAGAACTATCGTAGTCATTTACGCCAATCCTTTCATTAAACATATTCACCCAAAGATAAGACAATTTTTAAATTTAATAATTTTAAATTTCAAGAGCCTGTGAAATAAACTTCAACAAAACATAACACTGAATTTCAGAGTCCTTGATACAAGACAAGGCCGCCTGTCCAGGGAGAGAGTTGGACAGACGGCCTTGCAGGAAACTTCTAGTTTGTCAGGTATCGGATCAGTACAGACCGATCGCCTTCCACCACAGCATGCCGCTCGAGAACACGATGAGCACGTTGAAGGTGACAATCAGGAAGTTGATCTTATAGAACCTCGGACGCTCGAAATAACCCTGACCGAAATAGATCGGACCCGGACCGCCCGCGTATTCCGTAATACCCCACATAAAATTCGAGAAAATCGCAAAACAAATGGCAACCATCGGAGCGGGGGCGCCGGCTGCAATTGCAACGGAGGCGAAGGGCACGTACATCGCGGCGACGTGGCCGGAGGCGGTCGCGAAGACGTAGTGGAGGTAGATGTAGGCGAAGCCGAGGATGAGGAACGTCGTGACCCAGTCGAGGCCGCCAAGCGAGGAGGCGAAGCCGACGGCCATCCACTTCACGAAGCCGAGCTTGGTCAAGCCCGTGGCGAGCGAGATGATCGCGCCGAACCAGACGACCGTGTCCCAGGCCGCCTTGTCCGAGAGCACGTCCTTCCACTGAACGGCGCCGGTGATGAAGAGGAAGGCGACGAGGCCGAGGCCGATCGCGTTGGCGTTGAAGCCCGTGATCAGGCACGTTCCCCAGCCGACGAGGGCGAGCACGAAGCCGATCGAGACAAGTTTCTCCTGCAGCGACATCGGACCCATCTTTGCGAGTTCCTCACGGCCCATCACCTTCGCCTCGGGCGTGCGCTTGAGGTCGGGGTTCATGAACTTGAAGGTGAGGAGCGGCAGCAGGACGAAGCAGATCATGGCCGGGACGAGGGCGGCGAGGAACCACGAGCCCCAGGAGAGCTCGACGCCGAGGCCGTCATGGGCGAGCTGGGCGCAGAGGGGGTTCGCGGCCATGCCCGTCATGAAGAGCGCACCGGTGATGGGCGTGAACTGGAAACACGTCATGATCAGGAAGTCGCCGATCTTCTTGCCCGTGGGGCCGGGCTGGGAGCCGAGCACCTGGTTGATCGACTTCGCGACCGGAAGAATGATGCCGCCCGAGCGCGCCGTCACGGACGGCATCGCGGGGGCCATGATCAGGTCGGCGATGCCGAGCGCGTAGGCGACGCCCAAGGACGACCCGCCGAAGAGCGAGAGCGCGCGGTAGGCGATGCGGCGGCCGAGGCCCGACTGCACGAAGCCGAGCGAGAGCACGTAGGCCGAGAAGATCATCCAGACGGTGCCGGACGAGAAGCCCTTCAGAACGTCACCGAGAGGCAGGGTGTTGGTGAAGTAGGTGAAGGCGAGCGCGATGAACATCAGCGCGCCGGAGGCGACGGGGGAGGCGAGGATGCCGGCGATGGTCGCGACGAAGATCGCGAACATGTGCCAGGCCTCGGGCTTGAGGCCTTCCTGTCTTTGACAGCTCCGAAAGGCTGAACTCCGCGAGAACTCGCGAGGCT
>NZ_JAUNSF010000180.1 GCF_030539355.1 Sutterella sp.
ATACGGGGACACCAAAAGTGTCCCCGTATTGGGAGCTAAGCTCCGGGAGTTCCCGGAAGAACGCGGGTTTCTCAACCGCGGGCCGACCGGCCCGCGTCAGAAGGTCTGTCAGGCGGCAGGCTTCTGCGCCTGGGCGGCCTTCAGCAGGTCGCGGATCTCGCAGAGGACCTTGAGTTCCTCGGCGGTGATCGGAGCGGGCGCCGCAGCGGCGGCGGCAGCGGCGGCCTCTTCCTCAGCCTTCTTCGCGGCCTCGGCGGCGGCCTTCTCTTCCTCGGCCTTCTTCTCGGCGGTGGCGAGCGCGAGCAGACGGTCGGCCTCGGCGGCGAGACGGGTGCGGGCCGTCACGACGATCTTGATCAGCCAGAACACGGCGAAGGCGAGCAGCAGGAACTGCACGACGGCCGTGAGGAAGGCGCCGTAGCCGAAGACCGTGGCGCCGGCCTTGACGAGGGCCTCGTAGGTCTGCGGACCCGTGTAGCCCTCGGGGGCGTCCTTCAACACGATGAAGAGGTTCGTGAAGTCCGGGCGGCCGACGAGCACGCCGAGGATCGGATTGATGATGTCCTTCACGAGGCTGTCGACGATCTTGGAGAACGCGGCGCCGATGATAACGGCGACGGCAAGATCAAGGACGTTGCCCTTCGAGATGAAGGCCTGAAATTCCTGGAAAAACTTGCGCATTGAAGAAACCTCCTCCTGCCTCATTCCGGACAGGCTGCTGTTCACTTGATTCTGAGGGCCGGCGGGGCGAGGACCCCGGTCCGGGGCGGGGCGTTCTCCGGAACTTTCTCCGGCGGGCGTTCCGCGAGTGACTTGGCGATATTTTGCGACAGATCTGCCTTTTGTGCACGTGTCACTCGGAACGAATCCCGAACCTTCTGCGTCGCCCGGCGCGCCGTGACGGAATCAATTTTTCCCCGCTCCACCGCGTCCCGGAGCGCTTTTTCCGTGCGCACCGGGTCCTCGACGAAGAAAACCGAGAGCGCCCAGGCGAGCGCCATGGAAACGTAATAGGCGTTGCGCGCAGACCTCAGGACAGGGGCGGAAAGTGACATTTTGAGCGCCCTCGCCGTCCAGGGCGCCGCGGCGAAGTGCTCGAGAAGCAGCACGAGCCCGACGCGGATCCGCCAGACGTCGCCGCTCTTCAGGAGCCCATCGATGAAGGCGAGGCTCTCTTCCGGGTGCTCGCGGCAGGGCTTCATCGCGCCGCAGAAGAGGTCGCACGTGGCCCAGTTCGTGATGAGCGGGAGATAGGCCTCCGTGAGCGCGAGACGCTCCGCGAATGTGATGCCCCTGAGACCGGCGATCACGAGCCCGATCACCTCGATCACCTCGTGCGCCCGGACGGAGCGGATCCTCGCCGGGTCGAGCGCCTCGTCGACGAGCGCCCTGCCCGCGCCGGCGCGCAGCACATCCCGGGCGGCCTGGCGTACGGCGCCCATCGGCACGCCGATGCGCCCGCGCACGCCCGGCGTCATCACGCCGATGGTGTCGTAGTTGCGGGGGACGGCGGCGTTGAGAAGCCGCAGGTGCAGGGCGTCGAGGGTCATGAGGGCTTCCTGTGAAGGCTGAGCTTTGAGCTCCAAGCTTAGCCTGCGGCGGAGCAGGAGAAAAAAGTATTCACAACCCGCCGCCGCACCACTACAATGCGTGCACCTTCCCTGTGCACGGGATTCGCGAGAACCCCGGGCGCGGGAGCGACAACAAAGAAAACATCCCGGAAAAAGTCATGTCCACCACCACAGACTCCGCCGTTCCGCAGCCTGAGAATCCCGGCATCAAGGGCTACATCTCCTTCATCTTCGCCGTTCTCTTCTTCTCGGGTCTTCTCATCACTGACGAGTGGTGGGGCATCTTCGACTACACGATCCTGCTCGGCAACTTCGGCCAGATGGTCTCGAACGTCTCCGACAAGGGCGGCGAGATCGTGACGGCCATGTCGAACTTCCGCGGCAAGGGCGGCTCGGGCGCGATCGACGGCTTCCTCTTCGCGATGTCGCTCATCCCCTCGATCATGCTCGCCACCGCGATGATCGCGGTCTTCGAGCACTACGGCGCCATCCGCGCGGCCGAGCGCATGCTCAACCCGATCCTGCGCCCGACGATGGGCCTTCCGGGCTGCTGCTCGCTCGCCATGATCGCCTCGCTGCAGTCGACCGACGCCGGCGCGACGCTCACCCGCACGTTGAAGGAGTCCGGTGAGATCACCGAGACGGAGACCGAGATCTTCGCCACCTTCCAGATGACGGCCGACGCCGCGATCGGCAACTTCCTCGCCACCGGCATCGTGTTCTTCGCGCTCAAGAACGCCGACGGCACGCCCTCCGTGCCCACCACGATCGGCGTCTGCCTCGCGGTGATCCTGCTCGGCAAGGTGCTCGCCGCCAACATCATGCGCATCCTGACGATCCGCCGCGCCCGCAGGGAGGCGGCCGCCGGCTGATCCCCAGGAAACGATCACAGACCTTCCCGAAGAGGCCGCGGATTTCCGCGGCCTCTTTTCTATTCCGGGTCTCGCCCTGTAGTATCCGGGAAGCCCTAAAACTCACCACGGCTAACGCTTGAAGCCCCTGATTGACCCAACCCAAGGAGCTCGGATTCCGC
>NZ_JAUNSF010000070.1 GCF_030539355.1 Sutterella sp.
TGAGTATGAAGGACTCCACCCGGGTGTGAGAGGTTTGGTGGAGTTCAACTAACGGCATCTATGCCAACGGCGGCTCGGTTGTCTTCACCGGGGCCGCGGACAACCTGACGACGATCACCGTCACGGCGGACAACCAGAGCGGCGTCGCCGACGCCTACGGCATCCAGGCGACGACCGGGTCGGTCTCCTTCGCGGGCAGCGTGAAGATCGACGTCTCGAGCCAGACGAAGAACACGTCGAGCGCCGCCTACGGCGTCTATCTCACGAATTCGCTCTCCGCGGCGGAGGCGACCGACATCACGATCGGCGGCTCGCTCAGCGTCGTGATTCAGAATGCGGAGAACGCGGCAGAAGGGTACGAAGCGCCGGTCAACTCGATCGGCATCCGCAACGCGAGCGCGGGCTCGATCACGGCGGGAGAGACGACCGTCATGGTCAAGGGCGACGTGGAGACGATCGCGCTCTGGATGTCGGGCTCCGGGGACATCACGCTCGCGGGCGGATCGCTCTCGGCCGTCTCGGACACGACCGGCAACAACGTGATCGGTCTGTGCGGCCAGCAGAGCACCTCCGGCAGCGTGACCATGGGCACGAACGTGACCCTCGACGCGGAAGGCGCGGAAGTGTCCGCCTCCGCGGCGGGCACGGTGAACTCGAACGTCTTCGGCGTGCGCTGGTGGTCCACCGGGGCGCTCACGCTCGAGACCGCCTCGACGGTCACGAGCGGCGACGAGACGGTCACCACCCTCCTCGACGGCGATATTCTCATCACGGCCGACGCCATCGACGGCTCCGAGGGCCTCTCGTCGACGCGGCTCACGAACATCGCCGCCGCGTCGGTTCTCGCCGGCACGGCCGAGTTCCTCACGGGCTCCGGGGGAACCGTCGCGATGCGCTCGAACCTCACGGACTCGACCTACGAGGCCGTCAAGGGAGACTATGTCTACGGCCTCAACGTGAGCGGCGCCTCGGCGTACATTCAGACGGGGACGCTGACGATCTCGGCCGCGACGACGGTGACCGGCCTCACCGACGTGATGGCGCTGCGCGGCGTCTCAAAGGGCACGGTGACCGCATACGCCGCGGCCGGCATCGACATTGACGCCTCGGGCGCGGGAAACCAGAACTTCGGCATTTCCTGGACCTCGACGGACACGCTTCTGCTCTCGACCGCGACGGTGACGGACGGGGCCGCGAGCCTCACGGACGGGACGATCTCGATCACGGCCACGGGCCTCGGAGAGCTTGCCGCCAACAACGACTACCTGCGCGGCCTTGACCTGCAGTCAGGCACCGTGACGCTTGAGACGGGCTCGGGCGGCAAGGTCGAGATCATCTCGACGCTCTCTGGCGACTCCCTCACCGGCGAATCCGGCGACCAGGTCCACGGCATACGCCTCTCCTCGAGCACGCTCACCATCCAGACGGGCACCCTCACAATCTCGGCCTCGAAGGAGTCTGCGGATCTCGCACCCCTCTGGGCGATCCAGGGCGTGAACGGCACCTCGGCCAAGGCGACGCTCCGCGGCGCGGAGGGCATCGGCATCAGTGCCTCCGGCGCGGGCGGGTCCGTGACCGGCATCGAATGGCGCACCACGCAGGCGCTTCTGCTCTCGACGGCGGCGGACGAGACCTCGGCGGCCTCCGACGGCACCATCTCGGTCGTCGCCTCCGCCGCCGGCGACACGGAATCGGCGGACACCGTCCAGGGTCTCTACACGACCTCCGGAACGGTGACGTTCGAGACGGGCAGTGCGGGCAGGGTCGAGATCGGCGCGCTGGTCACTTCCGAGAACATCACGGGCACGGCAGCCGTGACCGCAAAGGCACTGCTCCTGCAGACGTCGGGTAATGTAAAGGCCGACACGGGCTGGCTCGTGATTGAGGCCGACGCCGCCTCGGGCACCTCGGCCACGGTCACAGGCATCGAGACCTCCGGCGCCTCCGAAGCTGACTTCGACGCCGCGCAGGGGATCAGTGTCTCGGCCGCGGCAGCAGCCCCCGGGACGGTCTCCGGCATCGTCTGGCAGGGCTCGGGGTCGGGCGACTTCGACTCGTCCGCGGGCTCGATCACCGTCACCGCCGACGCCGACGGCGACACGGACGGATCGACGAGCGTGCGCGGTCTCTATCAGTCGCAGGCCACGCTCAGCTTCACGACTTCACTCACCGAGGACATCACCTTCGCGGCGTCGCTCTCGTCAACCGCACGAACGGACTCGAGCTCCGGGTCGATCTACGCGATCAATGCCGCGGGATCCTCGACGCTCCGTCTCACGACGGGGCTCCTCACCGTCGCCGCTTCGAAATCCTCGGGCGACAGCGTCTCCGTGAACGCCCTCACGGGCGGCGGCACCTCGGTCGTGACGGCTTATGCGAACGAAGGCATCGACATCGACGCCACGGGCACCGGCGGCTCGGTCACGGGCGTGCAGTGGAACTCAACCGGCGCGCTCACCCTTGTCGCCGGATCGATCGATGCAGAGGGAACTGTGACGGAAGCCGACAAGGCGATCACCGTCGACGCGCTCGTCAGTGGCAACGCCGACGGCTCGAACACCGTCCGCGCGTTCTCCATGTCGAGCGGCACGGCCTCGGTTCAGACCGGCACGGGCGAAGGCGGCGCGGTGAAGCTCACCGCCGCGCTCACCTACGACTCTCTCACGGCCACCACGGGCGTCAATATCGACACGCTTTACCTGACGAACGCCTCCGCCTTCTCTGTCGAGACGGGCACCCTGGAGCTCACGGCATCAGCCGCCTCCGGGAAGACCGCGACCGTGCGGACGGTGTACGCCACAGGCACGACGACAGTCGACGCTTCGGCGGCAACCGGCATCTCCGTCTCGGCCGCATCCGCGACGCAGGGGACGGTGAACGCCATCAGCTGGGACTCGTCAGGAGAAAGCGCCTGGAAGAGCAGCGGCGCGATCCTCGTCTCGGCCGCCGCCACAGGCGAGCGGTCCGGGAACCGTGCGGTCGCGGCGATATCGGCAACGGACGGCACCGTGTCCCTCACGAACGATGAGGACGACGCCGTCACGGTCGAGGCCTCCGTCTCCTCCGACCCCGGATCCTCCGCCTCGGGGTCCGTCAAGGGCGTCACTCAATCGGGCGCGGCTTCGACGGTCGTTGAAACAGGCGCCTTCAGCGCGACAGCGCTGAACAAGAGCACCTCTGCGCTCACCGTCACGGCCATCGAGTCCGCGGGCGGCGGCTCGGGGTCGCTCTCCGTCACGGCAAATGCGGACGGTGCCGTCGACGAGTCCCGCAAGGGCATCGCTGTCACGGCGCAATCCTCGGGCGCGGGCTCGGTCACCGGCATCAGCTGGGGCTCGACGGGAGAGGCTTCCTTCGAGAGCAGCAGCGTGATCTCGGTCACGGCGCTTTCGACCGCCTCCGTATCGGGGAACCGAAACGTCACGGCGCTCTCGGCCTCCGCGGGCAAAGTGTCACTCAATAATGACGAAGACGACTCCGTCACCGTCCAGGCCGCGGTCTCGTCCGACCCGGGCGACGCCGCTTCCGGTTCAGTGCGCGGCATCGCTCTCTCGGGCGAGGCCTCGGCCTCAGTGGCAACGGGAAGCTTCGGCGCGACCGCGGTGAACTCGAGCACGTCGGCGCTCACCGTCAAGGCGGTCGAGGGCTCGGGGTCAGGAGACCTGACGGTCACGGCCAGAGCCGCGGACGGCATCGTCATCGAGGCCGCCTCCGCCGGCGCGGGCGCCGTCACGGCCATGGAATGGCTCTCGACCGGCGCGGTGCTCCTCACCGCTGAGGCCGGGGACGTGACGCTCTCGGCCGCGGGCGCGGGTGAAGGCACCGCAGCCGTCACGGCGCTTGACGTGAAGGACGGGGCAGTCACGGTGACGCCCTCCGAAACGGGAACCGTCACGGTGACGGCCTCGGGCACCGGGCGCACCGGCATCGTGCGGGCGATCCGCGCGAGCCGCACCGCCTCCTCCGTGGAGACGGCGTCGGCCGACGAAGGCATCGCGACGGCCGCAGAGGACGGGGAGTCAGCGGAGTCCGTGGAGAACGAGGAAACCGCGAACGTCGTGATCAGCTCCGACTGGCTTGAGATCAGTGCGGAAGCGGCCGAGGGCGGAATCGCCGTCGCGGTCGAGGCCTCGGACGGCGGCACGGTCGAGCTCACGGCCACCGGCACCGCCCGGGTCACGGCCGACGACTTCCTCATGCTCGCAACGAACGGTGGCGAAATCTCGCTTGACGCCTCCGCGACCGTGTCCACCACGGAGCTCGCCGGCGACATCGCCGCGATCGGCACAGACTCGCAGGTCACGACCGACGCCGGCACCGGCGCGAAGCTCACCGGAAACATCTATGCCGCGGACGGCGGCACGGTGACGATGGATCTCAACACCGACGGCGTCTTCACCGGCATGACCGACAGCTTCACGGGCTACACCTACTCGGCGCTCACCGAATCCGACCGCGCGGCGGTGCTCGCCGCAGCCTCGTCGGTGACGGGCGTCTCGGCGGACTCGCCCGTGACCTCGTCGGGCACGATCAGCCTCACGCTCGAGGAGGGCTCGAAGTGGAACGTCACCGATGACTCGTGGCTCACGCTGCTCACGGCCGACCAGGCGGAGGTGGACCTCTCCTACGGATCCTCCACCACCGACTACACGCGCGTCACGACCGACACCCTCTCGGGCTCGGACAGCACCTTCCGCATCAGCATCGACCTCGCGAACGAATCGGCCTCGTCGATCCTCACCGACCAGCTCGTCATGACGAACGGCAGTACCGAGGAGGCGAGTCACCTCGTCGACATCGTCCTCGTCGGAGATGAACCCGCGTCGGACAAGTACCTGTCGGTGAACTGGCTGATCTCGCAGACCAACGACTCCGCGTACGGCCTCACCTTCACGACGACCGACACGGTGGCCTACAACGGGTCGACGAAGACCTGGGAACTCAAGTACATCACGGCCGAGGAGGCCGCGGCCATCGCCGCGGTCGACTGGTCGCAGGAGGACGGAACGTCCGACGGCAGCGCCGGCAACTGGTACCTCGTGCGCTCGGACACGACCGACGTGCCGGATCCGACGCCGACGCCCTCGCCGACACCCACGCCTGAAACGCAGCCCGTCGACCCGATCATGAGCGCGAGGGGCCGGTATCTGGCCTGGCGCGCGGACTTGTCCGACCTCAGAAAGCGCCTCGGCGAAGTGCGCTACGGCGCGCAGGACGGCGTCTGGGCCAAAGTGATCTACGAGCGCGAGCGCGCGGGGAGCCTGAGGCAGAAGACCCGCGGCGTGCACTTCGGCGCGGACGGGTACGTCACCAACACCGAGGACCGGGCGTGGCTGCTCGGCGGGTCTCTCAAGTTTGCGACCGCCGACCAGGAGATCCGCACCGGCCGCGGAGAAGGCGAGCTCGACCAGTACCTGGCGAAGCTCTATGCGACCTACTCGGGCAAGTCCGGCGCCTACGCGGACTTCGTGCTCGCGGGCGGGTTCTTCGAGCAGGAGATGGAGGTTCTCTCCAACCAGCGGAACACCATCGCGAAGGCCGACTACAGCACCTTCGGCTTCGGCATCTCGGCCGAGGTCGGACACATGCTCTCCTTCGGCGAAGGCGTGGACGACCGCCAGTGGTACGACCACTGGTTCATCGAGCCGCAGCTGCAGCTCGCGTACTTCTGGACGAAGGGCGCTGACTGGACGAGCTCGACCGGCATGACGGCCGAGCAGGATGACGCGCAGTACCTCACGGGGCGCGCCGGTGTCGTCGCAGGAAAGAAGTGGAACTACGGCGGCATCGACGACCTCGACCGCAGGTTCCTGCAGGTGGCGTTGCGCGCAGGCTTCATTCACGAGTTTCTCGGTGACCAGAAAACGACACTGAACGGCGACTACGTCGTTGAGAGCGAGTTCGACGGCACGACCTTCTACTACGGCATCAACGCCGACTGGGCCTATTCGCCCGTCGAGAAGCTCTATCTCACGGTGGAACGCGAGCGCGGCTCGGGGTACCGAAAGGATCTGTCGCTGCGTTTCGGCTGGCGCCATGAGTTCTAGGACGCGAGGGAGTAATCCGAAATGAATAGACACAAGCTTTGCGTCACAGGTATGCTCCTGCTGACGGGCGCCCTGATGACCTTAAGAGCCGCCGAGGCCGTCTCCGGCGCCCGTCCCCAGTGGTCCCTCGAGAACTGCCGTCCCGCGACGGATGCGTTCGAGGTGATTCTCGACGTCTCGGGCTCGATGATGAAACCCCGGGACGAGCGCGAGAAGGCGCGGGAGGATGCCTCCGCAGCCTCTCAAGCCGCCGCAGCGTCCGCGACCGCGGCTGCCCCGGACGGGGCACGCGAGGTCTACCAGACACCGGATCCCTCCGGGGCCTCCGGTGCTGCGGACAAGGACGACGAGAAGAAGATCACGGAAGCGAAGCGCTTCCTCGTGAAGCTCGCGGCCGAGGCCGACCTCTCGATCGGCTCCGGTTTCTACACCGCGGGCCCCTTCACCATCCAGCTTCCCACGGAAGTCCGCGACGCCGAGGCGCTCACGGAGAAAATCGAGGCGATCCCCGAGAACCTCGAGACCCGCGGCCGCATGACCTGGATGGGCGAGCGCGCGCGGAAGCACCTCACCGACCCGGAGCAGAACGCCGCGAGCCGCGCGGTGATTCTCGTGACCGACGGCGCCTTCACGAAGTGGCGCCAGGACGAGCGCCAGGACCCTGCGGAGGTGTTCGCAGGGTTCCGCGCGGCCCATCCCGGCAACAGTGTGTACCTCGTCACGGCGACCCGTGACCCGGAGACCCTGCAGGAGGTCGAGACGGTCACCGGCGCGAAGGCGCGCGACCTCACAGACCTTCTTGAGAACCCGGAAAGCTGGAACGCCTTCATGCGCGAGGTGTTCGCGAGCGACTGCACGCCGGTCGTGATCGAGATCCCGGGCATCGTCTTTGACTTCGACAAGGACACGCTCACGGCCGAGTCGCGCGAGATCCTCGCCGGGGTGCTCGTCACGCTCGGGACATTCCCCGCCGACACGGCGATCGAGATCCGCGGCTGGACCGACTGGTGCGGCTCGGACGAATACAACGCCGGTCTCTCGCAGCGCAGAGCCGACCGCGTGCGGAACTGGTTCATCGAGAACGGCATCGAATCGAGCCGCCTCACCGCCACCGGGCACGGCAAGTCCTTCACCTATGACAACTCGACCTCTCACGGCCGTCACCGCAACCGCAAGGTTGAGCTCGTGATCGGCGGCATCGAGTCGGTGCCCTGGGGCACCGAGGCTGAGAAGCAGGCCGAGCGCGAGCGCATGAAGGCCAGGGCGGCCGAGGCCAGCATCGAAATCGTCCCGGAGGAATGACACGACACTTCAAAACCTCTGAAATCAACGGTTCCCGCCCGGGAGGGGCGGGACTTCACCCTGCCACCTGCCACGGACAAGAACAAGGAAACTCCGAACATGCAATCCCCATCGAGACCCGGGCGAATACCCCGTGAGACGATCAACGGCATCAACCAGGCGCTCTCGGCGGGCGACCTCACCCGCGCCGTCATGCTGATCGGCAACCTGATCCGTGCCTACGGCATCGCAGAGATCGCCGAGGAGACAGGCCTCTCCCGCACGCAGATCTACCGCTCGTTCTCCGACATCGGGAACCCCCTCTTCTCGAGCGTCGTGCGCGTGATCGGAGCGCTCGGCTACGAGATCCGCATCACCCGCCGCTACCGGAAGCAGACGGACACCGCCCCGGAGCAGCCTGCGGAGAACCCGGAAGGCTGACCGGCCGCCCGGCACCCCCGGAATGAATTTCGCCCCGGTTCCGCCGTTTTCGAGTGCGGAGGACCGGGGCGATATCTCATGGCGTCCGAGGATCAGTTCTTCTTCGGCGCGGGCATTTTCACCTTGAGGAAGGCGTGAGCATCCCGACCGACGATCTCGACCGTGTCGCCGTACCGGGCGCCGGATTGCCAGAGGTAGTACTTTGAGTTGATTGCATCGACCGTGTTCTCAAAAGGCTCCTGAAGCTCTTCGCTGCCGTCAGCACTGTGAGCGCAGGTTATCTCGTCAAACACAACCTTGTCACCTTCCTTGAAGGGGATGCCGTCGTAAGCTTTCTCCGTTACCCGCCAGTATCTTCCGTTGTCCATCCTCGTCCAGCCGTTCGGATCGGCCTTGACGGAGTTGTAAAGCGCGGCGTACTTCCTGCGTTCCAGTCCTTCGCTTCCTTTGTAGCCTTCCTTGGGGCCCGAGTAGGTGCAGACGACGCCGCCATTCGTGAGCGCGACCGGCCTGCTCAGGTCGCAGTACCAGGCGGCGATGCGAAGCGGGTATTGCTCGCTGCCCCAGCTTGGCGGGGTGAAGAGCAGATCATCTCCCTTTTCGCAGCCCTCGACATCATCGTCACCGGTTGCCATGCAGAGTTTTGCGTCGGCGGACGGCGCGGCGGAGAGAAGCAGTGAAGCGAAGCCCGCAAGAGCGAGGCCGCCGAGCATGTTTCGTGAGCGTTGAGAGATCCTGAGCATTTTTATCGACGGATCGAGACCGAAGACGGCGATCCGGTTCCGGTTGAGAGGGGGAATCCTGAAATTCTAGACCCGCTGACGGGAATGCGTCAGATGGTGTCACTGCGGCGCCGCTGCCCTGTCTATTTTGCGCCTGAGACCGGCCTGCCGCCCGCAGGCGCTCAGCCGAGGAGACCCGAGAAGGTCCCGCCCTGGAAGAGCCACCAGACAAAGATCAGAACGACCGCAATCAGCAGCATCAGGACGATCCCCTTCGCCGTCGTCACGACCCAGGAGAGCACGGAGCGCTTGGTCGTCTCCGCGGCGCTCCTCCGCTCACTTTCCGTTGAGCCGGCGGTCCCTGACTGCCGCGGGCCCTCCCGGGATTCCTTCAGGCTCTTTTCGTCGTCCGTCACGTGGATCAGCACGACGAGCGTGCCGTTCGCGCCCCCGTTCGCGCCGCGGTTGCCGAGCCCCGGGTATCTGATGGTGCGGGCCTCCTTCGAAGGTCCCTCCACAGGGAGCTTCACGGTGCGCAGCCCGTGCTCATAGGGAACGGTCACGGTGATCTCGCAGCTCCCCCGCGCCTCGGCGGTCGAGATGCAGACCCTGCGGAAGATGTCGGTGCCGGCGACCGGCGGGTTCTCGTCGATCTCGAGATGGATGAGGAGATTGCCCGGCGCATCGGGGTTCTCGAAGTTCGGCAGACCCCTCCCCTGCGCGCGGAGCACCCGCCCCGCGGCGGAGCCCGCCGGGACGGTGACGATGCCCTCGCCCCCGAGCGTCTCCACGCGGAAGCGGCCGCCCGCGCGAGCCTGCGCCTGAGTGACTTTGAGCACGGTGTGAAGCCCGTCCTCGTCGAGCCGGAAGGCTTTGAACCTGGGATTCACGCGGACCGTGAGCTCAACCGAGCCCTGCGGGTGAGCGCGCAGCGTCCTGCCGCTGACCGGCGTCCTGAGGAACTCGAACCGCAGACGGATGCCGTCCGTGAGGCCCGCAGGAAGCCGCAGCGTCTCGCGGCGGCGCTGTGAAGCGTCAGATTTTGAAAAGAGCGTCACGGGCTTTTCGACGCCGTTCGCGACATCGGCGAGCGTGATCTCGGTCTGCGCGGTCCAGAGGACGGCGCCTCCGGCGCTCCGGTCCTGGCCGGCCGCGAGCTCTCTGTCGTAGGCGGCGCGGCTCTCCTCGTCACCGATCGCCTGCCAGGCGGCGAGCACCGCCTTGAATTTCGCTTCCGCTTCCTTCGAGCCCTGGTTGAGGTCCGGGTGATGCCTCTGCGCGAGCGTGCGGTAGGCGCGCCGGATGTCGGCCTGGGAGGCGGTCCTCTCCACGCCGAGCACTGCGTAGGCATCAAAGTTGTCCATGTCCTTTTCCGATCGAAGTCTGTGCGCCGGTCCGCTGCCGCGGAACGCCCCGGGGCAGCGGCGTTGCCTGAGTGTGACGAAAGATTATGCGGATTTTACGGGTCTTTCAAAGTCCCGGGCAGGCTTTCCCGGGGCGGCTCCTGCTCAAAATGATTTTGTCCTGTCCGGACAAAAGAGGAGCGCAACGTTTGGCCCTGAGGCATCATAGCGAATTGACTATGGATCCCGGAGCTCAGGACAAATTTTGCGGCATGCGCCCCCCGGTGTCGTCCTTCAAACTAAGCCCCCCGTGCTTTTACCGATTTACGACGATCTGAGAACGGCGGGGGAAGTTTCAGTCCCGGCCGAAAGAAGCGGCCGGAGAGGCAAAAAGAAAACCGGCCGCCTGAAAAAATCAGACAACCGGTTTCGTTCGGATCCTCAGATCTGCTTATTCAGCAGCCTGGATGAGGAAGTCCTCGACCTTGCGGCCGAGGTCGAGCTGCTCGGCGAGCCAGCGCGGCGTACGGCCGCGGCCGGTCCAGAGCTCACCGTTCGGGCCGCGATACTTCGGGGCGATCGGGTTGCGGGGACGGCGCGGGGCGGGAGCCTTGGGGGCCTCGGCGAAGCGGAAGTCGCTCGCCTTGAGGTTCATCGTGTCGATGAGCTGCTGGATCTGGGCGATCATGTCGCCGCGAAGGGCATCTTCACGGGCCTTCAGCTCGGAACGCATCGTCTCGACTTCGGCGAGGGCGCTCTGGAAGCCTTCAATATCAAGAGCCATTGGATTACTCCTTGGTTATTACTAGAAAAGAGCAATATCGCTCTTCAGTGCATGGCATTCTACATACGGACTCTGATAAATGCAAGTCGAATCATTTACTCCTTTTGGATACCGTTAAGCAGGGTTTTTCTGAAGCGAAGTTAAGGAAGAATGCGAGTCCGCGGAGAGAGCCTCTGACACGACTTGCAATCTCCGATTTATCAGATGGATAGAGGCCTTCCGAGGGCTTTCGAGGCGGCCTCTTCTCGTCATTCCCCGGCGCAATTAAGAAATTTTGAAAGTGAACGAA
The DNA here is from genome assembly GCF_030539355.1 of Sutterella sp. Taxonomy (GTDB): domain Bacteria; phylum Pseudomonadota; class Gammaproteobacteria; order Burkholderiales; family Burkholderiaceae_F; genus Sutterella. The sequence goes on from NZ_JAUNSF010000070.1 coordinate 10,908, forward strand.
GCCGCTCAAGAATCCCGGGTGCGCTGAGGATCAAAGGATCAGGAATGCTTCAATGCGGCGGAGCGAGGCGGGGTGAGGCGGGTCGGCTACGGTGTCGCCGGGCGGGTCACAGGCGATGTCGTCCGGGGCGGCGACGGCGGACTTGACCCACTCTCCGAACCCTCCGCGGCGTCACGGAGCGGTTTGTTGCGCGCACGCACAGGTCTCGTCGAGGCCGGCTGAGACCGCCCTGCTCTGTCCCCTGGCCTTTCCCTGTCCGCTTTGGCCTCGCAGAGAAAAGAGAGGACAGCGACTCCGAAGAACTGAGTTGGGCGTCTTTTCCGTCCGGTGACAGCGGGAAAACCAAGGACAGGGAAGCCCGCGCGGAGCCCCGTCGGGCCGCGGATTCACGCCCTTGACCGGTCGTGCCGGCGCTCCGCAAAGTGAGGCTCATGCAGGTATTTCCTGCAAGGCCGGCGGACCTCAACCCGCCACTCGAAACTGCATTTTGATATGCCGAGAAAGAAATTCAATCCGGACGAGTTCTGCGACTGGGACTATGTGCTCAGGCAGACCCGGATCCATCGCAAGTCCGTCCGTTATCGGATGAATCACGGGGTCTTCCCGCTCTGCCGCTCGATGAAGGACGATGCCATCTGGTGGCGCGCCGACGTGGACACGGTGCAGCGTGCCTGGGACGCCGGCATGAAGCACGACGAAATCGTAGTCCTCATGAAGGAGAAGGTCCTCGGGCACCCGATCCCCACCGAGGATGATCTGCGGCTTTACCGCCGGCACCGCGTCGAGAAAGACCTCAGGGAAACAGCCGGTGCGCCTGACGACGAAGCGGCGTCGGAGGCGTCCACCCTGAACGAAACCCTGCCGCCTGCCGAGGAGAAGCCTGCCCCGGACGACGAAATGCCGCTCGACCTGCTGCTTCTCTCCGACGAGCAGATCTGCGAGGCGGCGCCTGCCCGGCAGATCCTCGCTATGTTCGAACCTCCCGCGGCACCTGCGGAGGAGATCCGCTTCCCAGCGCCGATCCCGACCCGTGCGGCTGCCCGGCCGAGGAGAAAGGAACTCCCGGCGCAGCCCTCCCCCAGGCTCGTCGAGACGGGCGCCGTGATTGAGGTGCCCGAGAGGCCGACGCTCTCATTGCGGGAGAGGTTCATCGGGCTCTTCCGGGGCCTCGCGAGGGCCTTCTCGCCGAGGACGCCGGAGGTGCGGCTCTCCGCCGAAGTCCTCGAGCACGGCGGCACGATCGCGGGCGGGAGACCTCCTGTCGTCATGAGCCCGGAGCCGCAGGTCCAGGCGAAACCGGTCGAAAGTCAGGAAAGTCGCGAAACGCCGTCGCTCCCGGAAGTGCCGGAGCTCCCGCAGATTCCTTCGCCCGCGGTGGCGATGCTGAAACCCTGCGACGAAACGCTTGAGGAAGCCTCCGGGGAAGCCGCTCCAGGCGCCGACGTTCCCGTTCCAGAATCCGACGCTCAGGAGCCGGCACAGGCAGAGGGTGAGTCCGCCGGTCCTGACGAATCCGTCGAGCCCCTGCCCTCTCCGCCGCAAGGGAAGTGGTTCGACGACTTCCTGATGTACAACCCGCCGCTCCTTGAGGAACTGGCTAAGGCATTGAGGCGGATTCCGGACCTCTACGTCTGGGGGAATGTCATCGGAATCATCAATCGCCCGAACAACACGAACTTCCAGCCGCTTGGGAGCAACGATCTCATGAAGCGGTTCCTGAAGTTCAGCGAGACCGACGGGCAGAAGGACACGCTGCTGCAGAGTCTCGCAGGATTGCTGCGCGAGCGGCCGACCGAGGCGCTCCAGGTCTTCGAAACGATGATCCATACCGGGGCCGGTCTCCCCGAGATCCGGCGCTTCGCCACCCATCCGGTGATCCGGCCGACGGGCGAGCCCGACTTCACCACGGGCTTCCATCCGAAGGAAGGACTCTTCGTCGGTTACCGCGAGGATCAATGGGAGGAATGCCGCAATGCGGTTCCCGGGAACGACCTCGACGCCGTCTGGAACACCTTCGACGAGCTCCTTCTCGGCTTCCCATTCCGCTCGCACCGCGACATGTTCGGTGCGATCACCGCGATCCTCACGGCCTTCATGCGGCCGACGCTTTCCGAGACGCCCATCATCCACGTGATCGGGGACGAGTCGGCCTCGCCCTGGATGGACCGCCTCATTCACCTGATCGCGAGCGTCCACACGATGAGGCTCCCGGAGCTCACGACGGTCGACGAAAACACTCGCAAACGCGTGCAGACGGCGGAGAAAAGGAACCACCCGCGGAACCGCGACTGCCTGGTCTTCAGTTTCGAGGGCGTGTCGCCGCTCATCCTCCACGAGGAGCGGCGCATGGGCAGGACCGGGCGCGACGCGCTCACCATCGTCCGCTACGACGCCGAGGCCCGCAAGGCCGACGCGATGCACGAGAGCCGATTCCTCCCCGGGACGATAGAGATCCATGTGGGTGACGCCCCGGGCGCTGACTCGAAGCTCGCGGCCTTCCCGGTCTTCTCGGCCGGGGAGGACGAGCGGCGCGAGGCCTGGCGGAATGCCAGGCCTGAGCAGCTCGTCGCGCAGCAGGCGGCCTTCTCTCTGATCCGTGCGACGAGCGCCCTGGAGTCAGGCTTGCCTCTCGACCTGAGCTGGCTCACCCCGAAGAGCGTGAGGGTCTGGGGCCGTGTCTGTCTCTCGGCGATCAGCCTCATGACATCGACCCTGGACTTCCTCATCAGACCGCACAGCACGGTCACCGCACCGGCCTTCAGTTTCACGGAGCCCGTGACCTCATCGAAGGCTGGGAAGCCCGGGAAACCGGCTAAACCGGAGAAGCCAGCGGAGAAACCCGCGGCGAAGAAGGAGACGAAACCTGCGCCGAAGCCTGCTCCCCAGGCGGAACCGAAGACGCCGGCTCAACCGGCTTCCTCTCCCGAGGACGACCTCAGGCTGATGGCCGGGATCTCCAGGCTCACCCGCGGCGACTGGTTCACCATGACCGACCTCGCGAAGCTCGCCCACGGCGGGGAGATGCCGTCCGACATGCTCGGGCTCTTCACGAGAAACGGCTTCATCCACGGAAAGATGCTGAACGGCATCAAGGTGAAGAACTGGTTCGAGAAGAACCGGAATCTCACCGGGTGGAGCTTCGACTCTAAGCGCGAGTCCGAGGTGCTCCCGGTCAAGTTCCGCGTGCGGAGGGCCTGGCCCGCGGCGAGGCGGTGACGCCTGCCGGTCGGATCCGCCGGCGATGAACCGGCGTCCGAAATGACAACGGCCGCGCTCCCCTCATCGAAGGAGAAGCGCGGCCGCTGGGATTCCGCGGGACCGCCCCGCTGCGGAGCGGTCCCTGGGAAGTCCGGTCTCTTAGAAGAGGTACTGCCCCTGATGAAGGAGATGCGCGGCCGCCTCCCCGCCACCGCCGTCGCTCATTGCGAAGCACCAGGGGCCGCCTCCGCGGGTGCGGGGCGGCCGGTGAAGATCGTGGCGGCGACGAGAGTCAGGCCTCAGGAACGCTTCCGGTTGAACCTGGGCCGGCTGAGGCCGGACGTCTCCCTGATCAACTCGTAGCGAGCTCTCATTTCGGACGGCAGATCCTCGGACGACTTCGCATCCTTGAGCATCTGCAGCATTTCGATCGTGGCCTGATCCGGTGCGGTCCTGCCCTTCTCCCAGTTGCTCACCGTCCGCGCTTTTACGAACAGCACTTTCCCCAGCTGCGCCTGAGTCAGGGTCCATTGCCTGCGGACTTCCCGGATCCTGTCGCCCGTGAGCTCGTCCTTCAGCTTCGGCGAAGACTCCCCGGGCTTCGCCGTGACGTCCCTGATCCCTAGGTGCTCGATCTCGGACTTGCGCCGTGCCTCGGCCTGCTCCGGGGACTCGTCACTGCCCGGGGCCGCGGAAACGTCCACCTTCGGGTACAGCCGGCGATTGAAGAGGAGAGCAATGCCTCTGCGTCCGACTCTCAAGTAGATGTAGAGGAGCGCACTGAGGATCGGCTTGAGCGGCTCCATGCCCTTGCTTTCGAGATCATTCACGCGGCGCAGGCTGATGCCGAGCAGAAACGCCATCTGCTCTTGAGTGAACTTCAGATGGTCCCTGATAAACTTCAGCTGTTCGCCGGTGAGACTGGGGATCGTGATTTCCGGATCCCCGAAAATTTCTCTGAAGAACTCTCGCTTGACGGTCTCGTCGCTCTTCTTCTCCGTGTCCTGTGAAGTCTTGTCATTAGGGTTCATTTTTGCCTCCGGTTGGTTGCGATTTGTCATCACTTACAACACCCGGAGACTTGAATCCGTAATTTTTACTACCCCTCACCGATTCCTGCGTACTTAATGGCAACCCTTTCCGTTAACGGAACACGCCCTCTCGGCAACCGTTTCCGATTAAGTACGCAAAAAAAATTACTCATTCAGGGCAGGATTTCGCCCATCGGCGTATTTTTCAGGACACCATTTCGGAGACCCTCCAGGAGGGTCACCGTTCCCTCCGAAAAAAGTCCAGGTCACGACTCTTCCCAACCGATCTGCACCCGCCGGCCCATACCGGAATGAACCGGTCCGAAATAAGCAATTACCCTTAGCCTGAACAAGGGAGTGGGGTATTCTCTTATTCGTAATTCACAGCGTTTTTCGGGCCCGATCTCCCGCGGAAAACCGGCCGGCAGCCTGCCGAGCCCATGCCCACAAGGAGGTACTCCCTCAGGCTCCGCAGGCGGTCAGTGGCACGTCTCATCAGCGTTACAGTCCGAAGCTGCGGCCGGCCGACTTCGGGGT
>NZ_JAUNSF010000071.1 GCF_030539355.1 Sutterella sp.
CAACAAGTTGCACAACAAGTTGTGTATGAACCTACACAACAAGGTACGCAACAAGTTACACACCTACCCGCGCAGAAAGTTACACATGAAGTTCCGCATGATCCTGTGCAGGAAAGTGCGCAGAAACCTGCGCAACCCAGGAAGAAGCCGAAGCGCGGCGCCGAGCTGAAGACCGCCAGGGTGCAGCTGGTGCTGCCGCCCTCGCTCCTCGAGCAGCTCCGCACGACCGCGGCCGGTGCCGGGCTCTCGATGAACGAATACGCGTGCCGGGTGCTCGGGCACGCCCTCGACACCGAACCCGGCGAGCTCGACGTGAACCTCACCAACTGGAAGCGAGCCTCCCTCGAGGCCGATTCCTACACCGTCGACGAGCTGAGGAAGAAGCACGGCCTGGGGCTCACGCCGGAGGAGTGCCGGTCTCTCCCGGGCTGGGACGGCGAGCGCGCCCTGACCCGCAGGGAGGCCGAGGACCTCCTGCAGCGCGACCGGTGCGCCCTGGAGGCCGTGAAGACCACGATGCGCCGCTGTGAGGTGCTTTTCATGCAGGCACTGCGCGAGCAGCTCGTGGAGCGCATGACGGAGCTCGGCGAGGCCGAGCTGTGGGCCCGCCAGGACACCCGGAACCTGCTCGCCCGGGCCGCCGCCGCCGCGGAGACGGAGGCACGCCGACTGAAGACCCTCGGGCAGTGGGAAGCCGCTCCGAGCCAGTGTCCAGAGGACGCGCGCGAGCTCGAGCTGACGGCACGGTGGTGCGAAGAGCAGCGCGGCAAGGAACTGCCGAAGAAAAAGTAATCGATTTTCTTTGATTTTTTCGGAAATTTCAGTTCAACCTGCACGGATTGGGGAGCTGGAGGCCGAGGCATCTCGATGCATCCTCCGAGTCGGCACGCGGAGGATGCAAGCGGGCACAAGTCAAGAAAAATCAAAATTAAGAAATCCTGCAGGAAGCCACTTCCTTTGATTTTCTTGGAAACCCCGTTCCAACCTGCACGGATTGGGGATGCTGCAGTTCATTGATTTCACTGAAATTTTCCCGGAAGTACTACCTTTTGACGCCCTCCTACCGCGGAAGTGCTACCTTTTGACGTCCGAAGTCGGCAGCAGGAACACAAATTACCGTAATGTAGCGCTACATTGTAGCGGTACATTACAGAAATAACGAAAATTCGCGACCTCTAACGGCCTGCGAGCCGCCGACTCCCGTGCAACGGCCGACGGCCGCCACGCGCCGGGCGGTGATTTCGGCGGAGAGGCTGTTCGTTAACCCATTGACAATTTTGGAATTTCGCGTGAAGCGCTACCTTTTGACGGCCGCGGCCCCGGTTGACGAGACCTTCCCCTTTCATGCCGGACTGTGAAAAAACGCACTGGCTTGCGTTCTGCGCGATCGGAGACCCTCGGACAGCTCCCCCTATTACCCAGCCCTCTGGGACGCGCTTAGCGAGCCTGTGAGAGGGCTCCACGGGCATTTCTGATGTCGAGGGACACCCATGTCCCTTGCTGAGTGCTGAAAAACCTCCTTGGAGAGGGAGGAGACGCCGGTCGGACGCTCGAGCGGAGAGGGACAGTCAAGGGATCGTGGAATACCGAGGACGCCGCCGCAGGCGGCGCCCGGAGGATATGCCGCGAAAGCCCTTGACGGGCCATCGGAGCGGCCGAGGCTTGGCGGAAGGGAGGCAGAAAGGGCGATCAGCCCGTCCTGCCTCCCGAGCCACGCGGCGGCGAGCGCGGGGTGAAGCGCGCAGCGCGAGGGGCGGAGCCCCTGTCGGGGGACCATGTCGGGCCCCCTCAGGGGGCCACTAACAGTGCCGGCGACAAGCCGGCACAACACGCGTTCGAGTGGCGCCTTACTTATGCACAGGTTATCCACAGGTCTCGGACGCGTGGTTCCTTTTTAGTTAAGACTTCTTTTTTAATACTTTTTAGGGCTCGAAAAACCGTTATAAATCATGAAGTTACGGAGGGATGTGCTAGGTTTTGACTTTTTGGTGCTACTGATTGACGTCGGGAAGTACTACCTTTTGACAGCGAAGTGCTAATGCGTTAACAAACTAGCAGGTACAACTTTGAGGGCGTCCAAGGGGTTCCCCTATCCGCCGTCAGATGCGATCCGACTTCAAGACACCCATCTATTTGCTACACTGAAGAACAACATGGTACTTCAACCTAGCTTTTGCGTATATGGAACAAGAAATTTGGGACAAGGATCAGGCGCCGCTGGTCGTTCACTCCAATCTCATCAACAAAGCTGCGTTCCGTCTCTCCGTTCCTGAGATCCGCATCATCCTCACAGCGATCACTCAACTGTCACGGGACGGCTCCGTCTCCGAGATGGGGCGCTGGCATTACGTCACAACTCAGGATCTTCAGGACTACTTTGAGGCGGACAACGCCTCTCGTGACATCCGCAAGGCTCACGAAACCCTCTTTTCTCGATACATAATCATCCCTGATCCAGATGTAAGGGACGGCGTAATTAAAACCCGCTGGATTCAGGCTATGAAGTTCAAAAAAGGGGATGGTCGGATTGGTATCTTATTCGCGGAGCCGCTTATTCCATATCTGATATTACTGAAGGAGAATTTCACGAAATTTCCTTTAGACGACATCACTGATCTGTCATCGGAGTATGCCATCAGAATTTACATGTGGCTCTGTCAGTTCAGGACAACCGGCTGGGTTCGAATAGATATTGAAGAATTGCGCAGCATACTGGAACTCGGTTCGAAATACAAAAGCATTACATTATTTGCACAACATGTTCTTGCCGTAGCATGCGATCAGATTAACAACAGTAAAAAAACGTCTTTCAAGAATGTTTCTTATGAACTCATCAAAGTCGGACGCGCCTATAAAGCGGTCAGAATCAGTTTTGATTTAAAAGAAACCGAGGAACAAATAAAGAAGAAGGCACGGTTAGAATTAAGCCATAAACAACTTTGGACATTTGCATCAAAACTTGTAAAAAATGATTCCGTTTGGAGAAAGTTCTATACCAGATTTCATCAACAAGGTGGCAGAGAGAACGGCCTCGACCTTATTGGTGTTAACAACGAACAGATCAGCATTAAGAAAACAGTAGATTTCTTGTCGGTGCCTGAAAATGCTGCTTTAGCATTGCCATTTCTTGAGGAAGTTGGTTTTAATCCCCAAAAACCTAAAATTAAAAACCGCTTCAATAAAGATGATGGAAAATTTTCAGAGCCGCTGACCGAAGAAGAAGTCGCAGCCCGAGATGAACGCATTGCAAAATACTTGAAGGAACATCCTGAGAAATTGAGTGAAATGATAGATGGAGATTTCCTTTCTTATATAGAAGAAATCAGGAAAAATAAAAAATTTAATGAAGGTTAATCCATCAACGTGTTCGCCTGTGCGAGGGAGATTCCTCCCTCGCGCTCCCTCCTTGGGCCCATGTCCCCTTCGATATGAAAAAACTGAAGTCCCTTGAACTCTGCGCCGGCGCCGGCGGCCAGGCGCTCGGCCTCGAGGAGGCCGGCTTTGACCATGTCTGCCTCGTGGAGATCGACAAAGACGCCTGCGCCACCCTCCGCCTGAACCGTCCCGCCTGGAATGTCCGGGAGGACGATCTTCATGAGTTCAGCGCAACAAAGTACCGTGGCGTTGACCTCGTGGCCGGCGGCGTCCCCTGCCCGCCGTTCTCCAAGGCCGGCAAGCAGCTCGGCGCCGAGGACGAGCGCAATCTTTTCGATGAGGCGCTCCGCATCGTGCAGGAGGCCGCGCCGCGGGCCGTGATGCTCGAGAACGTGCGCGGGCTCCTCGACCCGGTCTTCGACGACTACCGCCAGAGCATCCTCAAGCGCCTGGACAAGCTCGGCTACACCGGGGAATGGAAGCTCATCAACGCGAATGACTACGGCGTCCCGCAGCTGCGCCCGCGGGCGATCCTCGTGGCGCTGCGCAAGGACCTCTGGCCGCGCTTCGCCTGGCCCTCTGCGAGCCCGAAGCCCGCCCCCACCGTCGGGGAGGCGCTGAAGGATCTCATGGAGGAGAACGGCTGGAACGCCGACGCCTGGGCGCAGAGAGCGAACACGATCGCGCCCACGCTCGTCGGCGGCTCCAAGAAGCACGGCGGCCCCGACCTCGGTCCCACCCGCGCGAGAGCGGCGTGGGCGAAGCTCGACGTCGAGGGCACGACGATCGCCAACGAGGCACCGGCCGCCGACTTCACCGGGCGCCCCAGACTGACCGTCCGCATGACGGCCCGCCTGCAGGGGTTCCCCGATTCGTGGAAACTATGGGGAGCAAAGACCACCAGCTACAGGCAGGTCGGGAACGCATTCCCGCCGCCGGTCGCACGAGCGGTCGGACTCAAGATCAAGGAGGCACTGAATGGATAAGATCGGACTCGTCAGGCTCGAGAAGCTCAACTTTCTCTCAGAGCTCTGCTCGGAAGGGATCCTGACGATCTCGAACGAGGGCAACCTGAGCATCGCGGACGTGAAAAACAAAGCCTCATGCACCATCTCAAAAGAGCTCGTGCGCGAGTTGGCGAAAGAGGACATCATCGTCCCGAACGCGAGCAAGAAAGCAGCTGGGCAGACGAGCGGCAGGAGCCTTGAGCTCCTGGTGGCGGAGTTCCTGAACGCCACCTTCCCCAAGCTCTCGCATCTCCGCCCCGGCAACTGGATCATCAAAAAATTCACCGGTGATGGCGCGAACATTGCGCAGTATGAGCAGTACGCCCATCTCGCGGAACTCAAGCAGATGTCGGAAGAGATGCCCAAACTGCTTGTCGTCATCGGCACCAATTACTCCATCGCGCCCGATGTTGTCGTGGCCAGGAAACCCGAGCCTGACGAAGTCATCAACGGCACGGACTACCTCGTCGACGAACTCTGCGCCCTTCACTCCCCCATCAGGGAGACGAACAACAAGCTTCCGATCCTTCACGCGAGCGTCTCCTGCAAGTTCACACTTCGCACCGACCGTGCGCAGAATGCGAGGACCGAAGCCCTCTCCTTCATCAGGAACCGAAAGGGGCGGACACCCCACATCTGCCTTGTGACCGCAGAGCCGCTGCCGAGCCGTCTCGGCTCAATCGCGCTCGGCACCGGCGACGTCGACTGCGTGTATCACATCGCCCTGAACGAGCTCCGCGAGGCCATCTTCAACCTCAGCCAGGCCGACGAAAAGGGCGGATACACCGAAACGCTGAACACCCTCGACCTGATGATCGAGGGCAAGAGACTGAAGGACATCACCGACCTGCCCTTCGATCTGGTCATGTGACCCTGACCGGCGACGGCAGCCCCCTCCGTCAGGCGCCTTCCTTCTTCTTCAGATAGCGATAGCAGCTGGCGACGCTGATGCCAAGCGCCTTGGCAATCCTCGTCGTCGGCACTCCCATCTCCGACCGGGCGCGGATCTCCCGGACGATCTCGGGCTTCAGAGGCTGGTGCGTAGACCCCTTTCTTCTCCGGTCACCGCAGATGCAGAGCCTGAAGCCTGGAGACGTGCTCGATGAACTCGCGAATCGAGAGGATTGAGCCCTGATACTCCCGCGGGTAGGTGCTGATGTACTTCTTCGGCACCACGAGCACAACGCCCTCGGCCTTCATCTCGTGGAGCTGCTTCGATGAGTTGCCCTGCTGCAGAGTGCAGAGATACTTGGTGCGCTCGTGCATCCGGTCAGCCTCATTGAGCACCTGACGCCAGCGATCCTTGCAGGTGGTCTTGGCAGCGAGCACCGTCAGGTACTCCGTCGGGAAAGCGGAATCGTGGTAGGCAGCAATGGACGGGAAGATGAAATCCGGTTTTTTGTTCTCCTCGGTGACGGCCTGCGAGGAGTAATTGAGCTCATTAGCGTCGAAGAGAGCCTGCAGATGGTTCTCAAGAGACTTGCCGGCACGGGATTTTCGCCTCTGGAGGAATTCCTTGGCGATCGAGAGGAAGGTCTCAAGATCGGGAACCCCGTCCCTGACCCGATCCTTGTAGAGGCTTTCCTCGACGCCGCGGAAGAGGGCGTACTCGACCTGAGTCCAGTTGATGAGCTTCTCATCCGGGTTCGTTCGGGCTTTCTCCACATGGTCGTGGATCACCTCTTCGGTCTCGCGGGCGAGACGGGACATCTCCGCCGTGGTAGGGAACCCGTTGTTGAGTGAAGCCACAACCTTCGCGATCACCTCGTCCTTGGACGGAGTCTGTGAAGTGCTTATGAGCGCATTGGTCTCGGCAGGGGACAGGCCGAACCAATCGAGGAAGTAGTCAATCTCGTCCTCTGTGTTCAGAACGAAGGCCTCGTAGTCCTCGGCCGTGCGCCTGACGAGCACGAACAGAGCGCCGGTGTACTCGACCTCACGGAACGGGAAGTTGTAGCCGACGCCCGTGATGCGGTACTCGTTGCGAGTCTTCTGACCGTAATACTTCGCCGAGGAGTTCGTGACAACCGCGCCGTCCTGCCAGGAAATCCGTATCGAGCGGGTGAGGTTCTCCCCCTTCACGCCCGGGCGGTCAAAGAGGATGCCGACGGCGCTTTTGCCGATCAGAAAGCCGGCCTGATGGGCACCCGTCTCCTTGGTGTCATTGGCTGAAAGGAACTTGCAGTACGCGAGGGAGCCGCTGCGAACGCTGTCGATGGCGCTGACGGCATAGCGCACGGCTTCAGGGGAGATGATCCGGTCGTCCGGCAGGATGATGGACTGCTGCATGGTTCCGTTCCAAAGAGACAGAGGTTGTCACTGAAATTACCACGGAGACGCGCTGCAGTGTCTGCGTCGCCGCGGAGGATCATTTGCCGACCGGCAGTCCGGGGACGGATGAGGCAGTCTCACCGACCGTCCTGCGGAGTTCCCGGAGCTTGTCGGCGACGAGCTTCGCCACGGCGCTCATCAAAGGAACCACGACGGAGTTGCCGAACTGGCGGTAGGCCTGCGTGTCCGATACGGGGATCTTGAAGGAATCTGGGAAGCCCTGGAGTCTTGCGCACTCGCGGGGCGTCAGGCGACGCGGATTGCGCCCCGGCCCCCGGGAGATCAGGATCTCGGATCCGTCCTTGTAGTAGCGAGCCGAGAGCGTGCGGGTGACGCCGTTCGGGTCGGGCATACCGAAGCCGAAGCCGTTGCCGGCCGCGCGGTGCTTCTCAGCGTACTTCTGCAGATAGGTCCAGAGGTTGTCCGAGAGCGTGTAGCTGTCGGGAACATTGGACTGGAGGATGTCCCCGAGGACGGGCTTTTTCTCCGGAACGGGGTAGTTGAACTCGAAATTGATGGCGTTGCCGAAGCGCCGGCGGTCAAAGCCAACGATCAGGATGCGCTCGCGGTGCTGAGGCGTGAAGTCCTGTCCGTCGCAGACCTTGAAGAAGATCTCGTAGTCGAGTTCCTCGAGGGACTCCTGAATCACGCGGAACGTGCGGCCCCGGTCATGGGAGCAGAGGTTCTTGACGTTCTCGAGCATGAAGGCTGAAGGACGCTTCGCCTTGATGATCCTGCAGACATCGAAGAAGAGCGTGCCCTGGGTCTTGTCCTCGAAGCCGGTCGCACGGCCGAGCGACAGCTTCTTCGAGACGCCGGCGATGGAGAAAGGCTGACAGGGAAAACCGGCCACGAGGATGTCATGGTCCGGGATCGAGTTCTCGTCGACCTTGGTGATGTCGCCGTCCGGGATTTCGCCGAAGTTCGCGGCGTAGGTCTGCTGGCTGAACTTGTTCCACTCGTTCGAGTAGACGCACCGGCCGCCCGCCTGCGAATAGGCGATGCGCATGCCGCCGATGCCGGCGAAGAGGTCGATGAAATCGAAGTCGGTGCCGGCCTCGTTCACCGGCTGCTCGACAGGAAGGCCGCGGGCGATGAGCTCCGCCGCCGTCTGAGTGATCTTCTGACCATGCTCTTTCGCATAGTCGCCCAGACGTTCATAGGTGTGATCCTGCAGGGTCACGCGCAGCTGCTGCACCATCGGGAAGGCCTCCAGTGTTCGGGAAAGGTACAAAAAAGGGAAAAATTGAGCCTGATTTTATTCCCGCCTGATGCTGCTGTGTGACCGTCAAACGGCCGACTAGAATCGAAAACGAAGTCCCAGTCTTCATCGGGACACGCCCATTCATCACCTCACAACGGAGAAGCTCGTCCGGTCACGGAGGCGGACTGTTTAATGACGAAACATCAGACGGTCGACGATGCAGGAGCCGGACAGGTGGATCCGGTCCGCTCCGCGAACATGCGTGCCATCCGCTCAAAGGACACGGGACCGGAGGTCTTTGTCAGAAAGCTCCTCTTCGCCCGGGGATTTCGCTACCGGCTTCAGAGACGGGATCTTCCCGGCACACCGGACATCGTCCTCCCCAAGTATCGCGTCGCGGTGCAGATTCATGGATGCTTCTGGCATCACCACCCCGGATGCAGGTTCGCAGCTCTGCCCGGAACGCGGCAGGACTTCTGGCTCACGAAGCTCGCCCGCAATGTCGAGCGAGACTGGGAGAACACCAGACGGCTTCAGGAACTGGGATGGCGGGTCCTGATCGTGTGGGAGTGCGCATGCCTCAAACGCCATGCGGACACGCTGGCCGTGATGATGGCGGAGTTCATCCGCGGCGACGACGGATTCAGGGAGATCGGCAGGGACGAGGTGCAGATCCGCACAGGCGCCGACAATGCGGCGTAACTCAAGCTTCTTCCTTTTTCTTCAGGTAGCGGTAGCAGCTCGCCACGCTGACACCCAGCGTTTTGGCGATCCTCGTCGCCGGCACTCCCATCTTTGACATGGAGCGCATCTCCCGCACGATCTCAGGCTTCAGAGGTTGTCGTCCCTTGTAGACACCCTTTTTCTTCGCAATGGCGATCCCTTCGCGCTGTCGTTCCAAGATGACTTCACGCTCGAAGGCGCTCACGGACGCAAGCACGCCAAGAATGAGGTTCGCCACGTGGTTCGTTTCGTCAGGGCGGAAAGTAAAGCCCTCCTTGAGGAACGTCACCGAGACTCCCCGCTTCCGCAACCGCTCGACCTCCCCGAGGAGATCGCGCACGTTGCGCGAGAGCCGGTCCATCGAGGCCACGACCAGCTCGTCCCCTTCCGAGAGGCAGAGCAGCGCCGCCTTGTAGCCGGGGCGGTCAGTGTCCTTCCCGGAGGCCTTGTCGTCAAAGAGCTTGTCCACCCCAGCCTCATTCAGGGCCGCTTTCTGCCGTTCCAAGTTCTGATCGACAGTGCTCACACGGATGTACCCAATTTTCATTGCGCGGACTCCCTTGCTTTGAAAGCGAAAACTGACCCTAATGCTAGCCGATTCCGGCCGCTCACACGGCTATACCCCAGATCACACCCGCGGAGCGGGACCCAAACGCCTCGCAGAGCAAGATGACAGACGTTGAGCACCCCAGTGCGAACAAGGCTGTGTGGCGAGGGCCGTGTAGGCCTACGCCACCTATCTTGCCCGCGCTTTCACGGGCGATTTTCGTCACATCGACGGCGATTTTCGTCACATCGGCGTCACATCGGACGGCGATCGCGGCCGCGGGACCGGGTGAGGGCTGCGCCCGTATCGTCTTCAAGGTGGAAGGGGATTGATTTTTAGGAAAGTCCTCGCCGGTTTCAATTCAAAGAACTCTCTGAGAATGTGATCCCGATACTGCGTTAATGTGACGAGGATGTGATGCGGATGTGATGGCGAACTCAGCCTCCCGACGCGTCCGACTCAGTCTGCATACGGCCTTTAGAAAGAACGAACGAAGCCCAGGCCAACGTCGGAGGTGACCATCTCCCCATCGATCCGACCCTTTGTTTCTTCAAAAAAAGGCGTCAAATCGCTTGATTTCTTTGTAGTGTAGCGCTACACTTGTATCAATACGAAATCATTAAAGGAGACTATCAATGTCCTCAGCTCTCGATACTAATCACGCCGTCTGGGCCATCCTTGACGCCAGCGTCGAGCGTGGAGAACAAATCCCCTCTCTCCGCACCATCCGAACCATGCTCGGCGACAAGGGATCTTTCTCGACCATCTCCGATGCCGTTCAGGTCTGGCGCCAGACCCGACAGCCCAAGGCCTCCACCATCAACGGCCTCGGTGCCGAGTTCATGACGAACATCAGGACCGCCATCTGGGCCGAGGTTGAGCCGCTCCTTAAGAAAGCCGCGGACGAAGCCAGGAAAGAGGCCGTTTCCAGCATGGCGATCGAGCGAGAAGAGACGCGCAAGCTCAGAAACGCAGCCGAGGAGCTTTTCTTCGAGACCGAGTACAAGAACGCACATTTCAAGGAAGCTCTCGAAGCAAAGGCCGCTCAGGAGAAGCAGATCGCTGACCTCACGGAGGCGAAGAAGGACACGGAGGCGAAACTCAAGACCGCCGAGGACCAGCTGCAGGAAGCTCAGAAGCAGATCAAGGCCGCTCAGGCGCAGATCGAGTCGCTTCAGAAGGAGCTCTCGGACGCGCAGGCGAACTACATCAAGAAGCTCGAGGAACTCGCCGCTGCCAAGCCCGCCAAGGCACCGAGCAAGCGAAGCGGCGCCGCCAAAGGGAAGTCGGCCGCGAGCACTGGCAAAAATGCCAGCAAAAATACTGGCAAAGAGTCGTCCAGTAGCGACAGCGAATCAGCCAAGGAACCTGAAGCAAAGTGATCTGACACCAGCGTCACCAAGTATTTCAAGAAAGACAGACCCTGCCGGGTGACCGGCGGGGTTTTTCTTTCTCTCCAGGGCAAGAGCGGCCATCAGCCGCAGCGAGGGGACCTCGCCACCGTCCCCTGCCATCGAGCCGCAGGCTCGCTGGCCGACTCAGACGCCGCGTTTCTCGCATCAATCGCTTGTAATGTAGCGCTACATTGTAGCGTTACGCCATTTCATTTACTGCTGTAATCATCACTGCTGCGCTCGGGCACGTCGCCGCCACCCGGCCCTGCGGCCAGTCCCGGGCGTCATGCCCTCTCCCACCGTCGGCACCGTGGACCACTTCGACACCCCCTCCCCCGCGCGGCCGCGAGGGGCGTGCCCCTCGCCTCCCCCGTCTCCCCGCCGCGTGGAGGCGCGACGGGTTCGAGCCGCCCTCGCGGGCGTCTCGCGCCTCGCTGCTCGCCCTGGCTGGCACCGGGCTGAGCTTCGGCGTGGCGGCCGGCTCCCGCCGGCGCGCCGCGAGGGGTGCACCCCTCGCCTCCCCCGTTCTCGCGCCGCGCGCTCCTGCGCACGGCCTCGAGCCGCCCTCACGGGCAGCTCGCGCCTCGCTGCTCGCCCTGGCTGGCGCCGGGCTGAGCTTCGGCGTAGCGGTCGGCTCCCGCCGGCCCGCTGCGAGGGGAGCACCCCTCGCCTTCCCCGGGCACCGCCGCGCCCCAGGCGCGACGGCCTCGAGCCGCCCTCGCGGGCGTCTCGCGCCTCGCTGCTCGCCCTGGCTGGCGCCGGGCTGAGCTCGGCGTAAAGCGACCGGCTTCGCCGGCTCGCTTGCGAGGGGCGTACCCCTCGCCTCCCCCTTCTCCCCGCCGCGCTGAAGGCGCGACGGGCACGAGTCGCCGCGGGCGCCTCGACGTTCGCCGCCCCCGCAGGGGCGGCTCCGCCAGCGGGCTCACGCCCGCGCGAGGAGGGTCCCTCGCGCTCCCCAGGATGCGCTTGCGCGCCCGCGCTGTGTGAGGGTCCTTTTCAGGCCCCTTCTGACACAGCGCGGGCGCTTGTTTGCAGGCTTCATCATGCTTCCGGAAATTTGTAACAAAGCGAGCAGCACGCAAGTGCGATCAGTGGTACTATCGGGACACCAGCATCTCAGACTGCGCAGCTCCACTCACGCGCGCCGCATCCTGTTTGCGCCGCGCCTGACCGACTCCGCCACGCACGAAGCGCCTGCGTGCGCTATCTCCTCCCATTGCCACCGGGCACTTCGTGCGGGCGGACCTGCGCGGTCCGAGGAAGCACGTCGGACCGCCACCCGACACCGCTCACGCGGTGCCGCGCGGCAGGCCCGCCGTGACCAAGGCTCTCAGGACTGCGAAGCGCAGGTCGAGCGCCGGGGCCCTCCGGCCTCAGGCAGCTCCCTCCACTTCCCCAGGCCGGGCGCACCGCTCGAGGCCGATCCCTCCGGATGAGCACGCTGCCGAACTCCCCTCACGGGGAGGCCGGCCGCGACCTCATCCTCCAGGGCAACGCCTCAAGCCCGCGCCGCGCCGGAAAGTCCGCGGTCCCCTGCAGGTCACGCCGGGTCCCTCCGGGCAGGCCGCTTGCGCGGCCGCCCTGCGGATCCCGCCGTTCGGGCAGCGCGTTCACAAGGCTTCACCGATTTTCAGCTCCGCTTCCTTCGGGAAGTGTCAAGCACCCCGTCGCCGGTGTCTGAAGAAGTGCGACGCATCCACTTTGGAGACAAGTTCCCCCGTCTTGATAAAACGCTGGGAATCCTGGTCAGGATTTGAAATAGCACCCCCCTTTTCTTTGTCGGGGTCATGAGGAAGACGGACGTCCCGGGAAGCCCTCCGCGGCGTCCGCGCGAACGAAGACGGCTTCGGCCGGCAAGTACGCACAACCAAAGGCAAAGCTCCCCTCTTGGAGCGCCGAGACTTAGTTCGAGGCAAGCAGTTCATCTGCAGAGACAAACAACATGCCCTGCTGCTGTTGTGGCTTCTTTCTCTCGCAAACACCTTCCCATTCCCCCACCTCACCACCGCAGGACAGTGCCTTCAGACCACGACCTCCCGCAGCCGCACGAAGCCGAACCGGTCGAGTTCCCCGAGAACGACCGGATCCTCGAGCGTCTCCGCGCCGGCAAGAACATCAAGCACCATAGCCGCTGGCAGCCTTCCCGCCTGGACCGGCACGCCTACGAGCTCATGCGCCTCGCCGCCGGCGTCGACGGCGAGAAGCTGCGCCCCGCCCAGCTTCAGAACTGGCTCCGTGAACGGCGCATCTCCGTCGCCCTCTCGACCGTGACCCGATGGCTCGAGAAGCACCGTCCCGAGATCGAGCGCCTGGAAGCCCTCCACCGCTCCCACACCTGAGGTGACTCATGCCAAAGATCCCTTCGGCACAGCTCTCCTCGGCGGAGATCTCCAAGAAGCTCCCCGATGACGTCAAGGCCAAGGTCGACATCCAGGTCAAGAAGGCCATGAGCTGGATCGACCATCAGCCCGAGCGAAGAATCAAGAGCTGCGGCACGCACCGCTCGGTGCAGCAGGCCCTGCAGAGCTACGCCCGGTGGATCGCCTACAACCGGCTCGGCAACCTGCAGCGCTCCACTCCGCGGAGCGCCGAGTCCTTCCTCGTGGAGCGCTCCTCCCTCGTCACCCAGAAGACCCTTGATCAGCTCCGCCAGGCCATCGAGATCTACCAGCACGTCTCCGGGCGCCTTCCCGAGGATCAGCACCTCACCATCATCACCTCGCACGTCGAGACCAGGCTCGAGCACCGTGCCTACACCGCGGAGCAGGTCGCGGCCGTCGCCACGAGGCAGACCGAGCGCAACGCGCTCGCCACGGAGCTCGCCTTCAACGCGGGCCTGCGGGCCCACGAGCTCATCACCATCCGGCCGATCGGCGAGCAGCCGCCGGACAAGCGCGACGCCGAAGGCAAGCCCCGCCTCGGCACCAAGTTCAACGGGCGGGAAGGCGTCCTCTACACCGTCGTGGGAAAAGGCGGCCTCTGCCGCGAGGTCCTTCTCCGGAAGGACCTGGCCGACCGGCTCGAGGCGCACCGGCGCCCCGAGCCCGTCGAGGTCCGGGACCGCGGGGTCATCTATCAGAGCCACTACGACATCGGCTACGGGAACGCCTTCTCGCGGAGCTTCACGGACGCGAGCAAGCGCGCGCTCGGCTGGAGCACCGGTGCTCACGGTCTCCGCCATTCCTACGTCCAGGAGCGCATGAAGGAGCTTCGAAGTCACTGCGACTACGAAACCTCGCTCTCAACGGTCTCCCAGGAGGTCGGGCACTTCCGTTCCGACATCACCCTCATCTACCAGCGCTGATCAGGAAGGTCGCCATGCTCTACGGATCCGATTACGAAGAAGAGGAAGAGGGCCGGAAGCTGCTCTCTGACCGCGCCGACAGGATACGAAACAGGATACTTGACGAGTTCGGCGAGGAAACCGAATCCGGCGACAGGCAGATACTCAGCAACGACGGCTCCTGCAATATCTCCAGGAAGGACCTGAAGCAGCTGCTCAAAATAGTCGAGGATCTGTCCTTTTCCAATCAGAGGCTTCTGGATGAAAACCTTTCAGCAGACCCTGAAAATCTGAGACAGGAGCATGAATCAGACATTGACAGACTGATCGGCGTGACCCAAAGACTGCAGTCAAGAATTGACAGGCAGGCCAACGAGATCAAACTGCTGAAGGCTCAGTGCAGAAAGCACGAGGAGAAGGCGAACTGCTTCAAGGCACTGGCCAACCTGAGCATCGACTTCATCGACCTGCTCTACAGGCACGACGCCGGTCTGAGAGATGAAGCGGCGAGGGATCCCAACCAATTTCCGCCGCTCCTCGGACGCGACTTCAGAACAAAGGAGAACGTTTTCAAGAGCTGGATCCGGAACTGGAACGCGGCAAGGAGGGCTAAGCCCCGTCACAGCTAAGGTTGTGTAAAAAGTTACACAACTTTCTACAGTACTTTCTACAGTACTTTTTATGTAACTGTTGCTGTAGGAAGTTGTGTTTGATCCTACACATGCTCATGCATAGAATCGTGTGCAACTGCTGCCGGCGAAGGCGCCGGCCCTGAAGGAGGAGAACCTCATGCATACGATTGCCATCGCCAACCGCAAGGGCGGCGTCGGAAAGTCCACCACCGCCGCGGTGCTCGCCCACGGCCTCGCCCAGCGAGGCCACCGGGTGCTCTGCGTGGATCTCGATTCACAGTGCAACCTCACCCAGATCATCGGCATCGGCGCGGAGGCCACCTCCCTGACGGACCTGCTGCTTGACGTCCGGCGCGCCGTGCGCGACAGCAGCGTCCAGTCGGCGACCGTCCCCGTTCCGTACGCCGGCAAAAAGGGATCCCTCGACCTCCTGCCCGGCGACCCGGATCTCTCCCGCGTCGAGATTGAGCTCGTCGGCGACGACCGCACCGAAGCCCTTCGCAGACTGCTCGAGAGCGTGCAGAGCGACTATGACTACTGCGTGATCGACTCCGCGCCGTCGCTCGGTCTCCTGCCCGTGATGGCGCTCGTGGCAGCGCAGCACGTGCTGATCCCGATGACGGCGGACCGTCTCTCCCTCCAGGGTCTCAGAAGCCAGCTCGAGGTCATCGAGGACGTGAAGAGCCGGAACAACCCGACCCTGAACCTCCTCGGCGTCCTGCTGACCGCCCGTGACGGACGGACGACACTTGAGGCCAACGCGGAGCAGATCCTGAGAGCCCAGGCGGAGACCGCGGGGTTCCGTGTTTTCACGCCCATCCCGCGCACCGTCCTGATCAGAGAGGCTCAGGCGAACAGCGAGCATTTCCTCAGCTACGCGCCGAAGTCCAAGGCGGCCGCGGCCTACAAGCAGCTCGTCAGGGACATCGAGAAAATGACCGGGAGGAAGGACTGATCATGGCAGCGAAGAGAAAAGGGCAGTTCTCGGCGATGGCCGGCATCTTCAGCGGCCCGGCCGCGCCCGCGGCTCCCGCCGTCCCCGAGCAGGCGGCGAAGCCGGAGAGCGGTGAAGTCACACAAGCAGTTGCGCAAGAAGTTACACAACAAGT
>NZ_JAUNSF010000072.1 GCF_030539355.1 Sutterella sp.
GGGCCCGGGGGCTCAGCGGCTTTCCGTGACCGTCTGTGTCCCCGGGCCTGTCGCTTGAGGGAGATCCAGCAGATCCCCTCTTCCCGTGTCCGAAGCCCCCGGTCACAAATTTGCGCCTTTTGAATGAGTCGGCCCGCCGGAACCGCTCGCTAGAATGAAACCTTCAGCCGGCCGCATGCCGTCCGGGGAAAGGCCGGTCCGGCCCGTCCCCTGCAACAGACAGAACGACCCGACTTTCCTCTCGAGCCATGACGCTTCTCAACCGTTTCACGAGCGCTCCGCTCATCCTCGCCTTCTGCACGCTCTCGGCGTGCGCGGCGCCGGATGCACCGGAGACTGAACCGCCTCTCTCGCAGGAGACGGTGGACACGGCTGTCACGAGCGCTCCCGCCGCGGAGGCGCCCGAAGCGCTCACCCCGGCGATGGCGGAGATGCTGCCCGCCGCCCCGGAAGAGGCGGAGAAGACTGAGAAGGCGGCCGAACCGGAGAAAGCCCCGGAGAAAGCGTCCGAGGCGCCGGCCTCGCCGGCGGCCGCGGAGAAGACCGCGGCCCCCGCTCCGAAGCAGCCGCCCGCCGCGAAACCGGTGCAGAAACCCAAGAAGGGCAGCCCGTCGGCCTCTGACTACGTGAGCCGTCAGGAGGTCCGTGAGTTTCTCGCCGGGGTCGCCCGCGAGAAGCACATTCCCTACGAGTGGCTCGAGGCCGAGGTCTCGGTCGCGCGCTACTCGCCCCTCTCCGAGCGCTACACGACGCCGAAACCGAAGGCGAACAGGAAGACCAGCGCGGAGAAGAACTTCCGCCTCTACGAGCGCAACCTCGTCAATGACGAGCGCATCGAGCGCGGCGTGGAGTTCCTCGCTGACCACCGCGAGGTCTTCGACCGCGTGGAGCGCGAGACCGGGGTCTCCCGCTACGTCATCACCGCGATCATCGGCGTCGAGTCGATCTACGGGCGCAACATGGGGCGCTTCCGCGTGCTCGACGCGCTGATGACGCTCTCCTTTGACTACACGCGCCGCGCGGCCTACTACCGCACCGAGCTCGCGGACTTCCTCGAGTTCTGCTGGCACGAGAAGGTCGAGCCCGTCTCGATCTCGGGCTCGTTCGCGGGCGCGATGGGCCTCGGGCAGTTCATGCCCACATCGCTCAAGGCCTACGGCCGGGACGGCGACGGTGACGGCAGGATCGACATTGTCGCGAGCGAAGCCGACGGCATCGCGAGCGTGGCGAACTTTCTCCTCGCCCACGGGTGGGCGAAGGGCGAGCGCCCGCTCTACCGCGTCGAGGCGAATGACGCGATCTTCAAGGCCACCGGCTCGGGCGGCATCACGACGCACACGACCGCGGGCGAGCTCTTCCGCGCGGGCGTGAAGCCGCTGGACATCATCCCGCTCCGCGAGTCCGAGCCCGCGCTTCTCGTGGACCTCCCCTGGGTGAGCCCGGGCAACACCCGCGGCGTCGACTACTTCCTCGGCACCGCCTCCTTCGCGGCCATCCTGCGCTACAACCGCAGCTACTTCTACGCCGCCGCGGTCTCCTTCCTCGCCGACGAGATCGAAAGCCGCGACGCCTCCCGCAGGGAGCCCGCGGAGAAGACAGCCGCGCCGGCCCCTTCCGAGAGCGAATCCGCGCCTCAGCCCTCCCCCGCCGGCTGATCCCGGAGCCCGCCGCTTTTTCCTTACGGATTCCATCCTTTCCGCGCCGTTCGAGCGCACCAACACTGTGCATTCACTTTTTGCGGAGTGAACGCTCACTCGCATTCAACTGGATCCAACAATACGTATATTTACGTATGTTTTGCACTTAAAAGTGCTGCGTCTGCGGACAGTTCCAAATCCGCACACCGGCTGTGCCCGCAAAACATAATCGGTTTCCCTTAACAGACTTTCCTTAGGCGCACCAGGGTGCTACGATGAAATTGATCCATCGGACGGCTCGCCCAAGAGCCGCGGGGAGACTCCGGAGGAGTCGGAGTTTCCAGGGCGCCCGAATCCCTTGTGGGCCCGCCCGCCGCGGTTCAGACCAACGGCAGTCGACCGGAGGATGCCGTAGGGAAGGGCACCCTGACAGCCTTCCCGACACGGCGGCCGGCGGCGCACCAACGCTTCATGACCAGCCTTCTCCCCGGGACCAAACGGGGTGAAAGCGAAGCGGCCGAAGGTCAGTGACAGAACATTCCGGGCCCCCACTCCTTTTTTGCTCTGGGGCACGAAACACCGGAGACAAGCAGGGAAACGGCGTCCCGCAAGCGAAACGGGATGCGACTGGAGAAACTGGAGCACCCCCCGTATGCTCATCGGCGTTCTTCTCGGCATCGCGGCAGGAGCCCTCTGGGGCCTGATCTACATCGCGCCGCTCGTGGTACCGGAGTACAGCTCCGTGCTCGTGGCCCTTTCGCGCTTCATCGCCTTCGGCCTCATTTCACTCCCCTGCCTCTGGATATTCCGCAGGGAGCTCAAGGCCTTCTCGAAGCCGGACGTGCTCGAGGCATTCCGTCTTCCGCTCTTCGGCAACGTCCTCTTCTACGCGCTCCTCACGCTCTGCATCCGTCTCGCGGGGGCGCCGCTCGCAGGCATGTTCATGGCCGTCATTCCGGTGCTCGTCGCGATCTCGTCGAACATGCGCAACGCCGGGTCCGACGCGGCCGTGCCGTGGTCGAAGATCCTCCCGCCGCTCGCGATCATCCTGCTCGGCCTCGTGATGGCCAACCTCACCGAGTTCGAGCACGCCGCGGCGCAGTCCGCCGAGGGCGGCGAGCAGTTCTGGATGGGCGTGGGCTTCGGCGTCGCCGCGGTCATCGCCTGGACGTGGTTCTCGATCAAGAACGCCGAGTGGCTGCTCGCGCACCCGCATCACAGCACGGGCGCCTGGACGACGCTCCAGGGCGTCACGGTGCTCCCCGTTGCGCTCGGCCTCTTCATTGCGCTCGGCTACGGCTTCGGCTTCATGGACACGACGGTCACGGCGCTCGGTCCCGAGCCCCTCACCTTCCTCGCGGTCGCGCTCTCGATCGGCCTTCTCTGCTCGTGGGTCGCGATGATTTGCTGGAACCGCATGAGCCAGATCCTCCCGGCCGCATTGGGCGGTCAGCTCATCGTCTTCGAGTCCGTCTTCGCGGTCATCTACGCGCTCATCTGGCGCGGCGAACTCCCGACGCTCTCGATGACGCTCGGCTTCATCGTCCTCATGGGCGGCGTGCTCGGCTCGCTCAGGGTCTTTGAGTCCCACACGCACCGCACCCCGGCCGAGGCTCCGCTCCCCGCGGCGAAGGGCCGCGGCGCGAGCCCCGCCAACGTCGAGGCGCTCGAGTCGGACGGCACGAGCGGCACCTGATCCGCCTGCGCGTCATCCTCCCCTCCCGAGGCCCGGTCAGCACCGGGCCTCGTTCTTTCTAGCGGAAGAGAACGAGCCAGAGAACGAGCGCGATGACGACGGCTCCCGCTGCGATCATGACGAAGTCCGTCCTCGTCATCGGGCGGCGCTGGTTGCAGTTGACGAGCTTCTCCTCGCGGTCGTCGATCGCCCTGAAGAGCGCCGCGGCCTCGTCCTCACGGTCCCGCGGCACGATGAGGGCCGGGATTCCCGACGCCTCGAAGATCGGGCATTGGCCTGCACACTGGCCGCCCGCGCCGCGCCACTCCTCCGTAACCTCGAAGTCGATGAGCGCGTTGTAGCCGAGGCGCAGGACGTCCTCGTAGATGAGCGGATAGACCTTCTTCTTGTCGCGCCACTGCTCGACCCGGAGCCTGCGCTCCGAGCGCCAGACGATTCTCATCGACTCCGGGATCTGCTCTCCCACGCGAAACACCAGGACCGATTCCTCTGCCATACGCACCTCTTCCAGGACGGGCTCACTCCGGAGCGGGATCTCCGGGACACCTGCCTCCCGAGGATAACTGAGTTCCGCGCTCAGCCATGATGAGAAAGCCCGCCGGATTTCTCCGGCGGGCCCTCTCTGCTCGGAATTTGATGTGGGGGAGGCGTCAGGCGACGGGAGCCGTGACCTCGACGCGCAGCTTGCCCACGCCGTTCACGCCGCCCTCGAACTGGTCGCCGACCTGGCAGTCAGGGACGCCGGCGGGCGTGCCCGTGAAGATCACGTCGCCCGGGCGGAGCTCCCAGAAGCGCGAGATGAGCATGATGAGCTCGATCGGGTTCGCGAGCATCAGGCTCGTGCTCGCCGACTGGACGCGCTGGTTGTTCTTGTAGAGATAGATGTCGGTGGGCGCCGGGAGCGGCGTGCGGAACGCGGGACGCACGTGCGAGACCGGGGCGCCGCCGTCGAGCGTCTTCATCAGGTCCCAGGGGCTGCCCGGGGGGCAGTCCTCGGCGGAGAGACGGCGCGTGAAGTCATAGCCCACGCACCAGCCCCAGACCGCGGCCTCGGCCTCCTCGGCCGTGAGGTTGCGGCCGCCCCTGCCGAGACAGGCGACGAGCTCGAACTCGGGCACCATCTTCACCGTCCCCGGAGGCATCGGCCAGCGGTAGGTCTCGCCGTCGGCGACCGGGCGGATCACGTCGGGAGACTTCATGAAGATCGGCGGATGAAAGCCCGCCTTGGCGTCGCGCTCGGCCTGCGTGGCGGCGTAGTTTTTCGCCGCGCCGTAGACGCGGTTCACAGGAAAGAACTCATAGCGCTCGTCGGCGACGGGAATGACGACCTGGGCGGGCGGGGCAAAGACAAAGGGCATAGGGCTTCCCGGGAGAAAGGAGGAAAAGGGATCAGGTACCTGAGAGCGGATTCTAAGTCGCCGGGGCCCGGAGCTGACGCCCCGATTGCCGCGGACCTCACCGGGCCATAGGCCGGGACCTTGTTGTACACGGGGCACGGAAAACCGCACGGCGGACCCCCGCGGTTGTAACAAGTTACGACGGTTCCGCTTGTTGAGAGCAATCCTGACGGCGGCCGCTACAATGCAGTCTGATCCTGACGGATCACCTGCGCAGGGTGTCTTCCGAAACCCCGCGCCGAGCGCCTCCGGGACCGCGGCCCTCCGACCACCGTCCGCCCTTTTCCTCCGGGGGACTCCGTTCGTTCTTCGAAACAATCTTCACATGACAACGCAGAACACTCCGCACCGCGAAAGCATCGCCTCCATCAGCCAGCGTCGTTTCAAGGCCGTCAAGTCCAAGAGCATCTACGTCCTGCCGAACGCCTTCACCGGAGCGGCTTTCTTCGCGGCCTTCTACGGCATCATCCAGGCGATGAACGGCAACTTCTCGAACGCCGCCATCGCGGTCTTCTTCTCCATGCTCTTTGACGGCATGGACGGGCGCGTGGCGCGTCTCACCCACACCCAGAGCGAGTTCGGCGTGCAGATGGACAGCCTCGCCGACGCGGTGAGCTTCGGCGTCGCCCCGGCGCTCATCGTCTACGAGTTCACCCTGGTCGAGCTCGGCAAGCTCGGCTGGGCCACGGCCTTCGTCTACGCGCTCTGCGCGCTCCTGCGTCTGGCGCGCTTCAACTGCAACGTCGGCGTGGTGAGCAAGAACTACTTCCAGGGCCTGCCCTCGCCGGCCGCCGCCGCCCTCGTCTGCGGCTTCGTCTGGCTCGCCGTCGAGAACCGTCTGCCCGACTGGCTGCTCCCGTACCAGAGCACGATCGCGCTCGTCGTCACGCTCTACGCCGGCCTCACCATGGTCTGCAACGCGCCGTTCTTCTCGGGCAAGTCGCTCGCCGTGGTCAAGTCCGTTCCCTTCTGGGTGATCGCGCTCTGCGCCATCGCCTTCATCGTCATCTCGAGCAACACCTCGCTCTCGATATTCATCCTCTTCTGCATTTACGCGCTCTCCGGCTTCGTCCATGTTTTCTGGTGCTGGTGGAACGGCCGCCCCAACCCCATTGCCGCGGATCTCGCGCAGCAGCATGAGGAGGAGCCCGAGGAGGAGCCGGAGGAAACGCCGGAACGGTGAAACCTGTGATGTAAATTGTCTGCTATTACTAATGACATCCCGATAGTTCGAGACTTTTAAGTTTCGTTTAATTTCGGAAGTAACCTTTGGTAATAGATATGATCGCGAATTTCTGCGAAAGTGTCACAATTCAGCGATCTTCCTTTTCTTTTAATCTCAAAAGAACAAGACCGTCACAGATTGACTCTTCCCTCGGAATAAATTCACGATGACCAAAGCGATTCCCAACAGCTGCATGTTTGAAGACGTGATCACCATGATCCGCATCCTTGAACTCATTCCGCAGCACCGCTGGGTGACCATTGCCCAGATCCACGAGCAGCTTGAGGCACAGGGCGTCAAAATCCACCGCCGCACGCTGCAGCGCTATCTGAAGACGATTCGTGAGAACCCCGACGTATTCCCGATCAAGACCAACGCGGTGAGCAAGCCCTACGGCTTCCAGTGGTCCGCGGGCGGCCACGGCGTTCACCTGCCCGCGCTCGGTCCCCAGGAGACGCTTCTGCTGAGGCTCGCCGACGAGCACCTCCACTATCAGATGCCCGCGCCGGTGCTCACCGGCCTCAATTCGCTCTTCCGCGATGCACGGCGCTCGACCAACATCAACAGGAGCGGATACACGTCGACCTGGCTGCGCAAGATCAAGGTCATCAGCCCGTCGATGCAGTTCATGCCGCCGCAGATCCGCGGCGCCGTCTTTGACGCCGTCACGGTGGCGCTCGCCGGAGACCGCTACCTCACCGTGCGCTACCGCGACGCCCTTGACCGCCAGATCGAGAAGATCGTGGAGCCCCTCGGTCTCGTGCAGCAGGACGTGAGAGCCTGGCTCGTCTGCGCCGACCTCGAGGAGGAGGACGAGGAGACCGCAAAGGCCACGAAGACGCCGGTCGAGCACATCCCGCTCCACCGCATCGAGGTGGCCCGCGTGCTCGAGGAGACCTTCTCCCGCCCGAAGGACTTCGATCTCGAGGACTACACGGCCAACGCCGACTTCAACAACGCCGCCGGCCGTCCGGTGAAGCTCGAGATCGTCACCGACGACATGGATCTCGTGAAGCGCCTCTCGGACACGCCCTTCAACCATTCCCAGAAGATCGACCGCGCCGATTCCGTCGACGGCAGGCCCGCGTGGACCGTCTCCGCTGTCGTGGAGAACTCGCCCCTCCTTGACGGGTGGCTCACGATGAACCGCGCCTCGATTCTCGACACGACGAAGACCCCCGCGAGGAAGTGCTTCGCCGAGAACCAGGAGCCCGAGGAGCAGACGAAGCCCCAGATCCTCGTGAAGAACCGCAGGGTCGTCGAGGAATAAGACAGCAAAAAGCCGCGGAACCTGAGGAAGGACCGCGGCTTTCTTCTTTTGGCTTTCTTTTGCCTCCCGGACGCCCTCGGAGAGAGCGTCCCGGGTTTTCGGAAGCGGAATTACGGCAGACGGGCGATGACGCTCATCACGCCGGTCATCTTGTCGCCGATGCCGGCGACGATCTCCGCGTCGGGCGGCAGGTACACGTCGACGCGCGAGCCGAAGCGGATGAAGCCGTAGCGCTCGCCGCGCTTCAATTCATCGCCGATCGAGGTGTAGCAGATGATGCGGCGGGCGACGAGACCGGCGACCTGGATGAAGGTGACGCGGCGGCCGTCCTCCATGCGGACCGTGACGGCGTTGCGCTCGTTCTCGGTCGAGGCCTTGTCGAGGTCGGCGTTCACGAAGAGGCCGGGCGTGTAGGTGACCTTCTCGACCACGCCGGAGACCGGGGCCTTCTGGCTGTGCACGCTGAAGACGTTCATGAAGATCGAGACCTTCACCGAGTCCTCGCCCGTCTCGGGGTTCGGGCACTTCTCGACCTTGCAGATGCGGCCGTCCACGGGGCTCACGACAGCCTTCGGATCCTCCGGGGCCTCGCGGGCCGGGTCGCGGAAGAACTGCAGCGCGAAGACGAAGAAGACGAAGAAGAGGAAGGTGATGACGCCGAGGTCGAGCCACCAGCTCACGAGGAAGGCGAGAAAGGCGACGGCGAGGATCGTCCAGCCTTCGCGGGCGATGATCGGGTGCGGATAGACGCGGTTGTTCAATTTGACCTCCGGGGGCGGCCCTTTCGGGGTGAGCCGCCGCTTCATGGGGGAAGAGAAATTCGGAATCCATCATTTTAATGGGTGCGGGCATCTCGGGAGGGCGCCCTGCACCGGGCGGAATTTCCCCCGGAGATCCGCGGCCCGGGTCAGAGGCCGAGGAAGGGTTTCACGCCCGCCCAGACCGCGTCGAAGTTCGTGATGAAGCAGGGATGCGGCGCGCCCGGGATGATCGCGAGCCGTGCCTCGGGGATCTCGCGCCAGGCGGCCAGAACCGTGTCGAGCGGGGCGTTGCCGTCGAGTTCGCCCGAGACGAGGAGCACCGGCGCCTTGATGCGCATGAAGATGTTCTTGCTGACGAGCAGTCCGCTGTAGAAGGCGCCGTAGTCCTTCAGCCACGCCTTCCAGCGCGCCTTGTCGGGCCGGGGCTGAAGCGCGAGCTGCTGCGCGATGAAGGGCGGATCGAACGCCTCGAGCGCGTCGAGGTCCACGACGACCTGTCTCAGGCCCGGGATGTTCTCGCCCGCGCCGATCGCCACGATCCGCGTCGGGAACTCGGGGAACATCTCCGCGATCCTGTAGGCCGTGTAGGCGCCGTCGCTGAAGCCGAGGATCGCGGCGTGCCCGAGTCCCTCGGCACGGACGACCGCCATCATGTCGAGCGCCTTCTGCTCGTACGTGATGAGCTCGGTGCCGAACCCCGAGCGCCCGTGGCCGCGGGTCGACGGGATGATCACGCGGCGGGTCTTCCGGAGTTCATCGATGAAGCCTCCCATTTCGTAGGCGCACCCCACGCCGCCCCCGTGGAGCACGAGCACGGGCTCGCCCGGGTTTTCGTCCCCGTAGGTCTCGTAGTAGATCGTGACGTCACCGGCTGAAACATGGTGCCCGGCCGCGGCGTTGTCGCCGTAGGGCGTGGAGAAGGCCGGCAGTTCCGGCGTCTGCATGAAGTATCGAAGGCTGTGCATCTGGTTCTGCCCTGAGGAAACGGCTGCGGAGGAAGTGGCGGCGGCCTGCGCCGTCCCGGAGGAGAGAAGTCCGAGGGGGCCGAGGACGCCGAGCGTCCCGGCGGCCTCGAGGAGCGTTCTGCGTGAATTGACAAGGGGGCGGGAGCCCCGCGGAAAAATTTTTTGCATGGCGGTCTTTACAGACGGAAATTGTTCGACGTAGAATCATTTTAATCGTTCGACATCGAACAATCAACTCTGTCCTGTCCTTCCTTCCCGGAGCTCATCACCATGATCAGGCACACTCTCACCGCCCTCGCCATTGCTTCCCTCTTCGCCGCCGGCGCGGCCTCGGCCGCGATGCCCGCCGCCGAGAAGGCGCCGCTCGGCAAGGGAGAGGTCTCAGTCTTCACCTTCGCCGACGGCGTGAAGATCCACAACTGGAACACGGGCGACGCGCTCGGCGACAACCTCGCCGCGGTCGAGACGAAGACCGGCGTCTTCGCGATCGAGTCGGCCGCCTTCCGCCCCGACTTCCCCGTCTGGGGCGAGTACCTCAGGAAACTCGGCAAGCCCCTCACCGCCGCGATTCTCTCGAACCACCCGAACAACGCCGACGCCTGGGCGGGCGGCGCCCCGGTCCTCGTCGCCGATGCGAGCTGGAAGGCCATGCAGTCGGGCGGCATCAAGGGCATCATGACCGGCCTCGAGCAGGCCTTCGGCAAGGACTTTGACGTGACGCTCCCGGCGGCACCGCAGACGCTCAACCTCGGCGACAACGTCTTCGAGGGCGTGAAGGTGACGGTGACGCAGGACGGCGACGGCACCGAGCTCGTCCTCCCCGCCCAGAAGACCGCCTACATCCACATGATGGGCTCGACCTGCCACTCGATCATCGCGGGCGCGGCCCACGCCGACTACCAGATCGCACAACTCGAGCGCCTTCAGAAGGCCGGCATCGAGCTCGTCCTCACGGGCCACTGGGTGCCCGAGGGCGCCGACGCGATGGCCGCCAAGATCGCGTATCTGAAGGACATCAAGGCGATCGCCGCCGCGAGCAGGGACAAGGCCGCCTTCGTCGCCGCAGTCAAGGCGAAGTACCCGAAGTACGTCGGTGACAACTACCTCGACATGACCGCCGGCTTCTTCTTCCCGGCGAAGTGATCGGGTGTGAAGCCTCACTCACGGCGTCCGAGAGCTCTCCTGACCGGACGCAGTGAAAATAGGAAAGGGGACGGTTTTCGCGGACCGTCCCCTTCCCTTTTGTGCCGCCCCGGCGCGGTCCGCCGGGGCTGAGCTCAGCGATTTCAGTCGGCGATGTCCGCCTCGGTGAAGACGTAGCCGCCGTCGGCGAGCGGGTAGAAGCCCGTGAGCTTCTCGGACTGCGCGGCGATGATCTTGTCGACGACGAGGAACACCCACGGCGCATCCTTCCAGATGATCTCCTGAGCGCGGTCATAGATGGCCGTCTTCTCGGCGCGGTCCGTCGTGCGCAGCGCATCTCCGATCGCCTTGTCGATCTCGGGGTTCGAGTAGAAGGCGAAGTTGAAGTTCGAGGGCGGGAAGCTCTCCGAGTGAAGGAGCGGCCTCAGCAGCCAGTCGATCTCGCCCGTGGACGAGGACCAGCCCCAAGTGGCCATCTCGAGCTTCGTGGTCTTCACGCCCTCGGTCTGCATGAGCGTGACGCGCTGGCCGCTCTCAAGGGCCTGGATCTTGAGCTTGATGCCGAGCGGCGCGTACTGCTGCTGGATGAACTGCAGGAGCTTCATGTAGACCGACGCGTTCGAGGCCGCCCAGAAGGTCGCCTCGAAGCCGTTCGGGTAGCCCGCCTCGGTGAGGAGCTCCTTCGCCTTCTTCAGGTCATAGGGCCAGACGCCGAACTGCTTGGCGTAGTCAACGCCCACGGGCGCCACGCCCGTCGCGGGATCGGCGAAGTTCTGGTAGACCACCTTGCAGAGCGCCTCCTTGTCGACGGCGTAGTTGAGCGCCTGGCGCACGCGCGGGTCGTCAAAGGGCTTCTTCGTGGTGTTGAGGTAGATCTGACGCTCGACGATCGAGGGAGCGAGGATCACCTTGACGCCCTTCGACTTCTGCAGGATCTTCACGGACTCGGGCGGGATGATGTCCACGTAGTCCGCCTCGCCCGTCCTCATCATCGCCGTGCGGGTGCTCGCCTCGGGAACGGGCTTCCAGGTGATGCCGTCAAGCTTCGGCAGCCCCTTCTGCCAGTAGTCCGGGTTCTTCTTCACCACGAGGTACTCGGCCGGGTTGTACTTCTCGATCACATAGGGACCCGTGCCGCAGGGATGAAAAGCGATGTCGGCCTTCTCGTTGCCGAGAATCGACGGACACATCATCACGCCGCTCGGATGCGCGAGCTGGTTGATGAAGGCCGAGAACGGCTCCTTCAGGTGGAAGACCGCCGTGAGCGGGTCCTTCACCTCGACGCTCGCGATGTTCTTGTAGAGCTGGTAGCGGTTGAGGTGCTTCTCGGGGTTCGTGACGCGCTCGAAGTTGAGCTTCACCGCCTCGGCCGTGAAGGCCGTTCCGTCGGAGAACTTCACGCCGTCGCGCAGCTTCACCGTGTAGGTGAGGCCGTCGGGCGAGACCTCGTAGCCGGTCGCGAGGACCGGAATCACCTTCATGTCCTTGTCGAAGCCGAAGAGACCTTCGTAGAAGGACTTCGCCACGTTCTGCGAGAGCGTGTCGCCGGCGTCATACGGGTCGAGCGTCGTGAAGGCCGTGTCGACGACGACCGTGATGGACTTCGCGGCCGCGTCGGCGGAGAAGCCCGAGAGCGCGCCGCAGGCGCAGAGCGCGGCGAGCGAGACGCGGGTGAGGCGGGAGAGGCGTTGGAACTGGGACATTTGTGTGTTCTCCGGGGGGATGTATCAGGGAACTTGTTTTCCCAGCACAAAGCATGCCCGACGATGAGGCGTCCCCGCCCCGTCAGAACTCACGGAAACTGCTTGGAAAAATTGATCTTCCGCGCACTTTCGGTGCGAAATTCACCCAGAACGGATCATCTTCCCGGATTCCCGGGTGCATTCCGGGGCGGTGCCGGTGCGCTTTTTTCCGCGCACGGCCGCCGCCCCGTTTTTTTTTTTCAGTCCCGTGGACCGGAACTCCGCCGCCTCAGGCCTCCTTCTCGGCCTTGTCGATCGGACGGCGCGAGAAAATCCAGTCGATGAAGCCGCCCTGGTTGCGAGAGCTCACGACGATCTTTCCGGACCCGGTGAACCTGAGCACAAAGCCCTCGCCCGAGAGCTGGCTGCCGACCAAGCGCCCGAGCACACCCGAGCGGCTCGTGCGCAGCGTGATCTCGTAGTCGAGCGACGCGTCCCAGGCGACGAGGTGGCCGTTGTCGATGAGCACCGGGCGGTCGGGCCGCACCTCGATCTCGCGCACGCTCCCGAAGCCGGAGACGACGAGCTGGCCCTCGCCCGAGGCCTCCATGATGAAGAAGCCGCCCGAGTCGGAGAGGAGCGCGCGGCCGAGCCCCTGCATGCGGGTCGAGATCTCGACGCCCCCGGTGGAGGCGAGGAAGCACCCGTCCGCGATCATCCAGCGGCGCTCGCCCACGGGGAGGATGCGGATGTCGCCGGGCAGAGCCGGCGCGAGAAGCGCCTCGCCCGGGCCGTCGGTCGCCTCGATCCACTGCTGGAAGAAGGTCTCGTCGTTCAGGAACTTGCGGGCCATCGACTTGAGGAACCCGCCGCGGGTCTTGCCTTTGAGCGAAAGCGACGCGTCC
Source organism: Sutterella sp. (assembly GCF_030539355.1). Classification (GTDB taxonomy): domain Bacteria; phylum Pseudomonadota; class Gammaproteobacteria; order Burkholderiales; family Burkholderiaceae_F; genus Sutterella. The sequence goes on from NZ_JAUNSF010000072.1 coordinate 12,682, forward strand.
ATCATCACCATGGCGTTCGACTCGGTGGCGACCGAGTCGCCCCGGTCAAGCTGCACGCGCAGGAGCGGATCAACGCCGCCCTCGGCTTCAAAACGGACCATTTTCTTTCTCCCTGTCAGCTGTCGGATGGATGAGGATGAATTAGCGCGAAAGGCTCGTCACGGCATGATTCGCACGGTCAGCGTGACCGAGAGGCTCACGTCGGCCGTGCCCGAGCTCACCTCGGGCGCGAGGCTGTCGGCAGCCGCGGCGAGGCGGTTCTTCGCCATCGCGGGCTGCGCGTAGTAGCGGGGCGCCGGACCCGAGGCCCCGGAGACCTGGATGCCCTCGATGCGGACGTTCTTCTCGGAGAGGCCGAGCGCTTCGGCCGCGATCACGGCGCGCTCGCCCGCGTTCTTTATCGCCTCGGCGAGAAGCGCGTCGGTCGTCGCCTGCCTCACGGGGCGCGAGACCGAGAAGGTGACGCCGTTGAAGTTCATCGTCCTCCCCGCGGCCTCCATCACCTTCGAGGCGAGCTTCACGTCACGCACGGTGACGCGGATCGACTGCTTCACGCCCCACTCGCTGATCTTCGAGGACTCGCCCTCCTTGGCGCGCGTCATCACGGGCCAGGTCGAGAAGTCCGTGGTCTTCACCTCGACCTTGTCGCCGAGGGCCTTGAGCGCCTCCTGCGCGGCGTTGCCCGCGCGGACGACCTCCTCGGTCACGGCCGAGGAGTCCTTCCCGCGCCGTTCGATCGAGAACGTGAGCTGCGCGAGGTCGTTCGTGAGCGTCCTCGTCGCCTCGCCCGAAAGATTCATCACGAGCCCGGCCTCCGCGACGCGGGGCATGGCAAGCGCACCCTCCGAGGCGAACCCGGCGAGGGCGGCGGTCACCGCGGCGGCGGCGAGGCATTTCTTCAGGGCTGTTGCGCGCATATCAGGACTCCTTCGGGCGGGGAACGGCGATTTGACTTGTGCCGGAGCGACACCGTCAGCCGGTGTCCCTCCGCACGTTGAATGTTAGCCTCTCAAGATACCGGGCCTCGCCGCCGGAGAAGAAACGAAGCGCCACCTTTTGCAACACGGGATTGCGGGCGACGTCCCCGGAAAACCGTCCTTCAAGTGCCTGAGACTCATAACGTCTGCGCAGATTGCCTGAGGCAGGGAACGGGGTGCACTCCCTAATATGCGTCTGTCAGGATGGAAAAGGGCGCCCGCACGGGAGACTCATGTCCGCAGGCAGCCCTCCCCTGATGCACGAATAACAACGAACGAATCCTCAAAGCCTCAACCCGCCCCGGGCGGGCTGAAGGAGCCAGAAGAAAAAATGTCCAACGAACGCAAAACCTGGACGAGCCGCATCGGCTTCGTACTTGCGAGCGCGGGCGCCGCGGTCGGTCTCGGCGCGATCTGGAAGTTCCCGTACCTCGCCGGCACGAACGGCGGCAGCGTCTTCCTCTTCCCCTATATCCTCCTCACCTTCACGGTGGGCCTCGCGCTGCTCATCGCCGAGATCGCGCTCGGCCGTCTCGGCCGCGGCGGCATCGTCACGACCTACCGCCGCATCGCCGGCAACAAGCTCGTCCTCATTCCGATGGGGTACCTCGGCGTCCTCACCGGCTTCCTCGTGCTGAGCTTCTACTCCGCGATCGGCGGCTGGACCATCGCCTACCTCTTCGAGGCGATCGGGGGCGAGGGCCTCATCGCGGACCAGTCGCAGTTGGGCGCCCACTTCGGCGCCTTCACCGCCGACCCGGTGCTCTCCGTCGGGTTCCAGTGGCTCTTCCTGCTTCTGAACGGCCTCATCGTGGCGCTTGACATCACGAAGGGCATCGAGCGCCTCTCGAAGGTCCTGATGCCGCTCCTCTTCGTGCTCATGTGCGTCGTCATCGTCCGCGGCCTGATGCTCCCGGGCGCCTGGGGCGGCGTGGAGTTCCTCTTCAAGTTCGACTTCGAGTCCTTCACCTTCATGGGGCTCCTGCAGGCGATGGGCTTCACCTTCTTCTCGCTCTGCGTCGGCTGCGGCTGCATGATGACCTACGGCTCGTACCTCGATGACAAGTCGAACCTCCTGCGCTCTTGCTCCTGGATCGCCTTCCTCGCCGTCATCGCGTCGCTCATGGGCGGCCTGATGGTGATGCCCCCGGTCTTCGCCTTCGGTCTTGACCCGACCGCCGGCCCCGGCCTCACCTTCATCACGATGCCCGCGATCTTCGCGCAGCTCCCCTTCGGGCAGATCTTCGCGGTGATCTTCTACATCTGCCTCCTCGTCGCGGCCATCACCTCGTCGGTCTCGATGATCGAGATCCTCGTGGCGTACCTCGTGGACGAACGCGGCATGAGCCGCCCGAAGGCCTCCGTGATCTCCACGATCGCGCTCGCCATCGTCGGCGTCCTTCCCTGCCTCTCCTTCGGCGCGCTCTCCGACGTGACCTTCTTCGGCGGGAAGACCTTCTTCGACATCTTCGACTTCTTCACGAGCAACCTCGCGCTCCCGATCGGCGGCCTGCTGATCCTCTACCTCGCCGGCCGCACCTGCTGGCCTGAGATCTCGAGGAACCTCGCGGGCGGCGAGCCCGTGAGCGAGGGGACGCTGAAGGCCCTGCGCTTCACGACGCTCGTGCTCGCCCCGATCCTCGTGCTCGCGGTGCTTATCTCGGGTCTCGTCTGACGCCCGGCGGTTCCCGCCGTCACACCTCCAGGGCCGGAAGCGCCGAGTCGCCTCCGGCCTTTTTGCCGCCCGGATCCTGCACCTGCGACATCTCCGCGGAGGAGGTTTTCGCAAAAAACCTCCTTGGAAGTGCCTAGCCGCCGCCTGACAGCGGACTAAAATTCCCG
>NZ_JAUNSF010000073.1 GCF_030539355.1 Sutterella sp.
GCTTTCCGCCGCTTCCTCCTGCCGTTCGATTCCCTAACTCATAGAGTTACAGATCAATCTCTCGGAGACCTCAAGCGTCGACAGCTACCTTGAGCGCGTTGCGAAGGGCCACAACGACACCGTGATGATCGAGGTGCTTTCGCCCGACGGGAAGCGCTGGGCCGGAAGCGCCCCGGCAGGCACCCCCGTGCTCGCCGGAAGCGAGGTCTCGGAGCTCCGGGATGAAGTCAGGTACTCGGGCCGGTGGGCGGACATCGCTGACTCGGTCTCCGGAGCGACGAAAGGCACCTACAAGCTCGTCATCTCGCTCATCCGCGCGCCCTGGCTTGAACACCTGCGCGTAAATGTCTTTGACATGCTGACCCTCACCGTGGTCGCGCTCCTCTTCATGACGGAGCTTTTCCTGCTCCTGATGCGCCTGCCGCCTCTTCTCGAGAAGCTCCGCGGCCGCACGAAGGAGCTCGACAGCCTCTCGAGCAGCAATCTCTTCCGCCCGATGGGCTTCTTCCTGTGCTTCGCCACCGACATGAGCATCTCGTTCGTGCCGCTCCGGATGGCCGAGCTCGTGCCCGCCGACGCGGCCTCACGCGACATGCTTCTAGGCCTCCCGATCTCGGCCGAGCTCGCGATGACGGGACTCTGCGCCTTCGTCGCGGGCACCTGGATGAAGCGCAGCGGCGCGCGGCTGCCGCTCGTCGCCGGGTTCCTTCTCATCGCGATCGGCATGCTCTGCTGCAATCTCGCCGTCGCGCCCTGGCAGTACATCGTCGCGCGCGGCATGTGCGGCGCGGGGTACGGTCTGTGCATTCTGACGATGCAGGCCTGCACGGTGCGAGAGAGCAAGATCGCCGACATGTTCGCGGGTGTCTACGCGGGATCGCTCTGCGGCTGCGCCGTGGGCGCCATGGCCGCCGAACGGCTTGGCTTTGCGCCGGTGTTCCTGTTCGCCGTGGTGGTGGCTGTCCTTCTCGCGTTCGTTCCGCCGCTTTTCCTCACGAACAGGCCGCTTGACCAGCGCACCGGCGGCGGCGCCGCCGCGCCGAGGATGACGCTGAGGGAACTGTTCGGCGCCGTGGGCGAGCGGCGCTTCATTCTCTTCTGCCTCCTCGCGCTCATGCCGACCGCCATGCTGGCCGTGGCGTTCCTCAACTACTTCATGCCGCTCTACCTTGACGGAGCCCATGTGGCGCAGTCCGACATCGGGCGCGTCTACATGCTCAACTGTCTTGTGATCATCTGGAGCAGCCCGCTCTTCGCGAAGTTCACCTCTGCCACCTCGGTGAAGAAACTGCCCGCGGCGCTCGCGATCCTGCTCTGCGCAGCGGCGCTCTATCCGCTCGGGCTCTTCCCGTCCGTCATCGCTGCGGTGGTCGCGGCGGTCATGCTCGGCCTCTCCATGGGGCTCTGCATCCCCGCGCTCACGGAGTACCTGATGGGACTCAACATCGTGAAGGTGCTCGGCGTCGACCAGTCGATGAGCTTGTTCGACGCCATGCAGCGCTTCGCGCAGGTGATCGCCCCGCTCGCCGCGGGTGCCGCGCTCGCGGTGATGTCGGTGCCCCAGATCTCCTGGGTGGTCGGCACGGCCTACGTGGCCGCTGCGGTGCTTTTCTTTATTACTTCCAGGTCTGCAAAGTCAAAAGCTTCCGCAGAAAGCGACAATGCTTGAAGGCAGGACAATGCTCACACTGGAAAAGACTGAAATCCGGGCGGCGGTTCTGCGGCAGCTCGAAGCGGTGCTGCCGCACGTCATGCGGCTCATGGTACCCGGCGCATGCACACCGACGCTCGGCGAGATCGCCCGGTCGATGCCGCAGGGTCGTCGCGGGCCGCAGCCGCGCGACGACTTCATGGAGGTGATCGCGGCGAGAACCGAGGCGCTCCACGGCCCGCAGACCGCAGCGAAAGTCACGCGCGAGTTCGAGAGGCGCTTTCTCGCCCTCACTGCGAACCACGTGAGCGCGGAACTCCATCCCGAATTCTTTCAGGGGGACCTGCTCTTCTCGCTCGGCTGCAAGGAAGTGGTGCCGGTTCTCGCCGGCGGGATGATTCCGCTCTCGAACGAGACCTTCCCCAGAGGGCTTCTCACCGCCTCGCGCTCGGCGGCCTCCGAGATGCCCTTTGAGATTGGGCTCCTGCCGAAGAGCAGCGCTCACAGAACCGTGCTCTCGTGCCCGCCCTGGACGGAGGCGCTGATGCGTGCCGCGCTCGCACGGGTGATGCAGAACGAGGCTCTCACCGCACACGAGCGCGTGCACCTCGGGCACCTGATGCGCGAACATTTCCTCAGCCCCGATATCCTGCGCCGGTCGACGCTCTCCGATCAGCTCCTCGCGCTTGCAAGCACTTTCTGGGGGATGGTGACGCGCGAGACGGGGCTGCCGCCCCTGGTCATGCTCGAATACGAGTCACTGGCGAAGGACCTCATCATCCGGGATCTCGCGGACCCGACGACGCTCGTCTCGAGGATCCTGTTCGAGCCCGAGGTGATTCTTGATCTCTATCAGGAGCTCAGGAACCAGAAAGCCTGCTGGCACGTCGAGGAGGAACAGATCGTGCGCGGCACCTTTCTCTTCTGGGCGCTCGACCGGAGAGGCCGTATTCACCGTCTGCAGCCCGAGCCCGACGGCCGGACGCTTGTCGGCTCCGGCGGGCATCCGTTCCGCCTTGAGCTCACGGTCGCTGCGCTCACGGAGGCGCTCCGCACCGGGGCGATCATTCCGTCGGTCTTCATGCTTTTCGCGGTGACGGCATTCGCCCGGGGGCTCGCCTGCGCGGGCGGCATCCTGCAGACGGAGTATCTCCCGGCAATGGCGGAGGGACTCGCCCAGGTGTTCAGAGAACTCGGCGAACCGGATTTCGCCGCGCAGATCGCCGTCGACTCGCCCTTCGCGACGGGCCTCGTGCCGCTGCGCGCCCCGACGGCCGACCACCTCGCGCACTGCCCGGCGGGGCCCGTTGACCTGATGCTCGCGGGCGGGCTCACGCGCGACATGCTCGAAAAGTTCGCCGCGATGAAGCTCTCGGACGCGGTCGAGGCGTCGCTCGCCTATCTCTACGAGGACCGCATCCCGGCGGCAGAGCGCATCAAGGGCTGGCTCGAGGTGCTGAGGGGGGAACCTTCACTTCTTCTGCATCCCGCAGGCCGCACCGTCGCATGATCCTCAGGTGAATAGAGAACAGGACAAGCGAATGCCCGCCCCGATGAAGTCTGAAATTCGTGCCGAGGCCCTCACTCAGCTTGAGCGGGTGCTGCCGCACGTCACCCGTCTGATGGCGCCCGACGCAGCCGCTCCCACGCTCGCCGAGTTCGCGCGGTCGCTGCCCCACGGACGCCGGGGGCTGCAGCCGGTCGACGACTTCATCGAGGCCGCGGCCGCGCAGACAAGGAAGCTTCACGGCCCGCAGACCGCCGCGAAGGTCACGCGCGAGCTTGAGCGCCGGCCTCTCGCCCTCACCGCGAGTCATGTGAGTCTGGAGGTGCATCCCAGGTTCTTCCAGGGAGACCTCCTCTTCGCGCTCGGCTGCGAGGAGGCGGTGCCCGTGCTCAGCGTCACGAACATCCCGCTCACGAACTGCGCTTATCCGAGAGGGCTCCTCATCGCCTCGCGCTCGGCGGCATCGGAGATGCCCTGCGAGATTCCGCTGATCCCCCGCGGCATCCCCCACAGGTCCGTGAACTCGATCCCGCCCTGGACGGAGTCGGCGATGCGCGTCGCGCTCGGGCGGGTGATGAGGAACGCCGCCCTGTCCGAGCACGAGCGCGTGCTCATCACGCGCCTGATCCATGACCATTGCCTGCGCCCCGACATCCTGCGGCGTGAGTCGCTCGCCGAGCAGCTCCTCGCGCTAGGGAACACCTTCTGGGACATGACGACCCGCGAGGCGGGACTGCCGCCCCTCGTCACGCTCAATCACGAGTCTCTGACGGCCGAACTCATCATTAGGGATCTTGCGGACCCGACGACACTCGTGTCGAGACTCCTCACCGAGCCCGCGGTCGTGCTTGAGCTCTATCGGTCGCTCTCGGGCCGGGCCGCCTGCTGGCACGTCGAGGAGGGCCATGTCGTGCGCGGCACCTTCCTCTTCTGGGCGATCGACCGGACCGGCTGCATGCGCCCTCTGCAGCCCGAGCCCGACGGCCGGGCGCTGGTGAGCTCGGACGGGCACAAGTTCCGCTTTGAGCTCAAGGCCGCCCCGCTCACGGAGGCGCTCCGCACCGGGGCGATCGTCCCGGGGCTTTTCCTGCTCTACTCGGTGACGGACATTGCGCGCGGGCTCGCCTGCGCCGGAGGCATTCTGCAGTCGGCTTATCTCCCCGCGATGGCCGAGGCGCTCGCCCGGGTGTTCGAAACCCTCGGCGAGCAGGGGCTGGCCGCACAGATCGGCGTCGACTCGCCCTTCGCGACGGGCCTCGTGCCGCTGCGCGCTCCGACGGCCGACGGCCTCGCGCACTGCCCGGCAGGCCCCGTGGACCTGATGCTCGCGGGAGGACTCACGCGCGACATGCTCGAAAAGTTTGCCGCGACGAGGCTCCCCGACGCGGTCGAGGCCTCGCTCGCCTCCCTTTACGAACACCGCATTCCACAGGAAAAGCGCGTCACCGGCTGGCAGCGGGCCCTGAGGAGTGAGCCTTCTCTGCTTCTTCATCCGGCCGGCCGTGCCGCGGCAGACGGCACAGGTGACTGAAGCGCGAAATTCGTGACCAAGCCTTTCAGGGGGTGTCGTAGCGGACGGGACGGGCATTAAACTTTTTCGTTCGGACCAACCTCTTCACACCTGGTGCACGCCCATGCACAGCTATTCCCTTATCACCAGCCTGGTGACGGGCTTCGGCCTTGCACTCCCCTTCGGGTACCTCGTCGAGCGCTTCCTCAAGTTCCCCGCGCTCGTGGGCTACATCATGGCGGGCCTCGCCGTGACCATGATCCCGGGGCTCCCGCCGGTGAGCTCCGAGATGATCAGCGAGCTCGCCGAGATCGGCGTGATGCTGCTGATGTTCGGCGTGGGTCTGCACTTCTCCGTGAAGGACCTGCTGCGCGTGAAGGGCATTGCGCTGCCCGGCGCGGCGCTGCAGATGCTCTTCGCCGCGGTGCTCGGCGCCCTGGTCGCCATGGGCTTCTGGCACTGGAGCTTCGGCGCGGCGGTTCTCTTCGGCTTCTCGATCTCGTGCGCCTCGACGGTCGTCGTGATGAAGGCGCTTGAGATCAGGAACCTCACGAGCGAGATGAACGGTCAGGTGGCCGTGGGCTGGCTCGTGATGGAGGACCTGGTCTCGGTGCTCCTCCTCGTGTGCCTGCCGTCGTTCGCCGCCGTGGTGCAGGGCTCGCAGGACGTCTCCGCCCTTGAGGTGGCGCTTGAGGTTGCGAAGACCCTCGCCTGGGCCGCGGTCTTCGTCGTGCTCATGCTCGTCGCCGGCCGCAAGATCCTCCCGTGGGTGCTCCGCGAGGTCGCGAACACGGGCTCGCGCGAGCTCTTCACCCTGACGATTCTCGGCAGCGCCATCATCATCGCCTACGGCGCGAGCGCGATCTTTGACGTGAGCTTCGCTCTGGGCGCCTTCTTCGCCGGCATGGTTATGCAGGAGAGCCGCTTCGCGCACCGCGCGGCGCAGGAGTCGCTGCCGCTCCAGGACGCGTTCTCCGTGCTCTTCTTCGTCTCGGTCGGCATGATGCTCGACTGGCACATCTTCCTGCAGCATCCGTGGGAAATCTTCCTCGTCGTGCTCATCATCGTCGTGGGCAAGATGTCGATCTCGTTCCTGATCGTCATCCTCCTCAAGTGGCCGCTCGGCACCGCCCTCACCGTCGGCGCCTGCCTCGGCCAGATCGGTGAATTCAGCTTCATCCTCGCCGGGCAGGGCATCTCGCTCAATCTCGTCGACCAGACGATGATGAGCGTGATCGTCGCCGCGGCGATCATCACGATCGCGGTCAATCCGGCGCTCTTCTGGCTCGAGCCGCATCTCTCGAATTTCTTCGTCCACCGCTTCCGCTGGGCCAAGCGCGCGGCGATGCGACAGCCCCCGTTCTCGCAGCTCCCGGCGAACACGCCCCGCGAGATGCTCGACGGCCAGGTCGTCGTCGTGGGCGGGTCGGAAGCCTCGCACGAACTCTTCAAGGCGCTCGAGAAGAACGGCCGCCGCACCATCGTCATCTGCTCGCCCTCGGACCCGATCGAGGAGCTGCGCGCCCGCGGTTTCGGCGTCATCGTCGGCGAGGCTACCGACCCGATGGTGCTCGTTCAGGCGCACGTGATGAAGGCGGGCGTCCTCGTGATGCCCTCGAGCAAGCCCCTCACGGCGAAGAACATTCTCGCCGTGACGCGGCAGCTCAATGCCACGATCCCCGTCGTCGTGCTCGTCAAGTCCGTCGAGGACGCGGCGCTCTTCGAGGGCGAGGACGAGAATCTCTCGATTCTCTGCGAGCCGCTCATGACCTCGATCGGTCTCACCGCCGTGACGATCAATGAGCTCGTCAAGCGCGAGGAGGCCGCCGAGGAGCAGGAGAAGCAGATGCGCACCGTGCGCGACCTGCTCGACGCCGAGTACCGCAGAAGCGTCTCGGCCGTGCGCGGCGTGCCCTCCGCCTCCGAGGAGGAGGCCGCGGATCTGCAGGCCGCCGCCGCGAAGGTCGCGGGCGAGGCGATGGCGACGATGCGCGAGCGCCAGCCCGTTCATCTTTCCGCGCGCGAGAACGCCGCGAGCATCGGCCGCAGGATCGCCGGCTGGGTGCGCGAGAAGAAGGACGCGATGGCGCCGAAGTCCCGCGGGGCCGCCGACGGGGAAACGCCGGCCGAGCCCGCACCGGAAGCGGCAAAGCCGGCGGAGTCCGCTCCGGAGGACTCGCAGAAGTCCGCCTGATTTCCTCTGCGTCCGACTGAAACAACTGGGAAGAGCGTCACGGTTCGCCGCGGCGCTCTTTCTCTCTAAACTTGCCGCATCTGGAATACCCATTCTCCGCCGGAGACCACTTCGATGCACTTTGAGACCCAGGAGCTGCTCCTCACGCTGACGGCGCTCGCCGCGCTTGCCGTCATCCTGCTCGTCGCGCTCATCACGCTTCATCTGACGGACCGCCGCCGTCAGGAGCGCGAGCGCGACGAGACCGTCGACGCCCTGGTCGAGAGCGTGCTCGCGACGCGCTCGGAGCTCGGAGGCGCGATCCGCGAGACCGACGCCCGGCTGTCCGGGGCGATGACGGGGCTTCTCTCCTACGTGACCACCGAGCAGAAGCGCGCGGGCGACGCCGTGGAGCGCTTCTCGGGCGCCGCGCGCACGGACCTCGCCCGCATGAACACGACGCTCGCCGAAGAGTTCCGCGGGCTGCAGGGCATGATGGACGGGCGCTTCGCGAAGGTGCTCGAGACCAACGCGGGTGCCGCGGAGGCGCTCGGCCGGCGGCTTGAGGCCGAGATGAAGGAGGTGCGCGGAACGCTCGACACGGCGCTCGAGAAAATGCGCGCCGAGAACGAGAAGAAGCTCGAGGCGATGCGCTCGACCGTCGCCGAGAAACTTGAGGCAACCCTCACGGACCGCATCTCGGCGAGCTTCCGGCGCGTCGACGAGAAGCTCGGGCTCGTGGAGTCGGGGCTCGGGGAAATGCGCGAGATGGCCCGCAGCGTTTCGCGCCTGCAGAACATCCTTGCGAACGTCAAGACCCGCGGCACCTTCGGCGAGGTGCAGCTCGCGGCGATTCTGGACGAGGTGCTCGCGCCGGGTCAGTACGGCTCCCAGGTGAAGGTGAAGCCGGGGAGCGCCGAGCGCGTGGACTTCGCCGTGAGGCTCCCCGGGCGAGACCCGGCCGAGCCCTGCTGGCTGCCGATCGACTCGAAGTTCCCGCTCGAGGACTGGGAGGCGCTCGAGGCGGCCGAGCGCGAGGGGGATCCGGAGCGGGCCGCCGCGGCGAGAAAGGGCCTCGAGAGGGCGCTCGTGAAGCAGGCGAAGTCGATCCATGAAAAGTACGTCAATCCGCCGGTCACGACCGAGTTCGCGGTGATGTTCCTCCCCTCCGAGGGGCTCTACGCCGAGGCGCTGAGGACGCCCGGGCTCGCCGACCGTCTGCAGCGCGAGTTCAGGATCACCCCGGCCGGTCCGACGGTGATCACGGCGCTCCTCAACAGCCTCCTCATGGGCTTCATGACCCTCGCGATGGAGGAGCGCTCGACCGAGGTCTGGCGCATCCTCTCCGAGGTGAAGACCGAGTTCACGGGCTTCACGAAGCAGTTCGAGACCGTGGAGCGCAAGTTCCGCGAGGCGCAGACCTCGCTCGAGCAGATGTCGGCGAGAAGCCGCCGCATGGGCGCGAAGATGCAGGGGATCGATTCGTTGGGCGACGGCCCGGCGGCCGCCCCGGCGCTCCCTGCGGAGAGCGTCTCCGACGGGGAGAACGCCTCCGCGGTCTGAGCGGTCAGATGTGCTGCCAGCGGCAGAAGACGCGCTCGGCGATGCCGATCAGCGCGTAGAGCAGCAGTCCGAGCACGCTCATCGCCAGGATGCCGACGAACATGCCCTCGATGTCGCCCATGCCCCAGGCGTCCATGATGAACCAGCCGAGGCCCGCGTCCGTGGCGAAGCTCTCCGCGAGGAAGAGCACGGCCATCGCGGTGCCCGAGGCGGCCTTCAAGGCCGTGAAGAGTGACGGGAGCGCGGCCGGGAGGTACGCGTGGATGATGCGCTCGGGGATCGTGGCGCCCATGGACTTGAGCGACATTTCGTAGGCGGGATCGAGGCTCAAGCCCGCCTCGCGCACGACGACGAGGATCTGGAAGCCCGTGGCGAGCGCGATGAGCAGCACGCGCGAGAGGTCACCGAGGCCGAAGATGGTGAAGAAGACCGGGAGGAGCACGATCTTCGGCAGGGGCAGCGTGATGAAGGTGAGCGGCGCGCCGATCCAGTCGAGGCGCGAGCTCATGCCGAAGGCGAGGCCGAGCGGGAAGCCCGTGGCGATCGCGACGAGGATCGCTTCTCCGAGGCGCAGCGACGAGAGACCGAAGTGCCTGAGGAACTCCCCGGTCGTCATCGAGTGCGCGAAGTGCACGATCACCGTCATCGGGTCGGGCAGGATCTCGGGGCCGAGCGCAGCGCTGCCCGCGGCCCAGAGGGCGAGCAGAATGACCGTTCCAGCGAGGTAGCGGAGCGTGATGGACTGCGGCAGTTTCATGATGCTCTCCTCAGGCGTCGGCGAATTCGGCGGAAGCGGCCTTCAGGCGCGCGCGGATGTGGCGGCAGGCCTCGTTGTAGGGCACCGAGTCACGCTCGGCCGAGGCGAGCCCGGGGCGCCACGCCGGGTTCTCGTAGAACTCGATCTGGCGCGCGGGCTTCGCGGCGAGCATCAGGATGTGCGAGGCGAGGAAGACCGCCTCGGGGATGTCGTGCGAGACGAAGATCATCGTCACGTGGCGGCGGGTGCGCAGCCCCGCGAGGAACTCCTGCAGGTGCTCGCGCCGGAGCGCATCGAGCGCCGAGAAGGGCTCGTCCATGAAGAGCACCTCGGGGTCGGCGATGAGCGAACGCCCGAGCGCGAGGCGCTGGCGCTGCCCGCCCGAGAGCTGCGCGGGCCAGCGGTTCTCCAGGCCCGCGAGGCCGAGCTCGGTGATCATCGCGTCGGTGCGGCGCTCGCCCTCGGCGCGGTTGACCGGCGTGCTGCGCAGCCTCAATGGCAGCGCCAGGTTCTCCCGCACGCGCTTCCAGGGCAGGAGCCCCAGACTCTGCCAGACGAAGCTCGAGTGCGGACGCGCGACCGTGCGGCCCGACGAGGTGCGCCAGGTCACCTCGCCCGCGCCGGACTTCAGGAGCCCCGCAAGCGTGGTGAGGAGCGTCGTCTTGCCGCATCCCGACTCGCCCACGACGGCGAGCGAGGCGCCGGGCGGCAGCGTGAAGGAGACGTCCCGGAGGACGTCCTCGGAGTCGTAGCGGACGACGAGGTTCTTCACCTCGAGGCCGAGCGGGTCCTGATCCGGCGGCGTGACTGAGGATTGAGCAGTCATAGAGGGTGGGGCTCCAGAAAATAGGGATGAACGATCGCGGCCGGGGGGAAGTGACGCGGAAAATCCCTCGATTATAGGAAGCGAGGAGGAGCGCCTGGGGCGCCCCGCGGAAATGAAAAAGGAGCGCCGTGCGGGACGGACGCTCCTTCGGGAGTTCGGCTCCGGGACGGGCGGCGGTACCGTCCGCCCGGGCGGGACAGAGGCCTCAGGCGGCCTTCTCCTGATGGATGAGGCGCAGGATGTTGCCGCGCGAGACGAGCTCGCGGGTCTCGTCGGAGAGCTTCGCGAGGAAGTCGTAGTACTTCGTCACGTCGGGGCCGTAGGTCTTCCAGTGGCCGACCTTGTCGGTGCCGACGAGGAAGCGCGTCGGGTGCTTCTCGAAGAGGCGCGCCCAGTCGTTGAGGCTCCTCGCATCGAGGTGGATGTACTCCTCGTAGACCACCCAGGAGATGTCGAAGTAGAGATTCGGGTTCTCCTCGAGCATGCGGTCGGCGATCTCGATCAGGTTCGGGATCTCGACGCGGCGGGAGATCCCGACGTGCGCCCAGATAATGTTGGTCTTCCGGTTGTGCTTGAGCGCGTTCCTCATCTCCTCAAGGTAGATGGGCTCGGCGTTGTACGAGCTGCTCACGTTGTGGTGAATGAGGACGGGAAGATTGCGCTCCGCGGCGAGGTCATAGACCGAGAGGAAGGCCTTGTGGTCGGCGGCGGGCGGCTCGCCGTAGGTGAGGGCAGTCAGGTCGTCGTGGCGGCTCATCACCTCGCCGATCCCCATGAAGACGCCGGGGAAGTCGTCGAGCACCTGCTCGATGTGGCGCGCCGCATAGCGGTCGTTCGGGTTGATGCCGCAGACGAACGGGAAGAAGCGGGCCTGCTTCTCGGGCGGGAGCTGCATGTAGTCGAGCATCATGCGGTAGTCGGTCGCCGAGAAGTAGTAGCAGCGCGAGTCGTTCGAGAGGTAGTAGGACGGGCGCTTCGGCGCATGCTCGTCCCACTGCTTCGCCATGCCCATGCCGAAGAGCACGGCGTGGGTGACGTTGAGACGGTCCATCTCGGCGATGAGCGCGTCAAAGCCGTCTGTCTCCTGCATGAAGTCGAGATAGTGCAGGTGGGCGTCAATGAGCGGGAAGTTCTTCGAGGCGCCCGCGGCAGACGCGGTGCGCATCATCGGGTGCGCGGCGTAGAGGCCTGCGCCGGCCGCGGCCGACTGGATCAGCCGGCGGCGGGAGATGCTGAAGGCCTGCATCAGATCATTGGCAGACATTTTTTCCTTGGGTTTCGGTGGCATGTGACGGGGGCGTCCGGGGCTGGAAGGCCGCCGTCCGGGGGGAGGATTCTGAGATCCTTTGCCCTGCAGTTTAACCCGGAATGGGTAAAAGGCACATCGCTGAAATTTTAAAGATTTCGTAACTTATTGAATATAAGCAAAAAAATAACAGATTGTTCCGGTTTGCGGCAAATAGTGTCCCGGGATATTTGTCTTCCCGGTTTGCTTTTGCCCGTCGGCAAAAGAATTTGCATGATCCGGGTTTACGTGCTGTAAACGGCATGTAAACAGCGCGGAGGCCCCGCATTGAGGGGAGCAGGAAAGGCCGGGCGTTTCCGGCAACTTAAAATTCGTGATTCCCTCAGGCAGTCTTTCCCTCGGACAACACATGCTCAAGAAATCCCTTCTCGCGGCGGCGCTTGCGCTGGCCCTTCCCTCGCTCTCGAACGCCTCCTGGACGGTGCCCGTCACGGGCGCGGACGGCTCGGTCTGGGCCTACGTCAAAGTGCTCGAGGCCGGGGAACCCTCATCATTCGTCGACGCTGATCTGCCTGCGCAGTTCGGCATCCGGACGCTGCGGGACATGGATGTCACCGCGATCACGGATTCGGTGCTTTACCTGAGCTCCGTGCTCGGGCCCGCTGCGCTGACGCCGGAGATCGAGCTCACTGCGCTTGCGCTGCCGAGTTCGAACGCGGCCGCGGAATCCGGCGTATATGACGCGAGCGGCATCTCGACACTGCAGGCCTGCATTCTCGGCGTGGGCGACTGCCAGGGAACCGCCGCCAAGGTCAACATCGACCTTCCGATAGCCGGCCTCTCGCACACCGTGACGACAGTGAGTCCGCTGCCGACGAACGGCGAGGCCACGGACCTGACTGCAGTCGTCTATCACGAACTCATCCATGCGCTCGGCATCGGGAGCACGGTCAGGTCGGAGAGCTGGAACTCAGGCGCATGGAAGGTCTATTTCGAGACCGATGCGACGAAGCGCACGGCCTTCACGACTCACCTCGTCGACCTCTTCGGCACGAAGAGCACGGACTCGAGCCGCATCGAGGCGATATTCGATGTCTCTCAGTCCTCGGTGGAGTCCATGACGCGCGAGGACGGTGTTTTCTACATCCTCTTCCAGGAGCTCAACGGCGGCGTGAAATTCTCGGGCGACAACGTCACGGAGGTGATCGGCGAGGGCACGCGCATCTATTTCTCCGACACGCAGGTCATCGGTTCCGACGGAAATCTCGTCACGGGAACGCTCGTCAACTCCGTCGTCGGCGGTCTGCCGGTGAACGGCTACGAGAACACGCCAAAGATGCTCGAGTCGGGCGACCGCACGCCGGACCTCCATCACATCGAGCTCCAGAACGGCCTGATGAGCCACCAGATGTACAGAAACTGGGGGACCTTGATGGAGGCCGAGCTCGCGGTGCTCCAGGACCTCGGCTACACGATCGACCGCAAGCGCTTCTTCGGCACGTCGATCTACTCGAGCGGCGGAACGGTCGAGATCACGCAGGCCTTCACGGCGCGCGAGAACGGGGCGTGGACCTCCAGCCCCAGCACGCAGTCGACCGCGATCGGCGTTCATGTCTACGGCAGCCTCAACACCGTGACCGTCGCCGCAGACCAGCTTGCCGACGGCGACGAGAGCATCGGTGTGCGCGTCGACGGGCAGAAGAACGCCGTCAGCGTGGCCTCGGGCACCCGCATCACGGCGAACGGCACGAACGGCGCCGGCATCGCCTTCACCTACGGCTTCGGCCACACGCTCACCCTCGAGGCGGGCTCGACCGTCTCGGCCGCGGGATCGGGCGGCAGGGCGCTCGTCTTTGACTTCGGCAGCAATGCCCTCGGCGACGTCTTCGGCTACCGCGGTTCCTACACGCAGGCATACCGTGTCGATCCCTGGGACAGCGACAATCCTGTGAAGGAGAACTGGGTCAACGCCGGCCGCTCGGAGAGGGTGTCGGCTTTGAACGGCGCCCTCGTCGAGAGCGTGACGATCGCCGGAGCAGTGAGCGCCCCGCAGGGATACGCGATCTACATCTCGCCCAATGCACTCGTCGGGACGATCACGATCGCTTCCGGCGCAGTTATCGAGGGCGACATCGTCTCGAAGTGGAACGCGAAATCCACCGTTGAGACGGACTCGGACGGCCAGTATCTTCAGGCTGCGTCGTCTCTTTACGACGGCATCTATGCGCAGGCGGACGTCGGGACCGATCTCACGACGAACCTCGTCTTCGGCGACGGCGACGACTTTTCGTTCACGTACTACGGAAACATCACCGGCGCGGACGGCATGCGGATCACCTTCGCCGACGGCGTGACGACGCTTCACGGCACGGCTTCGGTGCTCGGCGCCGTCGTGAACGCGGACGCGGCCCTGAAGGGCGCGACCACCTGGAACCTCACCGTAGCTGACGAGTCGGGCGCCGAGGCGCGCGTCTATGACGACTCCGGATTCATCCAGGGCGCGCTCGTCAACGCTGGCGCCGTGTGGTCCACGGCACTCACCGGCACACAGACGATCAACGGCGACTACCGCCAGACGGGCGACGGTACGCTCGTGGTCGGCGTCTCGTCCTCAGGGAAACTCGCTTCCGTCACGCTGACGGGAACGGCCTCGGTCAACGAGTCCGAAGCTTCCGCCGTTCGGGTAAGCCTCGTGCCGGACCTCGGCTACTGGGCCGACGGAACGGCGCTCACGGTGGCCGAGGGCGAAGCGGCTCTCGTCGATGCGGACGGCAGTGCCCTGGCCGCGGACATGACCTGGGAGGATGCCGCGGATCTGCTCTCGAGCATTTCCGGGACGCTCACGGTCACGGTCGCCGAGGACGGAACGGCGACGATCTCGCGCACGGCAGGCGCCTACTCGGGGCTCCTCGGAACCTCCGCCTCCGCGGGAGCGCGCGCCGTGGCGGCGATGCTCGACAGGAACTACAGCAACGCGACGACCGGGAACGCGCAGCTGCTCATCGCGGCGCTTGACTTCTCCAGTGCCGATGTCGGCGCCGCGGCGATCGCGAGTCTCACGGGCGACGCGCACATCTCCGCCGTCCGCGCGCAGTTTGCGATGGAGCGCCTCATCGACCGCACGCTTGCCCGGGCGCCCTCTGAGAACGCCCGAACGGGCAGGCATGTCTGGGCGCAGCCCTTCGGCGGCAGGCTCGCCGACAACACGGCTGGGAGCGACTCCCGCACCAAGGCCGCCGGCATCGCGGGCGGCGTGACGGTGACGGACGCCGACCGCGAGATCGGCTGGCAGATGGCCGCGGCGTATTTCTCCGAATCGAATTCGTACCTCGCGAAGACCCGCGGGCAGGGCCTCTGGCTGGGCGCCTCGCTCTCGAACGAAATCGCCGGCCCGTGGTGGCTTGAGCTCTCGGGGCGCGTCGGCATGGTGAATGTAAAGACCGAGCGTGCGCAGCCGTACTTCAATTCCTCGCAGGAGGTGAAGGGCACGCGCTGGAGCGCCGCGCTCGGCGTGAAGGCGGGGCCGAGGCTCCCGCTCGCCGACGGCCTTCTCACGGTGCGCCCGGGCCTTGGTCTTATCGGCACGGTGCTGCGCACGCCCTCGAAGACGGAGGAGAACTTCGGCGGCCTGGCGATCGAGGACGCCTGGTACCGGTCGCTGAGGACTCAGATCGGCGTCGCGGCGGAGACCGCTCCGATTGCCTCGGCCGTCACGGGCTTCTCGTGGAAGTGGACGGCGAACGCCGCCTGGGAGCGCGAGCTCCTCAGGGACGCCGGTGAGTTCACGGCCGGAATCGCCGGTCTCCCGGGAACCTTCTCGCAGCGCGCCGACTGGAACGACCGCAGCCGCTGGATCCTGGGCGGCGGACTCGAGCTCGCGGGCGACGGGGGCTTCTCGGCCGCCTTCCGCCTTGAGGGAGAACTCACGCACGGCGACGGCGCGGCGGTCACGGGAGGTGCGGAGCTCTCCTGGAGGTTCTGATCCTCGCGGTCGTTCTTCAGATGTCTTTTGCTGTCACGCCGAACGACTGTATACAGATCGGGTTTATCGGTCGGAAATGTACAATTCTTCTCTTGCATAACGACAGGCATTTCCGCCGCCGCAGGTTTTCCAGACAGGAATTTCGCTGCGGCAGGTGTCCTTCAAGAGAGGCTGTGCCCGACCGGCCCCGAATAATTTTT
>NZ_JAUNSF010000074.1 GCF_030539355.1 Sutterella sp.
GATCAACGGCGACTATGTCAAGGGCGAGACGGACTACAGTTCCTCCCACCAGAGCATGTACGCGAACATCATCGCCACGGTGAACGTGAACGAGAACGCCACGGTGACGAGCGAGAAGGACGTCTCCGTCACCGCGAATGCCTACAACAAAGTCTCATCGCTCCAGGGCGTCGAGAGGGTGCTCGACACGATTCTCGACTGGGCCGCGTACCTCGGAACGGGCATCAGCCTCAAGGGCGCAGGCGTCAATCTCGACACCTACGGCACGGTGAACGTGAAGTCGGGCGCCACGCTCAGGTCGGGCGGTAATCTCACTGTCAAGGCCTATGTCGACACGAGCATGAAGATCGGCGCCAAGACGAAGACCTTCGGCCTCGACGGCTCGACGCAGGCCAAGCTGATTCCACAGACCGCCGTGGTCGTGGGCGTCGCCGACTCCTATGCGAAAGTCAACATCGAGAGCGGCTCAACGCTCGAGAGCGACGGGAACATGACGCTTCTCGCCAAGGGAAAGCTCTCCTCGAGCCTCTCGGTGAAGAACACCGCCAAGGGCAAGACCGCCAACGACTATGTCCTCGGTCTCGTCTGGAACAACATGGACGCCTCGGCCGATCTGGTCGTCGCCGAGGGCGTGACGCTCAAGATGAATTCCACGAGCGGCACTTTCTCGGCCGCCGCTGAGCAGAGCAACTCGATCACCACGAAGGCCTCGGCCTCCGTGGGCGAGAATTCCACGGTCGAGGGTGCGATCATGCTCAACTGGACCGATGTCAACACGAGCGCGAACGTCACCCTCAATTCCGGCGTCACGGGCGAGACCTACTGGACAGGCGGCAGCCTCGATCCCCGGTATTACGATGTCACGGGGAAGATCGACGTTCATTCGACCAACTACACCTCGGGCTACAACGTCACCGCCGAGGTGTCTACCTCCGACCCGAAGGTTCTTGACGCCCTCTGGGGCACGTTCATGGGCGAGGTCACGAAGTCGGTCCTCTCGAACATCTTCAATGTGGCCGGCGGCTCGGCCCTCAGCCCGCAGGAGGATTTCCGCGGCGCGATCTCCGCGGCGGTGATCGTGGGCGAGCAGACCTCCTCTCTGACGATCGGCGACAACGTCAAGCTTCGCGCTCTCAACGGCGTCACGATCGAGTCGAGCTCGGTCCTCCATGATCATCACTTCGAATCCACCGCGGTCGCTCAGGCGCAGTCCAAGACCGGGGAAGGCACGGGCACGCTCTCCTCGGTTGCACTGCTCGTTCAGACCGCCGGCGGTCCGCTCGGCACCGCATCGGGCGACGGCGAGACGGTGAGCTCCAAGCTCACGATCGGCGACGGGGCGGAGCTCTGGTCGCGCTACGGCACGGTGACGCTCTCGAGTGATGCGCGCATTGACTGGAACCGCCTCCAGACGATGTACGAGACCCTCCAGAAGATGTGGTCCGGGCTCAAAACAATGAACGTCGCGGGTACCTGGGACAGCTGGGCCACGAAGCTCGACGAAGCCTTGAAGACGCTTGACGAACAGTCGATCACCAACCTGAACCTCTCGGGCATCGAGGCCGTGATGGCGGTTCCCTACCAGCTCACCGCCGGGCTCTATGACGCAGTGGTCGGCAGCCTCTCGAGTATCGCAACGCTCTCGGCGGTCGCCGATCTCTATGACGCGGCCAAGGCCTACGCAACGTACTCGTCCTACTTCAACACTGTCGTGCGCGCCTCGACCGTCTCGCCCTACGCCACGGGCGCTCAGAGCGAACTGGACATCGCGGGCAGCATCGCCTACATCGGCAAGGGCGTCAAGAGCACCATCACGATCGGCAAGGGGGCCGCAATCACCGGCGGCGGCGGTGTCTCGATCACGAGCACGACGAACCTCACGAGCGACGCGGCCGCCGGGCGCCTGACCGCCTCCGAGATTCCGTTTGTTTCCTGGGGGTCGACGGGCGACGGCGCTGGTGCCTCGGTCCTCGTTCACAACCTCTCGACCGACAACGTGATCACGGTGAAGGAGGGGGCTGAAATCCGCGCCGGCTGGGAGGACACGACCTGGTGGAAAGAGTTCCAGAGCGGCAATATTGAAATCAACGCCACCGACGGCGTGAAGGCGCTCTCGATCGTCGCGGGCGGATCCTCGAGCGGCGGTGATTCGGCCACGGTCTTCAACGGCATGGTGGGCGTCGTCATCATCGACTCGAACAATCAGGTGATGATTGACGACGAGGCGCTTCTCCGCGCCTACAACATCGCCGTCTCGGCGATCAGGACCGACAGCATCCAGACGATCGCCGGCGCGTACTCGGGCTCGGGCGGCACGGCCGTCGGCGTGGGCGGCGCGGTGAACGTCGTGACGCTCAAGAACCTCGTGACGATCGAGGACAACGACGGCGACGAGAGCAAGTACGAGAAGTCGGGCGACTACGTCGGCCTGCATGCCACGCGAATCCTCGGAAAGGAATCCCGCGATTACCTTGACGGCACGCTCCTGCTGCGTGCCGTGAGCGACACCGCGATCAACGCGGTGGGCGTCGCGGGCGCCTACGCGTCCTCCTCGGGCGCGAGCGAAGGCACCTGGGCACAGAGATTCCAGGCCACGACCAACAACGGCATCGGCTCCTACTTCAACTCGTGGCTGAAGAAGCAAGCCGAGGACAAAGTCAAGTCCATCGGCCAGACGATCGGTTCGGTCCTCGAAAGCAAGGAGACGAAGCTCAAGAAGGCCGCCGCGCAGAACAGCGGCGACGGCCAGAACATGGGCAACCTCTCCCAGGACAACAAGGACGGCGCGATTATCAAGGACAGCCTTGATGAGGGTTCCACGGGGGTTCAGATCTCCGGCGCGGGAAGCTTTGCCTGGAACTCCGGCTCGGTCACGAACGCCGTGACGGTCAATCCCCTTGAATCGACGAAGTACACGATCGAGGCGCGCGACCTTGACGTCAACGCGATATCGGACAAGTGGATCGGCGCCTGGGCGGGAGCCGCGGGCCTCTCGATGGCGGGCTCGGGCGCCACGCAGCGGACCTCGGTCGCCGTTGGCGGCGCGCTCGCGGTCAATGCAACTGACATTACGAACACCTGGAAGCTCGCCAACGTTGCGCTCGACCTCTCGAACAGCTTGAGCGCGGACATCTACTCGGACGGCACGGTCGTCGCGGAAGGCCTCGGCATGGCGGTCTCGACGACCGGTACCACGACGTCGGTCGCGGCCGACATCTCCGTCTCGGTGAACACTTTCTCGTCGAAGAACACCGGGGAAGTGACGAATGTCACGGACGACGAGTCCGAGTCCGGCTGGACCTTCGGCCAGACAGTCTGGACGGGCGATACGCAGGTCACGGGCGGGACCGGCATCGGCATCTCCGTGGGCAGCGCCGCGACGAGCGTCGCCGCGGGCTCACGGTGTCGGTGGCAGACATCGACAACACCGTCACCTCGCTCCTTGACCGTGCCACTTTCACCAAGGCCGGCAATCTCAATACGAAGGCCTACATCAACGTCACTCAGATCAACACGGCTGTCGGCGTCCAGATTGCGACCGGCGCCACCGCGGCCGCGGGCAACGGCTCGATTCTCGTGACCACGCTCACGAACACCGTGAATGCAGGCATCACGAACTCCTCTCTCTCGCTCACGGATTCCGCGAAGGTGACGGTCGAGTCGCGCACGGCGAGTTCGGACGAGCAGACACTTTTGCTCACCGAGAAAAAGGACTCCATGAAGAAGCCCGATCTCAAGAAGCAGACGCTGATGCTGCTCGCGGACTCGGACGAGACGACCACGGAAGAGACGACGTCCTACAGCGACACGGACATCTCGGACTTCGAGCTTGACGACCCGGGCTACACGCCGTTCGAAAACACGACCGCGGCTGCCGAGACCGAGTTCCTCGAGAAGAACGGAACTACTGACAAGACCGTCGAGCAGGCTCTCGGCAACGAGTCGTACTATCAGGACGGGTCTCTGAAGCTCCAGAATTTCCAGAGCACGACCTACGGCTCGACCAACTCCTCGCAGGAGTACACCGAGCAAAAGGTTGCCGACCTCGTCAGCGGCAAGAACATGGTGCAGACCTCGGTCGCCCTCTCCGTCGCCGCGGGCAGCGGCTCGAACGGCGGCGCGGGCATCATCGTCGTCACGACAAACAACAATTTCAAGACATCGCTCACGGGCACTGACATTGTGAAGGCGGGCACGCTCGCCGCGCAGGCGAGGAACGACATCGTCAGCGTCGCCGTCACAGCCGGCGTCGCGGGCGGCGCGGGCGAGTTCAACCTCGCGGGCTCGGTCCTCGTCTCGAACGTGACGCAGAACGCGGTTGTCGAGGCCAACGACTTCACGGCCACGCTCGCGGGAGCCGCCTCCATCGCGGCGAAGAACTCCGCGACGACGGTCAACGTCACGGGCGACCTCGGCTTCTCCGTGGGCACGTTCGCCGGAGGCGCCTCGATCCTCGTCATGAACACCGACGGCACGGCCGCGGTGTACCTCGGCCGCACCGAGGACGGAACGAAGGAGGATGGCGCCACGCTCGTCACCACGGCGGAGAACGCCAAGCTCGAAATTGACGCGGCCAACGACTCCTCCGTCTGGGGCGTCTCCATCGTGGGCGCCGGGTCCTCGGGCGTCGCGCTCACGGGCTCGGTCGCGGTGAACCGCGTCGCCAACCGCACCCTCATCTCGGGCAAGAACATCGCGCTCACGGGCTGGGGCTCTGCGGCCCTCTCGGCCACCGACGCCTCCTCGATCTGGACGCTCTCGGGCTCCGTCTCGATCTCCATCGGCACCGCCGGCGTGGGCGGCGCGGTCGCCTACACGTCGAGCGGCCGCAAGTGGGACTCGGGCGGCAATGAAGTCGACTTCGCCGGCACGATCATCAACGTTGACGGCCTGACGCTCAGTGACGTCGACGAATTCTCGGCCGCCGCGGACGCGACCGACAAGATCCACAATCTCACGCTCGGCGCGGGCGGAGGCGGCACGGCGGGCCTCTCGGGCGCCGTCGGCACGAACGAGGTGAAGCGCACGGTCTCGGCCACCCTCACGGGTGTCTCGGGAACCGTCAGCAATGGCCTCTCGGTCACGGCCGTCAAGAATTCCGTGATCGGCAACCTCAACATCGCAGGCGCCGCCGCCGGGGTCGCCGCAGGCACGATCGGACTCTCGGTGAACCGCATCACTGGCGGGACGACCGCCGCGCTCGCGGGCGCCGAGAACAAGACGCTCGCCGCCGACACGCTTCTCGTGCGCGCCAGGGACGCGAGCGACATCGAGTCGATCGGCATCGCGGCCGCAGGCGCCGGGACCGGCGCCGGCGCGGGCGCCGCGGCCATCAACCTGATCACCACGAACGTCACCTCGCAGGTCTCGAAGCTCACGGCGACGGTCGCTTCCGCGGCCCTCGTCGAATCCGTGCGCGACTCCGTCATCGGCACCTACGACATCTCGGGCTCTGGCGGCAGCATGGGCGCGGGAGCGCTCTCGGTGACCGTCACCGAGGTGAAGGGCGCGACGCTCGCCGAGATCCAGGACTCTGCGATCACCCTGGGCACCGGCTCGAGCACCCTCACCGCCACGGGCGGCATCGAGGACGACAAGATCACGAGCACCGCGACCGACAACTTCCTCGAGGAGGACCTCGGCAAGCAGAGATCAGCGGGCGAGTCGGTCTCCGGCCTGCGCGTGAACGCCAGTTCCACGCAGACCTACAAAACGATGGTGGGCCTCGGCTCCGGCTCGGGCTTCGGCTCGGCCGTCGGCGGCGGGAACATCACCTACGAGGGCGGGTCGACCACCGCGCTCATGAGCGGCTCGGCCATCAATGCCGGGACGAAGAACGTCGCCGTCACGTCGGGCAACTACACGAACGTCAACACGATGCTCGTCGCCGGGTCAGTCGCGCTCATCGCGAGCGCCGTTGTCGACGTGAACGTCATCACGACCGAGCACGCCTCGCAGGCCTCGGTCTCGGGCGGCTCGATCACGACCACGGGCGACGTGGAGATCGAGGCCGAGGGCAAGGAAGGCTTCGGTAACCTCACCATCCAGGTGGGCGGCGCGGCCCTCGGTGCGGGCACGATCGGCGTCAATGTCACGCGTCGTCTCTCCGGCACGCTCGCGAGCGTGGCGAACGGCGCGACGATCAGCGCGGGCCAGTTCACGCAGAGCTCCGGCTACATCGGTCGCACGAGCCAGATCTCGGTCAACGTGGCCGCGAGCCTCGTCGGCTCGGCCATCATCAACGTCGGCGTCAACTACGCCGGCAACGAGACCCTCTCGACCTTCTCTGGCTCGACGCTCACGGCCAACGAGGCCTCGATCTCGTCGAAGGCCGAGAATGTCTACAGCACCACAAACGTCGATGTCTCCGCCGCGCTCTTGGGCGGCATCAACACCTCCGTGCAGGTGAACACGGTCGAGGGTTCGGCGACCACCGCCGTTGACTCTTCGAAGCTCACCACCTCGGGGAACCTCACGCTCTCGAGCGAGAACGACTCCTCGTACACGGGCAACAACACCCAGGTCACCATCGGCATCGCCGACATCGGCGTCTCGGTGATCAGCAACCGCTTCCACGGCAGCTCGCTCACGAGCGTGACGAACGGGTCCGAGCTCACCGCGGGCGGAACGCTCGCGATCACGACCGCGCAGAACCGCATGACGGATTTCTCCTCGATCGGCGCCGCGGTCGGAGTCGCCTCGATTGCGGTCAACGTCATCTCGACCGTCATCGGCCGCGAGGACGATCCCTACGGCATCGAGACGGCGAAGAAGGACTCGATGGATACCGGTGAGAACACGCTCGACCAGAAGCTCTCGACGATCGACAGCACCGTCTCGGGCTATCTCAGCAAGTACGGCTCCGACTCGACGCTGACGAGCTTCGCCTCCAATTCCTCCAAAGGCACCGAGACGGCGAGCCAGTTCACCGCTGACGAACTCACCTCTCTCGCTGGCGCAGTCAAGAAGAGCGCGGTCTCCTCCGACGGCGGCGCGGGCTCCGGCACGCGCGTCGTTGTGTCGGACTCGAAGCTCACGGGCGCTGCGGTCAACATCAGGGCGTCCGAAGACACCGCAGAGGGCGCGGGCTTCAAGCCGACCCTCGGCGTCGGCTCGATCAGCCTCGCGAGCGTCGCCGGTCTCACCAATTCGCTCTCCATCCGCCACGCGGCCTCGGTGACGATGACGAACTCGACGCTCAATGCGACCGGCACGGGCTATGCCGCGACGATCGGGGCGCTGATCGGCGGCACGCATGTGCTTGATCTCGAACAGGCCGAGCTCTCGGGTCTCAGTATCTCGGGAGCCGCAAGCTCGGTGAAGCTCTCGGGCGGCGCGGACGTGACGATCACCGGCCTCACGGCGACCGTCGGCGCAGGAGAAGGCACTCTCGGCATCACGGCGCTTGACGAAACGAATGTGACCGTGAAGACGCAGAAGTGGTCGCTCACGGTCGCCGCGCTCGGCGCGGCCGTCTCGGAGATCACGGACGCCTCGCACACCCGCATCTCGATGAGCGGGCTCAATCTCACGGGCAGTCTCATTGCTGCCGCGAGCCGGTCGCAGACGCTCTACGCCAAGGCCTACAACAACGGCGGCGCCGGCATCTCGGGCGTGGGCGCCGCGGCCTACGTCACGGACGCGAAGAGCTCGGACGGCGACAATCTTCTTGTCACGCTCGCCGACAGCACCGTGACCGGCTCGAACGTCTCGCTCATGGCGATCAATCAGGCGAATCTCTCGGCCTATGCCTCGGGCAAGGGCGGCGGCGGTCTCTGGGTGGGCGTCGCTAAGTCCACGGTCGGGAGCGCGGGCACGGTTCATGCGACCCTCACCGGCAACAAGCTCAACGCCTCGCAGGTCAGCGTCCTCGCGGCCGCGGGCCTTGAGGGGGACGCGACAGGGAGCGCCATGAACCTCTCGGCCGCCGTCTCCGCCTATGACGGCGGCATCGCCAACCAGACCACGAACTCGGCCACGGTGCGCAACACCACGTCGGCGACCACGGACGTCTCCGGGAACACCTTCCTCGAGCCCGTCACGGACGCGGACGGAAACGTCACCGGCACCGAGCTCTCGGCGCTTGCGAGCGGGTACACGATCTACAACAGCGAGGCCATCGCGAGGACTTACGTTTCCGTGCTCGCGATCGGCGTCAACGGGGCGAACATTGAGCACGGCGTCACGACGACGCTCAATCTCTCCGGCGTCTCCGGAACCACGCTCGCCGGGCTCACCGCGGCGGCGTTCAGCCAGGCGAACGTCGCCCTGCGCGCGAACTCCGCGGGCTTCTTCCAGATCATCGAGACCGCGCCGGGCGCGTCGATCACCTACACCGACACCTCGAACGCCTTCGTGAACGTGAAGGGCGAGTGGGCCGTGTCGGGCGACGCGTCGATCGCGGCCCTCGTCGAGGAGACGCTCACGCTCGCCGCGGAAAACTTCAAGATTGACGCCGTGGGCGGCTCGGGCTCGCGCATCACCGCCACGATGACGGGTGCCTCGAAGGTCTCGGTCGCCGACGGCACGGTGATCAGCACCACGGGCGACCAGTATCTGCTCGCCGACACGACGATCTCGCTCTCGCCCTATTCGGACGACACCTTCACGTCGGGCCTCATGCTCAAGAGCTACCTCTTCGGTCTCGGCGGACTCACCGTCAACGGCATCACGACGACCTCGAACCGCTCGTCGGCGGTCGAGGTGGGGAGCGCGAAGCTCACCTCCGGCGCGAGTCTCGTGCTTGACGCAAGCTCGGCCTACACCTATGACGTGCGCGGCAAGGGCGTCGACGGCGGCCTCGTCATGACGATGGTGAACGTCACGGGCACCCATACAATCAACCAGGACAATCTCGTGACGGTGAAGAGCGGCGCCGAGCTCAGCGCCACCTCGACCACCGGATCGGTGATTCTCGCTGCCTCTGACGCAACGGATCTGCACGCAGAGAACATCGCGCAGCAGTACGGTCTCTCGGGCGGTTCGACCTCATTGCTCACGCTCAGCGTGAACCGCAGGAACGCCGTCTCGCTTGAGAAGGGCGCGAAGATCGACTCCTACGGCACGGTCGGGCTCTACGCAGGCAAGAACGGGGAGGGCACGCTCTCCTCGCTCAAGGTCTATGCCTACGCGCAGGCTTACTGCTGGTCGCTCGTCAACTCCCTCGGGCTGGAGCTCAAAGACACCTTCAATCTCACCGACACGGTCAATGTCGCCGGTGACGTGATCTCGAGCTCGGACATCACGGTTCATGCGAAGACCTCGGTCACCGACTTCGAGGAGGTGAGCAAGTCCTACCGCTGGACCTCGCAGAACGCGGGCACGGTGAGGATCGCCGGCACCGCCTTCGGCACGACCGCCTCGGGCTTCACGGACGACAGCCGTGTCACCGTCACGGGGCTGCTGCAGGCCGGACGCACGACGAGCGCCGATCTGACGATCAGCGGTTTCTACGTGGGCAGCGACGTGGGCTCCGGCTACACGTACACCGACGCCTACGGCAACGTCCTTACCCCGACCGGTGAGATCTCGTGGTCCTGGGGCGAGGGCAGCACTGAGGGCACGGTCGTCCAGGGCACGACATCGCTCACGAACGAGTACTGGACGCGCTACGAGCAGCTCCTCACGCTCATCGCCGAGACTGCGAACGGCTCGACGGCGCAGCTCGCCTACCAGACCGAACTCAAGCTCCTTGAGGAGCAGATGGTGGCCGACGGCTACGCCTCGCGCGACGCCTCGGGCAACCTCTCGCGCATCGAGAAGTCGAGCACTGTGCAGACCATCAAGGTCTCGGACCTCAACCTCGCCGGCGGCTCGGTGAAGATCTCGTCGGACAGCGTCGAGGGCACCGGAACCATCACGGCCAAGGCCGCCGACCATCTCAACATCACGAACACATCCAACGCGGTGCTTGAGGTCTCCAATCTCGGCATCCAGAGCCAGGGCGGCTCGGTCACCTGGAACGGGACGTCCGTGACGAGCCTCGGAAACTTCAAGGGCACGGTGAACTCCTCGCCCTCGGACAGCGCGGCCAAGGTCACGATCCGCTCCGTCTTCGCTGGCGGCAAGACCGTCTATGCCACCGCCGCGGACGGGACGCGCACGACGATCCCGGTCACGAGCGGCATCAACATCACCGGCACTGTCTACAACAACGTGGGCAGCCTCTCGGTGCAGAGCCTCGGCGACATCTACATCCCGACGAGCGTGCGCGTCTACGCCTCGGGCTCGATCACGCTCGCCTCCGAGACCGGCTCGGTCACGCAGTCATACGTGAGCGGCATCTACACGGTGGGCCAGAGCAAGGTCGAGGATCTCTGGGCCGAAGAGACCTCGTCGAGCACGGAAACGAAGTCGGGCGGCGGCGGCGTGATCGCCGGCGGCGACGTCATCATCTCGGCCGACATGATCAATGTGAACGGCACCATCCGCTCGGGCTTCAACTCCTTCGTGATCAACATTGACCCGAACAACACGGAGGTCACCGAACGCATCGACGCCATCAAGGCTGCGTGGCAGGCAAGCGGGTCGCCGAAGTCCTTCAACGTCTACTCGGACGACTACCTCGTCCAGTCGGCCACCTACGTCGAGGCGGACGGCGTGCTCTCCTGGGTGCCGGCCATCTGGTACAACCCGGCCACCAGCCAGCTCGTCATCGAGGACATTACGCCCACGGCGGGCCACGTCTACCTCACGGGCCGCATCGCCAACACGGGCGGCGGAACGATCGTCGCGAGCGACGGCGTCGCCGACGTGACGATCAACGTCACGGGCTACAACGTCTCGCTCGGAAACATCACGACGGGCACCAAGACGGGCGGCTCGATCCTGATCACCGACACGGCCTACGCGGACTCAACGCGCTCGGCAAAGGTCACGCAGTACATGGACGGGGTCACCACGACCTGGGACCTCGTGGACGGCCAGAGAGTGAACGAAGCGACCGTCGAGGGCTACACCGCCTACCAGCCGCTCGAGGGGCTCGCCTACTGGTGGTCGAGGACCTGGGGCACGGTGAAAACCCATGTCGAGCGCACGAAGCGCTGGTTCTCGCTCTTCGGCATGTACGAGGGCGCCTGGACGATCGACTCCTGGTGGGACAACGAGACGACGACGCGCAAGGAAAGTCCTGCGACCGGAGCGACGCTCGGCGTGCTCTCGGGCATCGACTGGGGCGACAACAAGTTCCTCGTGCTCGGCGAGACGGAGACGGTGGACGAGGGCCTCACGAAAACGACCGATTACTCCTGGACCGAGTACAGCCAGGGCATCCATTTCAGCGGCTACGACTACTATCAGAAGACGACGGTGACGAGCACCACGACGACTGCCACCTATGCGGTGAAGGCCGACAACGAGATCACGATCGGCACCTCGACCGCGAACGGCAAGATCGACGTCAAGGTCACGGGCGGAAACCTCTCGCTCGGCGGGCTGCTCACGACCGATGGCGGTGAGGTGTACCTCAACGCCATCGCGAGCAGTTCGAGTCAGCGCTACGTCGGCATCACCTCGGGCTCCGAGACGGCCGGCATCTCGGGCGCCTCGAACATCGTGCTCTCGTCCTCGGCGACGAAGGGCTACGTCGGCACGGGCTCGAACGCGATCAAGCTCTACGGCAGCTCGGGCGTTGAGAACCTCACGCTCTGGGTGCACGCGGGCAACAGCGTCTACGTGGACGCGACGGGTCTCGCCGACGGCGTGACGCTTGACGTGACCGGCGCCTTCTACGGCTCGAGCTGGGGCAGCCACAGCGCGATGAACACGCTGTCGCTCAAGACCAACGGCGACCTCAAGCTGACGAACGCCGCCTCGACGATCTTCGACCTTTCGAGTGCCTCGGGCTCCGTGACGGCCACGATCTCGCAGGAGGGCACGACCGCCTGGATCCGCGACAAGACCAACCGCAAGTACGTGAGCGTCTCCGCCGCGGGCGACATTGATCTCACGAGCGAGACCGATCTCAGCGTCGGTACGATCACCGCGGGCGGCGACGTGAATATCGTCGTGAGCGGCAGCCTCGTGCAGGCCTACACCGCCGACAAGGAGGACGCGATCAACACGGACGACCGCATCGAGTCCTGGAAGACCGCCGGCATCATCATCGATGGCGACACGGACGGCTCCCAGGCCGCCGCGGCTCAGAAGGCGGATGTCATCGGTGCCCTCGAGGCGGCCATCAGGCAGGAATTCGCGCGCTACGAGGCGTACAGCGAGCTTTCCGCGGAGAGCTACGAAGCGCTCTCGGACGACGTGAAGGCCGAGTGCGAGACCCTGAAGGCGAAGTTCTCGGGCTATGAGACGGCCGACGCCTACATCGCGGCTCAGACCGCCACCGCCGGCACCAAGCTCTACGAGGCTGCGAACGCCGAGTACTACGGCTTCTCCGAGTACTCGCTCCTCTACGCGATCTCGCAGTCGATCCTTGACGGCGCGGGCGGCTCGACCTCGTCCAAGGCCGACATCACCGGCAGGACGGTGACGCTCGCGGTCCAGGGCTCGATCGGCGACTCGCTTGATTCCGTGACCTACAACACCTCCGAGCTCACCTACTCGACCAAGGAGGGGCGCGAACTCTTCGCGAAGCTCGCGCGAGCGGGCGTGGGCGACCTCGTCTGGAACGATGACGGCACGTTCACGCTCAGCCTGAAGCGCGCCGTCACGGTGAGCACGAGCCAGACCGAGGGCTACGTCGACCTCACGGCACTCGGCAGCATCTATCTGCAGAGCGTGAAGAACGAGCTCCTCACGGTGAAGTCCGCCAACGCCGGCTCCAAGCTGAGGCTGATCGGCGACCGCGGACTCTACGCGTACGCCCCGTCGGTCTCGACCTACTCGGACGCCGTGTACGGCACCGTCATCGGAAACACCGTCACGCTTGACGGCGGCACGGGCGGCATCGGCGCCGAGGACGCGCAGATCCTCGTCACGCTCAGGACCTCGCTCCTTGACCAGTCGACCGACACGTGGCTCGCCGCCACGGCGACGGGCGACATCTGGGTCGCGACCGCGGACAAGTCCTCGACCGGAACGCTGACGCTCTACACGGTGAACTCCACCTCCGGGTCGGCCAACATCGACGCCGGTCAGATGTCGGTTGTCTCGCGCGCGGCCAACGCCAGCACCGGCGAACCCGCCGGCGAGGTCAAGGCCGCCAAGGGCGTCTCGATCACCGCGGCCTCGATCGGCACCGACGACACCTCGACGGTGCTGCGCGTCGGCAGCACGGAGCTTGCCATCAACGGCACCGCGACGGGCTCCTCGGGCAACACGGAGGCCCTCAGGAATCTGCGCCTGCAGAGCACTGACTCGACCGCCACGATGACGGTTGACTTCGGCGACGAGGCCACGGAGATCACGAACGACGTGGCCCTCACCGCCGCGGGCGGTCTTGCGCTCTCCGGCAAGATGAGCGCCGCCAGCACGGTCAAGCTCTCCGCGGTCTCGGGCGTCACGATCCTCGACGGCGCCGTGATCGCGAGTTCGAAGGACTTCACGACGACGGTCTCGAACGGAGCCTACGTCATGGAGGGCACCGGACAGCTGCTCTCGGGCGGGACTTTCTCGGTGAAGGCCGCCTCGGCCGACCTCGGCGGCGAATCGTACCTCGCGGCCTCTGACGGGCTCACGATCAGAACGACGGGCGACATCGCCACGTCGGGCACCTCCTTCATCTACTCGGGCGGAAAGATCGCGATGAACGCAGGCGGCGCGCTCACGGTCTCAGGCGGCACGCTCATCTTCTCGGGTCTCGAGAACGACACGAGCGTGAGCCTCACGGCCGCGAACGACGTCACGCTCTCGGGTTCCGCCGTCATCAGCGGACAGAAGAGCGCCTCGGCCGAGGTCGCCTCGACCTCGGGGAACGTCACGATGAAGGACGGCGTGCGCATCGCCGCGCTTGTCGTCGACACCGTCGCGGGCGAGACGACGGGCGACGAATCGCCGCTCGCGCAGGTGAAGCTCTCCGAGGTGACGCTCTCCGCCGCCCAGGGCGACGTGATCCAGACGAACATCGTCGAGGACACGGGCGTCTCCGCGGCCAGGGTGAACATCACCGCGAACAACGTCTCGCTGGCGAGCACCACGCGCTATAACGCGGACGGCGAGGCCTACGGCGCCAACTACATCGAGCACATCAACGTGGACGCGGACGGCGACATCCGCATCGGCGTCGATGACTCGAAGACGACGATCACCGTGAACGCCGAGAACTCCGGCAACGTCTTCGGCGACCTCGTCGTCAACGGCGTCAACAGCGCGATCTCGTTCGTCGAGGCCGACGGCACGTCCGACGAGGAACTGCAGGTGCTCGGCAACGTGTCGCTGCACGGCTCCACCGTCACGGCGGGCTGGCTCCACGCTGCGGGCTCGGTCGAGATCTCGACCGGTCTTTACGACAAGGCGGACACGACCTCGGTCGCGCTCAAGCGCGTCGACGGCGAGAGCGTCACGATCCTGACGAACAAGGGCTCGATCGCCACCGGCAACGTCGTCGGCACGCAGTGGGTTGACATCTACCGCACCTCGACCGACAGCTCGAAGCCCGGTTCGATCACGGTCGGCGCTGTCTACTCGGGCGGCGACGCGGTGCTCTACAACGCCTCGGGCGCGATCACCGCGGCGGGTGTCACGGCGGACTCGACCTACGTGATCACGTCCTCGAAGCAGACCGTGAGCGGCATCGACACGACGGCCGCCCGCACCTGGGTGCTCACGGGGTCGTCCGCGCTCGCGCGCTACCTCGACGCCCGCGTCTACGCCGGTCTCGCGGCCGATGAGATCTCCTTCGGCATGCTCGGTCACTTCTCGTTCCAGGACGTGGTCGACGACCCGATCGAGGCCGATGTGATCGAGGACATCGAGGAAGTGATCAAGCCCGCTGCCACGATCCCCGCGGCAGCCGAGGCCCAGATCACGGTCGCGCCCAACCCGGTGGCCGAGTGACGTTCCTTCCTTCGGCAACGTGCCGCCCCGCGAGGGGCGGCACACCCGGATCCCCCGGATCCCCTCCCTTCGGGGAGGAGGGTCCGGGGGATTATTTTTGTGTGTCACAATGAAAAAAATGCCAAAAACTGCTTGATGCGTGCCAAAGGGAATGCTTATCCGTGCACGAACAGAAGTAACTGTCAATAAGGGTAAATACGTAGCACAAGCAAAATAAGCGGAGGGGACCGGCGATGATGCCCAACAGTCCGAGGAAAAGCGCGCTCTTTGTAAATTTGCCTAATCTTGCCGCAAGGGTTGCTTCGAAAAAGATTGCTTGAAATTGAATTCTGCGATACAGTGAAGTGTACGGAGCGTGACCCGAAGTTCTCCTGTCTTTGACAGCTTAAAGTCGAAAAAATTCTTATAGATCAGGTCGTTAA